>CACKTD010000024.1 GCA_902603055.1 Coxiellaceae bacterium | reverse complement strand
CCATTACGATCTGTGAATAGTTGGTGTGCATTTAGTGATCTAATGGTATTTTGAGAGGCAATAACGCCTGTTTCTTCTTGCAACTCACGTTTCGCAGCATCGATTGGAGCCTCATTGTGTTCACATGAGCCTGTGATGTTTTGCCAGAATGATCCACGCTTTGAGTTAGTTTGTAAAACTAAAAAGGATTGATTGATGGGATTAAATAAAATGATTTGAACTTTTTCTAGCATGTTTTTAAGCTATCAAATGCGCTTAAATTTTACAACTTTCCAACGAACTTTCAAACTTATTATGTAGTACTCTTTTGTGTAAATCATAGTCTGATTTTATGGCTTTATAACTAAATAAAGCATTTCTTGAAAGATATGCAGAAATTATCATAGTTATAGAGATGATAATAGGGTTATAAGTTGCCATGATTCCAGGTATTGCAAAAGCACCACATCCACTTGCAATGAGTAATGCTATATTTATGGTAAATAAACTAATAGCAATCAATAAGAAGGTAAGCATTATGGCCTGAAGGCGGTAGTCCTGATTTAGTGTGTCAATCAGTCCAACAAATTCTGAAATCTCATCCCAATTTAAGTTGTTAATAAATTCTTGCTTGATACTGTTTAGTTCCTTAAATAAGTTATTTTTATCTTCCGAACATAAGTTTGTTTTTTCCACAGCATTTTTAATTGATAATTTATTATTATTTGATGGTTTTGGTAAAAATAAGTTATGTGAAACGATGTGATTATAGTAATTAATTACATCATAAATTATATGTGCTTCAATTAACTCTTTTTTTATGTGGTTGTAGTTAGAACTCATTAAATTTTATTTGATGGTAAGATATCTTCCTGCTCATTTGATTCCCTAGAAGCACCGAAAAATTTATGTTTAAGATCTTTCATTTTCAGGAGTGCTTCATCATGTTTTGCTGTGGCCTCATTAAATTTGTCTTGAAAGGTATCAGGATTTGTATCGGTTTTTATTGAATTTACATTTTGACGAGCTTTCATTTCTTCATTCTTTGCTGTAAGTATTTGTAAATATAGGTCCTTTTTTTCATTAATATTAAAAGAATTTTTTACTTCATTTAATTCTTCCTGTACAGGAGCAAATATTTTTTCTGCTTTTTTGATTTTTTCTTGCTGCTGCTCAACATTCGCATTAATAAAGTGCGGCACAAACCTCATTGATAATATTGGAAGTATTATTAATGTAGCTATAATAATTGATAAGGCTCCTAAAATTGGCAATGATAATAGAAATGCCTCTGATAAAACTACGCCAATAATTGTCCCAATTGCTATCAACCAATAAATGGCGGTTCTATGTAAAATCTCTATATTAACAATTTCAAATTCTTTTTTGGCTTTTATAACTTCATCTAAATTACCATCAATTGAATTGATTACCTTCAAACAATGCACTGTTAGTGATTGTGCAATTAGGCCCTTGTAGATGTTTTGATATACTTGAATCCATTGGAGATTATCTTCTAAATTAGGTTCAATTTCACTTAGCTTAAAGCTTTCAAAAAACACTTTAAATAACTCATCTTTATTCGCTTCTGGGTTTATTGTTTTATTCTCTTTTTCTCTTTTATGCATTGTATGCAAAAGATCATTAAAAGAAATAGACTTTAGTTCCAGTGAATTATGTATAGTTTTCAGTAAATCTTCGTTTAATTTTTTACTTGTTTGGACTGGTAAACTTCCAAAGTGTTGATCAACGGTTCTGGCTGATTTGTTATTTGTATCTAAAGTATATTGAGACATACTTATATTATAGCAATTTTACATTAAGGTTTTATGAAGAAAATGCGTTATTTGTATGCTTTTCCAGTGTTTTCATTAAATTCTTCAATAAAGTCAATCTTTTGCTGAGATTTAAACATGGAAAGCTTGTAATTGTCATAAATAGTACAAACCCCACTTGCTATAATTGTTAAACTAACGAACGCAGCAAAAATAAAACCCGCATATACTAATGGTATAGCAGGGGAGGTTCCAGCTATAAGTAGTAATAATGCAATGAATATAGTATATCCTATAGCAAATTTATTAAAATCAATGGCATATTTTTTTGGTTGTTTTCTGTTAAGCGGGCTGGCACTACATTGAAGCATCTCATTAAGAAGGTCTTTATATTCTTTTAAAAATTTAAATTTTGCGCTTTCTTTGTCGATAAAAAAAGCATGGGGTTTAGTTTCATAGATACATAATCCATTATCTTGTATTTGAAAACTATTTT
>CACKTD010000023.1 GCA_902603055.1 Coxiellaceae bacterium | reverse complement strand
TTTTCTTAGGTTTTCCATTTCCTTAACAACAGAACCACGATTTGCAATTAGATCCATTAATTCACGGGCTAGATTAACTGTCATCGTAGAACCCTTACGTTTACGAGCACATTTAAGAATCCAGCGATAAAGCAATGTCACTTTACGTTCAGCATTTACTGGTACAGGAACTTGATAGTTTGCCCCACCAAGACGCTTAGATTTCACTTCTACATCTGGACCAGCTTTAACCAATCGATCAAATAGTATTTTTACCATAACAGCTTTATCAAGATTTTTCTCTTCGCCTGTTGCTGTTTTTTTCATGTAATCATCATAAAAAACATCAATCGCGCTATACACAATCTTATTCGCAAGTTGTAACTTACCGTCTTTCATAACATATTTAATCAATTTCTGAATTAAAGACGATTGATAATGCGTATCCACACTGATTTTATTCAGTTTAATATATTTTGTTCTTTTCTTAGGTTTTCTAGCCATCTCTTAATCCTTTTTCTTCTTTTTGGTTCCATACTTAGATCGTCTCTGACCACGACCTTCAACACCATATGTATCCAAAGCACCTCTAACGACGTGATATCGTACACCAGGCAAATCCTTTACACGCCCGCCTCGTATTAGAACAACTGAGTGTTCTTGTAAATTGTGGCCTTCACCACCAATATAAACTGTAACTTCTTGTCCATTTGTCAGCCTTACACGACATACCTTACGAAGTGCAGAGTTTGGTTTCTTTGGTGTTACTGTATAAACACGTACGCACACGCCTCTTTTCTGCGGACAGCCTTCTAGAGCTGGCACATTATTTTTTACGGGCTTAGAAACCCTAGGTTTACGCATAACTTGGTTAACGGTTGCCATAAATTTTCCTTAAATAGATAGAAGATTTAATTTTATTAAAACTAGTAGTCATTGTCAATCCTTATTTTCCTCATCCGGTGTTTCATCTGATGATGCTTCTTTTAACATTTGATCAAAATCATGCTCTGCGCGGGTAAACTGTAAATCTTTATACGCTTTGTAACCTGTACCTGCAGGAACTAAACGACCTACAATAACGTTTTCTTTAAGTCCTTTTAACTCATCCACTTTACCTTGAAGTGCTGCTTCAGTTAAGACACGAGTTGTATCTTGGAAGGATGCAGCAGATATAAATGAATCATTAGTTAATGATGCACGCGTAATCCCAAGCAATGAAGGCATAGCTACAGCTTTTCTTTCACCAATTTCAGTATTAACCTTGGTATTTTCACTCTCAAATGCAGAACGTTCAATCTGCTCACCCTGTAATAATTGAGTATTACCAGAATCTTGAATAACAACTTTTCTTAGCATTTGTCTTATGATAATTTCTATATGCTTATCATTAATCTTTACACCTTGTAAACGATATACATCTTGAACTTCATTAATAATAAACTCAGCTAATTTGTTAACACCTAATAATCTTAAAAGATCATGTGGGTCATACTGTCCATCAACAATTACCTCACCTTGCTCAATTTTCTCACCTTCAAATACCAAAATTGTACGCCATCTTGGGATTAAAATTTCAGATGTTAGATTGTTTTCACCAGTAATAATTAATCGTCGTTTATCTCGAGTATCTGTTCCAAATGAAACAACACCAGAAATTTCTGCAAGTATTGCTGGATCCTTTGGTCTTCTGGCCTCAAATAAATCTGCTACACGAGGAAGACCCCCTGTAATATCTCTACTCTTCGAGGATTCTTGTGGAATTCTAGCAACTACATCGCCAACAACCACTTTATCTTTGTCCTCAAAAGTTAAGATAGCACCATCACTTAAGAAGTAATTAGCAAAAGTAGTTGTTCCAGGAAGGCATACTGATTCACCTTTCTCATCAACGATTCGAATCATTGGTCTATTCTGTTCACCAGACTCCCTTTGTTCTGCAGGCAAGACAACTGTGCTTGTTAAACCAGTCGTCTCATCTGTTTGTCTTGAGACAGTTCTACCTTCATCTAAGTTTACAAACTGAATAAAACCTGATACCTCAGCAATAATTGGGTGTGTATGTGGATCCCATCGAGCTACAATATCCCCAGTTTTCACCTCAGAGTTCTCTGCAACGAGCAAAGTAGTTCCATAAGGCACTTTGTAACGCTCAATTTCCTGGCCATTTTTATCAACGACAATAATCTCACCTGAACGTGAAATTGTTGTAGGTAGCTTTGTTTCTTGGTGTGTTACTGATTTAACATTTCTAAATATCAGTCTACCGATAGACCTTATTGAAATCTGATTATCAGAGACAGCTACTGTTGAAGCACCACCAATATGGAATGTCTGCATTGTAAGCTGTGTACCAGGCTCACCAATTGATTGGGCAGCAATAACACCAACAGCCTCACCAACATTAACAACGTGTCTTCTAGCAAGATCACGTCCATAACACTTGGCACAAACACCATATAATGTTTGGCATGTAATAGTGGATCTTACTTTTAAACTATCAATGTAATGATTATCAATAATGGCTGCTTTTTCTTCGTCAATGAATGTGTCTACTGGAATCAATATATCACCATTATCATCACAGAAGTCATCTACTAAGAAACGTCCCAGTACTCGATCACTTAATTTTTCAACTACACTACCATTTTCAAAACGTGCACTAATGACAATCCCTTTGTCAGTTTTACAATCTTCTTCAGTGACTACAATGTCTTGAGCTACATCAACTAATCTTCTAGTTAAATAACCTGAGCTTGCAGTTCTTAATGCCATATCAGCTAGACCCTTTCGTGCTCCGTGAGTAGAAATAAAGTACTGCATTACGTTAAGACCCTCTCTGAAACTTGCAGTTA
>CACKTD010000022.1 GCA_902603055.1 Coxiellaceae bacterium | reverse complement strand
CATTGGCATCATCTGCATTTTATGAATTTTTAATTACATATCAAATTTTACAAAATGATCATGTATTGCATTCTATATTTTTAATATCTGGTATCTGTTCATCCTTAATTTGTGTAATTGATCTACCGATTGCAGTCATCATGTTATCATGCGAATTATTTGGTGTGAGCTATCTACCAGTTACAATATGTGCCGTAATTGTCTCTCGAACATTTTCAGAAACGATCAAACAGAAGTTCATACATTGAGCTTTGTATTTGTTTTAATATTTCACTAAATATTAGGAAATAATTTTTTATTGTTAATAATGTTTGAAATAGTAGGGTCTAATTAGGGATATTAATATTTGTAGATATTTTTTAAGTATTTATAGTAGGTTCCTTCTGCTATACCTATGCAACAAATGAATCCAGGGACACCATCAAGAAACCCAAGTTTTATAAAGTAGTGTCTTATAAAAGCGAAAAGCCCCCTGAAAATACATCGGCTAATTCCATAGTTTGAATGCTTTATCTGCAAAGCTGATTGTGAGGAATACTGATTTACTTTTAATAAGACATGGCTAATGTCACGATGTGAATAATGGTACATGATTTCATCAATGCGTGCTGTTGGACCAGAAACTGTGATGGTTTCATGAATATCACCAATTATCCGAGCTTGGTCTTTTTTGAATAAACGTAATTTATATTCGCGTCCAAACGTGAAATTAAGAACTTTATTTAAAAAAACCATTTTTCGTTGAATTTCAAAAGCTTGATAAGATGGGTCGTGTTCTAATAAGGCTATTATTCGCTTTTTTAGTGGTTCAGATATTACCTCGTCTGCATCGATGGATAAAACCCAATTGGAAGAAGCCTTGGTTAAAGCATACCTTTTTTGATCTCCATATGATTTAAAATTTCGTTGATAAACTTGATTGGTAAAATTTTTGCAAAGACTAACTGTATTGTCTGTACTATATGAATCAACAATAATAATTTCATCAACCCATTGAAGTGATTCAAGGCACTTTGTAATACGATCTTCTTCGTTAAAGGTGATAATAACGGCGCTTATAGTCATCTTATTAATTTAATGAATAATGCTTTTTGAGTAAATAAATTATTGAACTTTAGGCTTGAATAATGGAAAGTGTTTAGCATCTTCAATTATTCTTTTTTTATCTTGGTGTAAAACAATATATTCTTTTTTCTTCCAAAGTTTGAATTGGTCCTGATAATGAGAGGATAGGGGGTTGTTACTTTGACCAGTTGCGATAATAATTGGCATTTCCTCGGAGGATAAATCAAAGATTGCTCTCAACCCTGATGCTTGATCACTATCGAAGGGATGATCATGGTGTCTAGTTATCTTGGATGCAAGTAATGTATTGTCATCACCATCTATGGGTGTTTGAAGGTTTGCTAACCAGCTAAGAATTGGAATACGGCCAAGATAAATATTTTCTAGTTTAGCAATATGTACATTACCCCAGTGCCAATTATTAAAGTTTTTACCATGTAATTTATTGAGTTTTTCTATTGCTGATATAAAAGCCTTATTGATTTGGTTTGTGCAATCATTACTGTTGCACCAATTTTTTTGTTTAGTACTATTATTTAAAATTATTTCAGTGATGTTTGGATTAACATCAAATATCCTGTCCCAATGGTCACCAAGTAGTGGCTCAAATAATGATTGTTCCAACACATACAACCACTGATGATAGATTAGCGCTTCAAACGAATTGGTATTCATTTTATAATCCCAATTCTGGAGCGATTTGATTATTGAATTATATTTTGTTTGATTCTCTTTAGAAAGATGTTTTAAAAGAATCGGCATAAGTTTTGAGGCTTGTTTTGATTGAGTATCTAGTTGATAACGCTTCATATCTTCTGAGGTATTAACGTCTTTTGAAGCCAATAATTCATTAGCTCGTAAATATCGATTCGTATCACGCCAAATGAACGTAAAGTTAAAAGGGTATTTTTGATCTGTGATTTTGTTGTTGGTGTTAACAACATATCCATTTTTTGGATTTGTTATAGAGGGATTTTTAGAAAAAGGAGTGTAGCCAAACCAATGATTATTGAGTTTTTCAAAGGTGGCTGGTAACAGACCAAAGGTGTCGTTATCTAATTTACGCAGAGGAGGGCGTCCTGATGTTTGTAATGCAACACCTGCTTTGTCCATGATCATTACATTGTTGTAGGGTGAGATAGACTGCTTAAATTGATCAAGGGCGTTTGATCTAGTCTTTGATGACATAACATTTAGGATGTTTTCAATAGTGCGATCAGATGGATCAAAAGCTGTCCAATTAAGCACGAGGGCATAGCCTTTAGGTAATTCATACTCAATACCATAATCATTTGGATCTATGATAGGACCTGCTTTAGTATACCGATAATTTTTTGTTATGGACTTTTTGTTTTTTATTTTAATTTCTTCTTTAATTATATAAAATTTTTCAGGTCCGAGTGGACTCTGATAGTTATTATTTGGAAGCATCCTTAGTAATAATAGGTCTTGATCGTCAGCACCTACATTTGTTAATCCCCATGCAATATTATCATTTCTGCCTATGAATATAGCTGGAATACCAGGAATTGAGCCACCAGAGATGATCTGATTTTCAAAATTAAATTGAACAAGCATCCAGATTATCGGAGCAGATAATTTTAAATGCGGATCCGATGCACCTAAAGTCCCTTTTGTTGCGGTTAAATCCGGTGTTAATGCCCATACATTTGAAGCATCTATAGTTGGTTTTGATGTGTTGTTTTTATTGTTTGTTGGATTAAGATTTCGCAAAAGTGGTGAAATATTCATCTTAGAAAAATTGGGTAATATATCATCCATTTGTTGAGTAGTAAGTAATTGCAAGAAATTTAAAGCTTTTATCTCGCTAAGTGCTTTTCCAGATAGATCAAAACTTAAAAGTTTTAAGATACCAATAGAATCTTCAGGGTTCCATTTTTCAATTTGGGTATGTGTTAATGTAACTTCTAGTTGGTTAGTAGCATTGGTTTTATTGATTAATTCAATATATGCATTCACTCCATTGGAGTATGCAGTCAGTATATCTTTAGTTGCTGGTTGTAGCTTTTCATATGTAAGTTTTGCAATTTTTTTGAATTGATATGCTCTAAACTTTTGGTCTATCTGGATTGTCCTGGTTCCAAATAGTTCTGAAAGTTCTCCGTATATTGTTTTTTTCATTAAATTCATTTGCCATATTCTATCTTGTGCATGAATAAAACCTAATGTGGTCATAGTATCATGGTTATTTCGTGCATTAATATATGGTATTGAGAATTTATTCCGGTAAACATTTACATAATTTGTAAGCTTTGGTAATGACTGATCTTTATTTATGTGTTTGAGGGGAGAAATGAATAGATAGAAACATGATACTAAAAATAAAAAAATTAATAGCAGGGAAATTTTACGAAAACTCACTGATTACCTAACGGGATTAGACTTTAATACAACTCAGAGTTGGTGTTGTGATGGTGTCTTCACTCATCTTAAAGAAACTA
The DNA here is from genome assembly GCA_902603055.1 of Coxiellaceae bacterium. Lineage (GTDB taxonomy): Bacteria > Pseudomonadota > Gammaproteobacteria > Comchoanobacterales > Comchoanobacteraceae. The sequence goes on along the minus strand of CACKTD010000022.1, from coordinate 358 downwards.
TAAGAATTTGTCATTTGCTCTGATAAATCATTTATAATTGTAAAATCAAGAAACTTCATTAGATTATCCATATTACGAGGTAAATCCTGATCAAGCTTTGATAGAGTAGCATCAAAACGTACAGCTCTAAATCTACATTTGTTTACAATGTAAGCATAACATTCAAGAAAATACAACTGGTAGACTAACTGATTTCTATCAATATTGATTTTATCACTACCACTTTCGTTTTGTAACTTATCAATATCACCTTGGAGTTCATGGTTAATAAGTGATAATGTAGTTTGAATTCTGCATTCTCTTTTATACAGACTATCTCCAGCTGAAATAGTGGACTTTTCTATTACACTACCCTGTG
>CACKTD010000021.1 GCA_902603055.1 Coxiellaceae bacterium | reverse complement strand
TATGAATGAGTACAACTAAATACAGTAGTAAAAGTTGTATGGGGTTATGTGCATCCAGTTGGTTGATCAAAACAGTTAATGGGGTCAGTGCGTAACCGATTACTTTACATATTAAGTAGAGTGGTAGATAAAAGAATAAATGTATGAGTTTATAAAGATTATTCATCCATTCATCAACACTTGAAATATTCCAGTCATTGAAGAAATTAACGATGTCTATTTGTTTTTGACAAAAAAGAGCATCTTGAATCATTTTCATCTTTTCAGCATGAAAATCTGTTAATGATTTGGTTCTAGAGTAACGAGGTACTGCAAAAGAATAATTTCTATTCCCCATATGCTTAGGCTTACTAACATTAAATCTATCTATGTGGAAATAGTCATCTTCATACCTTAATGTGCCTTTCAGTGAGGGAAAAAATTCAACCAGTTGGTAGGATGATAATCTTTTCATCATAAATGTCTTGTAGGCGTAATCAGAGGTATTGTATTTGTCTAGCTGTAATCTAAGGCATTCCCTATATTTGGGGAATAATTGAAGAAGGTCATCTGCTTTGTCCTCTAACAAATCATCACAATATTGAATTAAGTCGGAGTGTGCTTTTGGAGCCAAAAATCTATCTCCATAGTTTGTTAGGAAAGAATTTTCTAAACCTTGAACAAATTCTTTAAATACCACAATCTGTGATTTGATTTCTTTTGTGAGCACATCTTTATTAATCATCGTTAACTCTCAGTTACTCACTATATTCACACATAAACTAATCATTTGCAAAACTTAGGGTTTGGGGCCAGAGATTTTTTCCGGATCGTCATCTGATTCTGATCCTAATTCTGATCCTGATCCTAATTCTGATCCTGATCCTAATTCTGATCCTGATCCTTCAGTAGTGAGAGGAGAGACATTGATATGGTTTCTTCTTTTTTCTAATAACCCACTCGGACTACCATGACAAGTTCTAAAACTTTCTTCACTATTGTTCCTACTGATTGAGCTATCTGTAGCATTATCTGTAGCAATACTACTATTCGTATCCATCTTTTGGGCATTCTTTTCATAATCTGCAACTTCTTTCCAGAATTCTTTTTTACCCTTCATTAAATCATCATTTATAGTAAGTTTTTCTCTGAGTTCCCTCTCAAATTCTTCAGTGTTATTAGCTAATTGAGGCAGATTTTCGTGATGAAGAAATGAGTGTATTTGACCGCTGTCTGCTGTCTTCATATCCATGTTTCGAAGTTTATCCCAAACTTTTATACTTGAAAAGAATGGGTCCTGTATAATGTCATCTAAAATATTTCCTCTTCTTCTTGGACCACATATATTTTTAAAAACTTTATCACCCATCTTGTCATACAATTTATCAATTAATTCTAGTGCGTTTTCTTCATCCATGTTCTTGATTAATTGATAAAATTGAGGATCACTACCTGATGACTTATTTTCATCAAGTGCTTCATTTTTATATTTTGTAATGAGAACATCATTCTTGTTTAGTGTGTTATACTGATGCCTGCAAATAAACCATCAATACCATCTAACATATTATGTCCATTGATAAGTGACATGAAAGCTATGTAAGTGACACCAGCACCAAAACCATATAGATAGATAGGACCAATCCCTAAAAAATCACCAAGATAGCTTAGCTTTGCACCACTATAAACTAATATTAAACTTGCAAGACTTTGAGCAAGAATTCGTATAAACCAATTAGTTTGGTATCGATCATCGTAAGCACCGGTCGTTATTAATATGATTAAGGCGATCACAAGCGCGTATTGGATGGAGGTATAGGTTTGTAAAATAACCACAAGCCATACAATTAAGCCACCAATTACTGGTGTTGGGGTTGCATGTTGTTTATGTTCGCCAGGGACATCGATGAGTCCTAAGCGTTTCGCTAGATAGGGACTGAGTCCAAACCCTATGAATCCTAACAAGATGGTAATACCTATCTCCATGATTTCAATCTATCAGGTATTTGTAGTTGATACCAGTTTATAAGTTAGAAATCTCATGCTCTTTAATGGTGAATGCTATTTTTTGGCCCAGAATATCAAGTAAAATAGCCACTCGATTTTCTGATGTCATATTTTGGAATGTGGCAACTTGGTTTTTGAATGGGCCTTCTTTTATTTGAATCGGATCACCTTTTTTAAAAGGCAGGATGGTTTCAGTTTGAATAAATCCTCCCTCATCTTCTTTCATTTTAAATAAATTAATAATGTCATCATCTAAAATCGCAGGTAAATGTGTCATCTTAAGAATGCTATGGACACCTTTTGTGTAGCTTAGTTGGCTTAATCGAAGATCAGCAGTTTTCTTCACGAAAAGATACCTTGGGAAGAGGGGTGATGGAACAAACCTAATTTTGCGTGCGTGAGATACGCGTTTTTTAAATATGGGCAGGTAAGCCTCCCAACCCTGGTTTTTAATTTGTTTTTCAGCCTCAAGCTCTTTTAAAGCATGAGTGTAAATAACATACCACATCAATCCATATACCTAATTTGATTTTGCTAGTGTATCAAATAATTTTTTTAATTCAAAGTCAGTAAATTTTAATTAAAAACCACATTTTATATTTGGGAGTTGTGAAAAAGATCTAAGTTTGGTAAATTATTATTTGTGCTGGCGTAGCTCAGTTGGTAGAGCAGCTGATTTGTAATCAGTAGGTCGTGGGTTCAAATCCTATCGCCAGCTTAATCTTGATTAAGCTCAAGCACGAATTCTTCGAACAACATCATCTCTTCATACAACTTTTTAAAGGCTTTTTCATCAAGTTGTCCGGAGCGGGTAAGCTGTTCAAACTCTCTTGCAGCGTGTTGGAGATTTTTAGCACCTGTATAGGCAACACCACCATGTAATTTATGGGTTAGCTCGCTTGCTTTTTGTGTATGGCCTTGAGTTAAGGCCTCTTTGATTTGAGGTTTTAATTCTCGAATGGTTTCCATCAACATACCGGTAAGCTCATGCGCTAAATCACGATTTCCACCTGCACGGGATATTGCTAAATTCCAATCAAATACTGAATCAACCATAACTTAATAATAGTCGAATTTTAAAAATTTGTATAGTTAATTTAGGGTTTAAGAATACGATAACCTGATCGGCTTTGGCAACATTCCATAAGTCGCTCCCAACATGTTTTACTACCAATATCTTTGAAGAAACGTTCTTCGAGATGATCGATCAATGAAGGTGATTTTCGAGGGAGGTCATCATCGTCAGGAGTGATGGTATAGATACAATTACCTTGATTTTCTTGGGGCCCAGAAAACGAATTAGACTTGCTCATGATCCATTCAATATATAGTTTATTTTCATTGCTTTGTGCAACGCTACTCGGTACAAAAAGATACAATTGTTCTGTATGAGGATAAATGCCTGAGAGTAATGACAAATCTTCAGCATTCATATGGAAACAAGCACCACTATGATCTAAGTGTTTTCTGATAGCCTCAAGGCTTGATTGTTGTTTAAGTGGAGAAAATTTGACGGGAATATTTTTCCCGTTCAGGTGTATTTTAAGAGCGTTTTCTGCTGCTGCAATTAAATTGCGTAATAACTGTTTTTGATTACGTTGTTCCGTTACAAATTGTTCACCAATATTATCACTATAAAATACGCTGACTTCGATGAGTTCATTAGATGTTGCACCATTAGATAACATGGATTCATCATCACCAAGTGGTTCGGTATCATCTTGGTCAAGCATATATTCATAATTAACAAAAATCATATTGATCCAACTTTCAATCATTTCAGCATTGAGTGATTCTCCGGATAAAAATAGGATAATCTTAGATTCAAATTGTTCATCATCATCCATCTCATCTTGTTGATCGAATAAACGCCATGTTTTATCTGAGTTTAGGGTTTCTA
>CACKTD010000020.1 GCA_902603055.1 Coxiellaceae bacterium | reverse complement strand
TCCTAACATTTGTAAAGTATAGTAGAAAAGTGGATATTTTTTGCATTAAGGAGCGGTTGGTTGTTTAAATGCTTCCTATCGTCTAAACAACCAACCAACTTATTGTTATGAATGGTTTTTTTTATTATTTTTTAATAATATCATCTAAAGATTAAGAAAATATTAAGAGATTTTTTTAACAATCGACAAGTCATCATTTTTTTGCCATAGTTATTGGAAAGAATGGATTGGTTGTTTACTTTATTTTTATTTTACCCCTCAACAACCAATCCTAATTTTTATAAGGAATGATTTTTGTTCTGTTCATACTATCTCATAGAAACCTTAACGAAATATTAAATATTAAATTTTTTTTTGATTTTTTTTGAAAATGTATTAACGTGTAAGGCATGGGCCCTTTTAAATCAAGTATTGATAAACTTTCAGCCAGCTATCAAAAAAATCACACTGCGATGATGAAAAAATTAGCTAAGCTTGAGGCTTGCTATCAGCATCAACCTGCTGCATTAAAGCCATTGATCGCCCAAGATGGTAAGATGGATGTTTGGAGCCGTATTCATGCGCTCATTGATCCTGGCGCACCTTTCTTAGAGTTAATGCCATTAGCTGGTTACTCTGCACATTTGTGTGGTGCGATATGTGGGGTAGGTCAAGTGAATAATAAATGGGTCATTATCTTTGCAAATGATCCACGCGTCAAAGGTGGCACTCTCACCGCAGCGGTTTACCGAAAGTGGGCTCGGTCTATTGAGATTGCAAAAACATTGAAGATCCCTTATATCTCTTTGGTACAGTCAGCTGGATTTGATTTGCGCCAGTCTGCTCATGAAGAATCTGTTCAAATGCCACATTTTGCTGCAACGGGTCGAGAGTTTTACGATTTGACACAACTATCCGCCAATAATATACCAACAATTTGTGTCGTATTTGGATCAGCCACTGCTGGTGGAGCTTATCAGCCTGGGTTATCTGACTACACTATTTTGATCGAGGATCAAGCAGAGGTTTATTTGGCTGGGCCACCATTATTGAAAATGGCTACAGGACAAGTTGTGGATGGCCAATCGTTAGGTGGTGCATCCATGCATGCTAAACAATCTGGATTAGGTGATTATTTATGCCGTACTGAATATGAGGGGGTTTTACAGTGTCGCAAGTTACTAAACCATATTCCCCAGACTACCTTTGAATCGAAAACCTTTGTTGAACCACAGTATCCATTAGATGATCTATTAGGGTGGCTTGATCCTGAATTAAAGCATCCTGTTGATGCAAGGGAACTTATCACCCGTATATGTGATGCATCTTGGTTTGATGAGTTCAAACCTCAGTATGGGGTCACTGTAAGTTGTGTATGGGCAACTATTTTTGGACATCCAGTTGGCATTATTGCTAATCAGGGTGTCATTATGCCAGCAGCAGCAAAAAAAATGGGACAATTTATTCAGTTATGTAATGCAAGGCGCTGTCCGGTTATTTTCTTACATAACACAACGGGCTTTATGGTGGGTAAAGAGTATGAACAAAATGGCATTATCAAAGATGGCTCACAGTTAATTAATATTGTTTCTAATTCGAAGGTCCCACATATTAGTATTATTTTTGGCGCATCGTATGGAGCTGGTACGTATGCGATGTCAGGATATGCATTTGAAAACCATTTTACTTTTACATGGCCTAATGCACGAGTGGGTGTCATGGGTGAGCGTCAGCTAGCAGGCGTATTGAGTCAATTAGATATGGCTAAAGCATCTAAACAAGGATCTGCAATTGACGATGCAACAAGTGCAGCAATTGCTGATCAGGTTGCTGAAGAGGCCTTAAAAAAAGCAGATGCTTTTTATGTATCTAAGATGTGTGCAGATGATGGTATCATTGATCCTCGAGATACCCGAGTTGTCTTAGGGATGACAGTGTCTTTATGTTACCAGGCTGGAATTGAAGGTGCGGATCAATATGGAGTATTTCGATTTTAATGAGCCACTTAATCCAAAAAGTTTTAATATGTAATCGTGGTGAGGTCGCTTGTAATATAGCTCGTGTTGCACAACGGCTAGGCATTGAGGTCATTGGCTTAGTTCGAGAGGATGATTTTGATGCAAGTCATGTCCATTTCATCGACCAACTCGAAGTAGTTGCAAGTTATATGGACCAGGAGTCCATTTTGCGGATTGCACAGCAACATCAAGTGGATGCCATTCACCCAGGCTATGGCTTTTTATCTGAAAATTCTTACTTTATGGAACGTGTTACCCAAATGGGATGTATATGGATTGGACCACATCTTAAGGCTTTGGAAATATTTGGATGCAAGGAGAAGGCAAAAGCCTGTGTAGCATCCTTAGGAATTCCTACGTTATCTCTAGATTTAGAGCAAATTACGGCTAAGGACCTACCGGTAGTCATAAAAGCAACAGCTGGTGGAGGTGGACGTTGTATAGAGGTTGTTAAGGAATTGGATGCACTACGCCCAACTATTGAACGTGTTCAGTTTGAGGCAACACAAACGTTAGGCAATGATGCAATTACTATTGAGCCTTTTTTATCTAAAGTCAGGCATGTGGAAGTGCAGTTGTTAGGTGATAACTTTGGGCACCTAATTCACCTTGATACGCGTGATTGTTCTGTGCAACGAAAATATCAAAAAGTCATCGAAGAAGCACCTGCTTTAGTATCCAATCCACAATTAAAAAACAAGATAATTGAAGCTGCTTTAAAAATAGGTCGACACTTAAATTATAATTCATTAGGCACTATCGAATTTTTAGTTGACGACCATCAATCAACGTTTTGGTTTTTAGAGGGGAACCCTCGTTTGCAGGTCGAGTACGGTGTCAGTGAAAAAATCATGGGTGTTGATTTGATTGGATGGCAGTTTAAGGTTGCAGCACGAGAACACTTAACTATAAAACAAACGGCATTAAAACCTCAAGCTCATGCCATACAAGCACGTATTTATGCAGAGGACCCGTTGAATGGATATCAGCCGGCTTTCGGCCGTTTGCATGCATTACCTCATAGCAGTCAGGCCCATATCTCATGGCATTGGAGTGTTCATGCTAATGGAGAGATTAGTGTTCAAGATGATCCAATGTTTGGTAAAGTGATTGTTGTTGCTGAAAATCGTAATCAAGCATGCGCATTACTCAAAAACACACTGATGAAAAGTTCAGTATGGGGCGTACAAAATAATATTTCTTGGTTAATTGCCCTGATTCAAACAGAGTCATTTTTAAATAATCAATTTAATACATTGACTTATGCCCAATACCAACCAAATATGGACAGGGCATTATCAATTAGTTTAATGGTTGCGAGTATTTTAGTGCATCGTCATAATCGGCCATCTGGTATTCTTTCTGGGTGGAGTTTACGTGGGCAGCGGTGGCAATCGCTTTATTTTAGGTATGCTCAACAATTACATCACATTCAATGCATGCAAAAATCGCAAACGAGTTGGTTATTTAATGAACCTGACCTAAATATTCAGGTGGTACGTGAGGAATGCTCACATATTCTCATTCGTATTAGAAATACGATTCATCGATTCCAGTTTTGTATTCACCAAAATAAAATTTTAATACAAGGTGTTTACGGGCCTATTACATTGACATTGCATAATCAATCAGAACAGGCCAGTAAATCAGAAACTCAGTCTCCAGGAGATATCGTTTCTCCAATTCCAGGGGTGGTCATTGATATTAAACACCAAGTAGGTGATTTTATTGATGTAGGAGATAGTGTGATGGTGGTTGAGGCAATGAAAATGCACCATCCCATTAAAGCTCAGCGTGCAGGTTATCTGCAAGCTATCAATGTATCCTTACACGATGTGATTGAAGCAAATACATCACTCGCATCCATGACAGATTTGGAAGAAGCGATTGATGTCATTGATTGATGTAACGATTTCAGAGGGTGTATTAACGCTTAAGATAAACCGTCCTGAGAAAAAAAATGCTTTGAATCATGACATGATTGCCATGATGACTCAGTATTTTTCTGGTGATTTAAAAGATATAAAAGTCATTATTATATCCAGTGTCGGGCCAGTTTTTTCATCTGGAGCTGATTTAGCTGAAATGCAATCATCCCCAATGAAAATGA
>CACKTD010000019.1 GCA_902603055.1 Coxiellaceae bacterium | reverse complement strand
GTCAAGGTTGACTATGGTGGCTTGAGTACTAATCTGTTTGATCATGTTCAATAAGTGCTCTCGACCCAAACGATCTTGGTAGATTTGATTGGGTGCAACATTCGTTGTAAAAAAAAGGTACACGCCTCGTTTCATCAGTAATGGTAAAATATTTTTCCACATCATTGCCTGAGTAATGTCCTCAATAACCCACTCGTCTAAACAAAACAAATCGCCTCGTTGCCAATTTGAACGGACATATTCAGCCCACGTATAGTTAGAAGATATTTTACTCATTTCATGTAATGACATATGTGTGACCCAGTCACTGTAATGCCATCGGTGCTTTCGACCCTTAAAACAATCATAAACAAAATCCATGCAAAATGTTTTCCCCGAACCTACGCTACCCCATAAATAGACCATTGGGAAACGAGGAATAAACCAATGATCAAAAAACTTAGCAATGGCATTTAATGCTGCTCTTTGATTTACATTATCAATTGCATTTCCACTTAAAACATACTGATTGTATTGATTAATTAGATCCATCTTTACATTGAATTAAGTTAGTATAAAATTCATATAGGTATTGGAGCCAACTAGTTGATTGAAAAAATATTGCTAACATAAGTAATACCAATGTGATGTTGCCAAGCCCAAAAATAATTGATAAACCATAAAGTACAATCATAATAATGGAAATTTTACCTAAAATATTCGCAGATGAAGCAAATTCATAATAATACCACAAATAGAAACCACATCCGCCAATCGAGGCATAACGATAAAAATTAAACCACCAGTACCACTCTGGAATAATATGTTTATGGGTCAAGTAACTTAAAACTGACATTACAACCATAAAATCAGCTGCAGGATCAAGCATCTTACCAAATTTAGAAACAGCATTGGTACTTCTAGCAACATAACCATCTAATAAATCTGATACAACAGCATATAATACGAGTGGATAAAAAAGAATACTCTCGTAGCGGATACTAATTACAATCGGAATAGCACAAACTGCTCTTGAAAGAGAAATCCAATTCGCAATCGTATTGATTGAGCCCGATAGTCTTTTAGGCATTATTGACAGATTTTTTCATGATCTTAACAATTTCATCAATATCATCAAGTACCATTAGTACATCTAATTCTTTTTGATTGATTAATCCATTCTGCAGTAATTGTTTTTCAAGTGTTTTAATGATTGGATTCCAAAATGCACTACCAATTAGTATGATTGGCATCTTTCTCATTTTACGTGTTGTAATGAGAGTTGCCATTTCAAAAAGTTCATCCATAGTCCCAAATCCGCCTGGCATTGCTATAAAGCCCCGAGCATTTTCTGTAAACACCATTTTTCTTACAAAGAAATGGCTTGTCGCATATTTGATGTCTAGATGCTTGTTTTGGCTTTGTGCTTCCATTGAAAAATTAATACAACATCCATATGATTTCCCACCATTACATTGTGCACCCTTATTCACAGCTTCCATGATGCCAGGGCCTCCGCCTGTCATTACATTAATATTTGCTTTGGATAATCCTTCGCCTAATTCAACACCCAACTTATAGTATGGATGGGATGGTTTTAACTTAGCACCTCCGTAAATGGTTACATATGGTTTCGAGGAACGAAACATAAATAGCGCTGTAAAAATCGAAGACGCATACCCAATTGACTTTAAAATATATTTATACACTTTACCAACTCACCTTTATTTGTTATTTTAAATATAAATGTTTTGAGTTTATATTGAAAGCTGAATTAATAATTAATCCCAAAAAAACCTCAATAATGATGTATGCTTGGACCTTTTTTGTTGGTCTTTGTTGTGGTACACCCTATACACTAACAGCCTCTACCTTAAAAGTATGGTTTTCATCTTTCGATGTCTCTATTGGGATGATCGGTTTTTTTAGTCTAATCAACATTTCTTATCTTCTAAAATTTTTATGGGGTCCCATCATTGAGCACTATCACTTCCCTGGATCACGCTCTATAAAATCTTGGGCTGTTTTTTTCCACGTCGCCATGGGTGTAGCATTGATAGCAATTTCTTTTACAGATCCTAAAACCCAACTTACTGGCACAATCATAATAGCCATGATTGTAGCATTACTAGGTTCTTGTATAGTGGTAGCTTTAGATGGATATTGGTTAAGACTAATCAGAGGTAATAACACCAATTTACTTGCTGGGACAACTGAGACAGGTTATCGTATCGGTAAAATATTCACAGGTGGATTAACTCTTATTGCTGCTGATCATTTTAATTGGCAAATTGTGTACTGTATCAGTGGTTTATTTATCATGACTCTAGGGTTAATTCTATCGATTAAAACACCTTACATTGAACAAGAAGTTATTACAGAGCCTATCGATTATAAACAAACTCTTAAAACTTGTTGGTATAATATATTAAATTATGGTGGATGGTTTTTAGTAGCCCTCCTCCTAATCATTAAGATTAATGAAGCATTGGAACATAGTTTACTACCCATCTTTATGATTAAATACTTGTCATTTTCTTACACTAAGGTGGGTATCATATTTAACTTCATCGGTGTCTTAGCTAATTTCATCGGGTTAGTAATTGCTACTCAAATTATTCAGTTAACAGATCAAAAGAAAGCCATTTGGATTGGAGTTATTTCTCATTGTTTTGCAACATTACTTTATTACTTAATTTACTTAAACCATGACACTTCTGCTATCCATGTCAGTATTGCAGTGTTTATTGACAATATTTCCAGAGGGATTATTACCACAACGCTTATGGCATTTTTTGCAAAACAAATTAATTCCAAATATTGTGCAACACAATTATCAATTTTTGCTCTATTAACTGGATTAAGCGGTATTCTTTTCACTCCCATTGCAAGTATGGTTGTTGAAAAATTTAGCTGGGGGATGTTATTTCAGATCAGCTGTTTAGCATATATTCCAGCAGCTTTGTTCCTACATAATTTAAACAACAATTTAAGTATTAAAATAAAATCCTTTCATCCAGGTCAATTCAAACATAGCATTTCTTGATTAAACTTTGCTCGATCATGGATCATTAATTTAAATAGTGTATCAAATGGGTATTGAAGCTGCCCTACCCGACACAAATCTAATTGAATAATTTGCCATGCCAATTGATGCAACCTCTCATGACCTAATGCATGATATATTGCACTCATTTCATCTGCTTTCTTAGGCCACCACTTTAAAGACTTGCTAATTGCTGCAGAAGTTTGTCCTTGGCGCTTAAGTAAATCAAATGTTAATAGATCGTCGACATAATATCGAAGTGCTAAAAAAAACCGAGTAATATCTTCTTTGGCAATGACATATTGATGGGTGTTTTTACCACACAACCAATCTCTAGCCCAATCATAAAAACGTTGACTGCCCTCAAGTTCAACTAGATCCGTTGCAACAACGTCGCCTCCACCTGGATAGGATAACTGCCAACGATCAAGACAGCTTTTTAATCGATCTATGCGGTAACCATTTTGATGGATGGTAGCATCTGATAATTTTGAGCTCACTTTGAATTTCAGGCGTTGACAGGCATTTTGCCACCAAGTACTAACCTGCTGCAAACTGGGAGGCCACAATGCATAGAATCCAATTCGACGACTATTAAATAAAGGGTTTTTCTTGTCTTTAGGAGTTAATTTAGGAGAATATATAATAATGTATTCAAGGTTCTCTTCGTGCTCTTGTAACCACGAAATTAAACTACCTACGCATGAATTAGCCACCTCAATCATTAAGCTTTGTTTTTCTCCAAACAGATCACCACTAAACGCAATTTGCTCTAACTCTGAGATTGCTTTTGCTTGTTTAAGCTGAAACCGTATGATCTTTAAGTTTGATTTTTGACATAAGGCGAAGAATCGTGCATTTAAATCCACGATTCCATCTTCTTGTCCTGCTATCCAATAAACTGGGTAGGACCACTGAGCAGTGAACTTAAAATAGTCTTTAAAGTACAGCTGCATTCACAACTAGTCCACTAAACCCAGTGAGCGAATTTGATCATACTCAGATGCAAGCTCTTCACACGTTTTAGAAAAATAGTCTTTGGAACGTTCATCCATTTCCCAGTCCTCTATAACATTAACTTGACCATCCTGCATAACACATGGGTAAGAGATTACCAACCCTGGTTTTGCACCATATTCTCCTTTTGAAACAACACCCACTGAAAATGGTTGATCATCAGGATAATCTATTCGAAGTACACTTTCACATACAGCATTAGCAGCAGAGGCAGCACTGGACCCCCCTCGCACCTTAATAACTGTTGCTCCTCGGGTTTGAACTGCTGGAATAAACTCATTTTCCAACCATTCTTCATCATTAATGACGGATGTTACTTTTTGACCATTAATGGTTGCAAATGTGTAAGCTGGAAATTGAGTTTTAGAGTGGTTGCCAAAGATAATCATTTTCTTAACATCATTAACATGGACATTTGCTTTATTGGCTAACATACTTTTAGCACGTAACTCATCTAACATCGTCATTGAAAAAAATTGCTCATCTGCAATATCAGGTGCGTGATGACATGCAATTAAAGCATTTGTATTACAGGGATTACCTACAACAAAAACCTTGACGGAACGTTTTGCAACTTCATTAATAGCTTGACCTTGTTCTTTAAAAATCGCACCATTTTTCATCAATAAATCAGCACGTTCCATTCCCTCTTTTCGAGGCATAGAACCAACCAATAACGCCCAATCAGCATCTTTAAAACCTTCTTTTAAATCACTTGTTACAGTCACACCCATTAAGTTCTTAAATGCACAATCCTCTAATTCCATTTTCAATGCATCTAACCGTTGTTGTGCTATTGGTAAATCAATAAGACGAAGGTATATAGGTGTTGAATGTAATGTTCTCATAAGTTGAAATATTAATGCATATCCAATCTGACCA
>CACKTD010000018.1 GCA_902603055.1 Coxiellaceae bacterium | reverse complement strand
CCCACTTAAATTTGCTGATTATTCTGCATCTGATTTTAAAGCCATGTCCATTCGCGCAGTTCCTCAAGCAATCGTTCGATATGGTTCATATATCGGCAAGAAAACAGTTCTTATGCCCTGTTATATCAACATTGGCGCATATGTCGACGATGGGTCAATGATCGACACATTTTCAACAATAGGAAGTTGTGCTCAAATTGGCAAAAACGTGCATGTTGGTGGAGGGTCTGGTATCGGTGGTGTGCTTGAGCCCCTGCAAGCCAAACCGACCATCATTGAAGATGACTGTTTTATTGGAGCACGTTGTGAAATTGCTGAAGGTGTAATCATCGGCTCAGGGAGTGTAATTGCAATGGGCACTATGATTGGTCAAAGTACTAAAATCTATAATCGGCAAACAGGCCAGTTTCATCAAGGAATGATTCCACCAAACTCTGTTGTTGTTCCAGGCTCTATCCCAAGTCAAAACGGCACACATAGTTTATATGGAGCGATTATTGTTAAAACAGTTACGGCTGAAACGAAGAAAAAGACAGCCATAAATGAACTACTTCATGAATTATGATGACAAAATGATTGGTCCCATAAAAAAATTATGATAGTTTATTTATATGGTTAGTAAGTTTTTTATATTTTTTGCAGTGTTGGTTGTAGACGTATTTGCACAAACAACAACGACGACAACGACAAATACAAGCACCAATCTCACGATTGGTGATATTGGTAATAATTTAGTTGGTTTATTAAGTCCATCAGGAACATTAATCATGGGTGGTGCCTATATTGCAGGTATTGTAATGTTCATATCAGCTGTATTCAAATTCAAACAATACAAAGATAACTCAACACAAATACCAATTGGTACTACATTCGCTTTATTTGGACTTTCAATTGTTCTTATCTTTCTCCCCGGCTTGTATATGATGACAGGTTACACCTTATTTGGTGCAGATCCTGATAGTTTTGGTTATAGCGGAAGTAATATATTTGGCTTCCCTGAATAGGAAAATTTAGTTTGTTTGATCTAGTTATTGATGCCAAACCAGATAATTATCGTCTTTTTGAAAAGCGTAATTCTGATCCTAAATTTGATAAGTTTAGAGAACAGATCTTAGAAAGAGATAATTATCAATGCCAGTTTTGTAATTTCACTTCAAAAAAACACATGCATGTTGTTAACCTTAATGGAAACTACTTTGACAACCGTACTACCAATCTCGTATCTGCATGCCCTCTTTGTTCACAGTGCCTTTTCCTTGATATGTGTGGAAAGTATGAGAACAGTGGTGGATTTATTATCTATTTACCGGAAATATCACAAAAGGATCTTAATGCGTTATCACATGTTATATTTCTTGCACAAAATTTAGAACCAGAAATGCGTAAAGTAGCCAACAACATACTTAATTCGCTAAAGTTACGTACACAACATGTTGAAAAAAACTTTGGTAAAGGCATGAGTAATCCTTTTTTGTTGGGTCATGTTATGATCGATGCTCCCCTGAAAAACCAGGCTAACATGTATACAAAAATCGGTGATCAGTTGCGTTTATTGGCAAACCCTGAAGTATTTAAAAACTATGCGTATGATTGGGCAAAGGAGTCAATTCAAAAAAAGGAGGTTAATTCATGACGTTTTATATCATGTTAGCATTTGGTATTATTGCGGTTGGGATTATCTTCATTGATGAAATACTCGATGGAATTGATACGTTTCTGGCATGGATAAGCTATTCAAGTAAACAAACAACAGAATCATACTGTGATATTCAAACTGCAGACAGTGAGTTTGATCTTGTGACAAACGATGGTTCTTTATTGTCTATCATTGAGATTCAAGGTTACACAGCGCTTTTAGGAAAAGAAGAATTCAATAACATACATAATAAAATCAAAAACTCACTCAGTTCAGTATTAAGTAAGCCGGGTTTTTCGATCCAAGTATTTTTTGGTTACAACAAAGATAATATTAAAAACCTCATCTATAAAAACTTTAGTGGTACATATGAAACCATCGAAAAGCTTGAGTTAGATTTAGAAGATCTAATGAATGAACGTATAGAAAACTTAAGTCGCTATTGCTCGGAAGAAAAAATCTACATTGCGTTATGGACTAAACCCATGAGTCTTTCTAAAGAACAGCAACGAAGAGCAACTAAAGACAAATTACAAGATATTCGTACAAACAAACTACCTGTCTTCAAATACTCACAGAATTTACTTGCTGCAATACCTGATCTTAGAGACTCGCACAGCTCTTTTACACGCGCAACTTCTAATACTTTGACAGAAGTTGGTATTATCAATGATGTATTAAATGTTCACCAAGCAATTAAAGCATGTCGCGATACCATTGATATTAATTTTACAGACGATAATTGGAGCCCTGTCCTAGCAGGTGACCCAATTAAAGTAAAAGTTTCTAAGAATTTCAGTGGTGATCCATCTGATCTACTTTGGCCATCCATATCTAGACAGCTATTTCCTCGAGACGGAAGCAATATCGATATGAAAACAGCCAAGATTGGTGATAAAATTTGGGCATCTGTTTATATTGATCTCTTCCCAAGACAGGTTCAAACTTTCTCTCAATTATTTGCTAAAACACTCCAAACACACATTCCATGGAGAATTTCTTTCCTTTTAGATAGTAGTGGTTTAGGTTCCTTAAAACTCAAACGTGCTCTCACGTCAATTTTATCCTTTACATCTGAACAGAATAGGCTTGTAAACAAAGCTGTTAATTTACTAGATTACATTGATCTAAATACTGATGACTCTGTAATCAGATTACGTGTTTGTGCCTCAACATGGGCACCGGAAAGTGATAGACGTTTACTACGTACCCGATCTTCCCAATTAGCCAGAGCAATCCAAAGCTGGGGTTCCTGCGATGTTTCAGAGTTTTGTGGTGATGCATTTGAAGGTGTTGCTTCAAGTATGTTGGGTGTTTACAACAATAGTGTTGCTACACCAACAGTGGCACCATTATCCGATACATTATACATGTTGCCACTTTATCGCCCTGCTTCACCATGGTCATCTGGAGCCATTATGCTTCGATCTATGGATGGAAAGCCGTGGCCTTATCAACCAGGATCATCTCTACAAACTGTATGGATTGATTTGATATATGCAAGACCCGGTTCTGGTAAATCTGTTTTATCAAATGCCATGAACCTTGGAATTGTTTTATCAGCTGGATTAACAAACCTACCAAGAATTTCAATCATTGATATTGGCCCATCCAGTAGTGGATTAATTAGATTGCTACAAGATGCATTACCTGATGATAAAAGACACCTTGTCCAACATCAGCGCCTTCAAATGACCCCTGATTATTCGATCAATCCATTTGATACACAATTGGGTTGTCGATTTCCTACACCGCTTGAACGCTCATTCCTCGTAAACTTTATTTGTTTACTTGCTACTCCAGTAGGTACTGAAAAAACTTACGAAGGTGTTTCTGAAATGGCTGGTCTAATCATTGATGAAGGATATAAAAAATGTAATGATTCTGGTAATCCTAATGTATACACTCAAGGCATGAATGATCTTATTGATGCTGAATTAATGGATATTGGTTTTGTGGTTGATGCAAAGACCACATGGTGGGAAGTCACAGATGCACTCTTTTTAGCAGGTAAAGTTGAACGTGCATCACAAGCTCAAAAATTTGCAATACCTATCTTATCTGATTTAACCTCATTGGCAAGATCTCCTGTTGTGAGTGACCTTTATGGAAAGATAACGATTTCAACAGGTGAAACATTAGTCGATGCATTTATTCGTATGATATCAAGTGCTGTACGTGAATACCCTATCATCGCCTCCCCTACTAAGTTTGATATCTCTACTGCAAAAATCGTATCACTCGATTTAGATGAAGTTGCAAAAACTGGTGGAGATGCTGCCGATCGACAAACAGCTGTTATGTATATGTTAGCACGTTACGTAGCAGGTAAAGACTTTTATTTGAATATTGAAAATTTAAAAAATGCACCTGAAAGCTATTATGCGTATCATGAGAATCGCTGCCAAGAGCTTCGAGAAGATAAAAAACGTTTAGTATATGATGAATTCCATCGAACGTCTAAAGCTAATTCTGTGCGTGATCAAGTCATTGTTGACATGCGGGAAGGTCGAAAATGGAATGTACAAATCTCGCTCATATCTCAGTCATTGGATGATTTTGATAGTAATATGGTCGAGTTCTCAACGGGTGTTTTCATTTTAGATGCTGGACCTGAACAGGCGATACAAAATACAACTAAAGTCTTTGGTTTATCTTCATCTGCACAAAGTGCCTTACGTAATTATGTAAGTGGTCCAAAAGCTAGTGGTGCAACTATGTTATGTCAATTTTCTACAAAAGCAGGAATTAATACACAATTGTTAACTCTCACCCTAGGACCTGTTGAATTATGGGCGTTTAGCACCACTGTAGAAGATGCTACCTTACGTAATAAACTATATGATCGTATAGGTTCATCTGAAGCACGACGAATCTTAGCACTCCTATTCCCAACTGGCTCAGCAAAAAGGACAATTGAACAAAGATTAGAGACAATAAAAAGTTCTGAGGGCTTTGTAGACGAAGAAAAACAAAAGAACATTATCTACGAACTTGTTGATAAGATTACAGCTGCTTATCAAAATAATCCTAAATTAACGAATATTGACTTTTAGTATTAACGACTAAATATAATATTTAATCCCATACTTCGATAGTTAGAATATAGTTGTGTGGCAAAATTCTTTCGGGTCCAACTATAGATTAAACTAAAAATATTATCTCTAGGAGTGGCCCCTACTCGAGCATGTGCGCTTAGTCGTGGGTTAATATATTTTGCAATCGAAAAGGATGCACTATTAACATCAGCATCCACAACATCATTACCCCGTCTTGCAGGCCTAAATGAAACAGAATCAACCAATGCACCACCACCCTCTCTTAAAGATCCTACTAGAACGTTTATAAGGTTGTTTGAAGAGCGATTATCACCATCACGGTTCAAGAGTATTGGATTTAACATTAACGACTGGATAATCACAATATCAGGCTCTCCTGGGGGCTGAGAATATAAGGTAAAATTATAATTACTCAACTGTCCATTAAGTTCCATTCCCATCACTTCAGTACGATATTTCGTGATACTTTGATCAAGTACTAAAACAGTTTCCGTGCGCTCTAAACGAAGGTGTACAAATGGATTAGTAATGTCCGTATTAAAGAATTGAATATAAGCATTCCGAATATCCACACTTTTTCCAAGTCGTTTATAAACAGCACCTTCTTGTAAACTGATGCGACCATTTCCAAGCCAA
>CACKTD010000017.1 GCA_902603055.1 Coxiellaceae bacterium | reverse complement strand
CTTTTGTACCGAGTGTGCATGCTAATTTGCGTTTTTTTCAATGCGATAAACAATGGTGGTTTGGTGGTGGAATGGACTTAACGCCCTACTACCCTGAAGATGCAGATTGTCAGCATTGGCATCGCACCCTAAAAAAAGTGTGTGATCAGTTTTCAAAAAGCGCCTATCCCAGTTACAAAGAATGGTGCGATCGCTATTTTTACCTAAAGCATCGCAAGGAGATGCGCGGTATCGGTGGGATTTTCTTTGATGATCTTACTGAGCCTGGTTTTAAGGCAATCTATTCATATATTAAAGGATTAGGGGAATGCTTTGTGGATGCATATAAACCCATCCTAGAAAAACATATTGATACGCCCTATAGCGAAAAAGAACGTGCTTTTCAGTTATATCGTCGAGCACGTTATGCTGAATTTAACTTACTTTATGATCGAGGTACACTTTTTGGACTCCAATATGGTGGACGCATCGAATCCATATTAATGTCTATGCCACCTATGGCAAGTTGGCCTTATCAATGGCAACCTGAAAAAAATTCACCCGAAGCGCAATTGGACCGCTTTTTACAGCCTAATAACTGGGTTGATTAATCACGTTTTTTAATTTGACTGAGCGGAATCGCAACAGAGGTATCATCCAACTCGTATTGAACCTGACTATCTGAGGAGTTGTACGCAAGTGCAATATTGATCTCCAACTCCACAGGGTCTTTTAATTTTTGATGTTTGATTTCTTTAGGTACTAAACTGGTATCTTGTATTAATGGATGATACGGGCCAACGCTTAGACCCATTAAATCTTTTACCAATTGACGTGTGGACTGATACTTAATAATAAGCTTTTGTGATTGCACCATGGGGCGCTGCCAACCTGCTTTATGTAACTGGTCCCCTAAAATATGAAGGTCCTGAACAGCCATTGGCATATCCCAACCCAATAATGATTTCAGTGTATCTCTCGTGGTGATACCGAATGTAGCAAATATTAAATAATGATGGCATATCTCACGCATTTTCAACAAATGGACCATCCATGCTGACTCTTCCAAACAATGCGTAGGTGGTAATGCCCACAGTATAGTTGCAGGAGCTGGTGCTAAACCCTCAAAATGAGGATACTGATTAAACTCTAAAATTTCACTAGGACATGATAATCGTGCCTCCCACCATTGTAGTGCCAGGGGGTTAATATCAATGATACGTGCAGAAACCATTGGCTCCAATAAACTAGGTGTTATTGAAAACATGCGATTAGCAACAGTATCCCAAATAAAATTCATAAGTGTCTTACTCCTAATGTGAGCTATTATACCTTGTTAAGTCCAAGATATGCACTACGAGAAGTACCTTTAGCATTTTTATCAGGTGTGAATAATGAATTTTCCTGTAGTTTAGTAGCTTGCGCATGTGGGCAATGTCGCGCCTCAAGCGTCCACCAGGAAAATAAATCCAACCATGTATCTGATAATTGCAATTGATTCGCAGACTGGTTCGCAAATGTTGACATCATGGAGTTAACCATTTTTGATTTTTCAATATTTGCAGGATTTAAATTATTCAAATGATCACGATGCACATCCCATAAAAAGGAACCATAGTACACCTTATTTAATATAGATCGATACATACTTGGTAATGATTGACCAGCAAAGTGCAATGTCATGATAAACAATGCTGAGAGCATGGTAGCACCCACAATCTCTTTACTTGCAACTAGACCAAGTAATGGTAATACCAAGCCCATACCAAAATATAAAGATAAAGCAACAGTAACCATCATAACCATACGGGTCACAACACCTTGAGCTCTAAATGTTTGCTTTTGAATCAGCCCAACTTCAGGACCTAGGATATCTGAACGCAGGTATGCAAAATCTTTCTCGATCTTCTCTTTGAGTGTATTACGTAAATCAAAAATTGGATCGTCTGTTGGTTTTTTTGCTTTTGAAAACATTAATTTCAATAATGAATTATTAGGATACTGTCGCATCAAGGATTGTACGGATGTATCTAATTGTTGATTAATATCACTGGTGTATTGCACCCATAATTGACTTAATTCTTTTGCAATGGTGTATGCAAAGTATATTTCTAATGCTTGGATGACTTTCGGGTCTGAACCAACGGTTCCGCGCTGGATCAAGTCAGAATACTTATTATAAATAAGGCCATACACCCAGTCGAATGCTTTGATTCTCGGATTTGTATGTGTTGTAATTTCTTCTAACATGATGATCTCCTTATCATTTTTATCTTCCATGTCGTAATAAAACTATAGACTAATTTCAAGCACTTGTCAGGAAATTGGAAAACTTGTCAAAGGTCCTAAATACATGCTAGCTTGATATAATGATTAAACGTTTAGTCCTTTACAGCCTAAAAATATATCAACGCTTTATATCACCGTGGACACGCAATTGTCGCTATTGTCCCAGTTGTTCTGATTACGCAGTGGAAGCGTTTAAAAAATACCCAACACGTCGCGCACTCTTTTTAGTACTGCGTCGCTTAGGACGATGTCACCCTTTTTCATCTAGACCCATTTACGATCCTGTGCCATGAGTGAATGGGGTCGATATCACTTAACTGGAAATCCAAAGGTTTTACAAAACTTAGTTCTCGCTGATTTATATGCGCTCGATAAACCGCAATGGACCGCTTTTTGTTCATTAGAAGGTAAAGTCATTACAACTGCTTGGGTTGAACCTGTGGATGCTGGCTGGGCCATTGAAATTCCCATCGCTTTATTTGAGGTGCTTGAAGCACATATGCAGCGCTATGCATTGCGTGACCCGTTCACATTCACACCAGAAAAGCTTAAAAACGAAAGCCGACATACATTACTGTATGCCATTGAAAATAAAATGCCCTATTTAACAGCGTCAACCAGTGCACGTTTCACACCGCAAATGCTTGCCATTGATGCAATACCCAATGCCATTTGCTGGAATAAAGGATGTTACTTAGGCCAAGAAGTCATTATGCGTATTCATCAGCTAGGCACCAATAAACGTGCGCTACAACAGTTTAAATCCACAAAGCCGATTGAGGATAGTCGAGTTATTGATACAAACCAAAAACATGTTGGAGATGTTATTAATTTCACAACGGTCGAAAATGAAACTTGGTTAATCGCAATCGTTCCAACACACGCAAAACCTCACGAGCTCCTAATTAATGGTGCACCGTTACTGGCTTTCTAAGTCCGCTTCCTGATCTTCTACTTCTGAACTAATTGATTTCATTTGAGGGAACAATATCACATCACGAATATTCGGTTGATCTGCAAAAAGCATAACCAAGCGATCAATACCGATCCCCTCACCTGCAGTTGGTGGCAATCCATAAGATAACGCTTGAATATATGATGCATCATAACCCATAGCTTCCTCATCACCTTGTTCTTTTTGTTGGACTTGTTGCTGAAAACGTTGTGCCTGATCTTCTGGATCATTCAACTCATTAAAACCATTTGCAAGTTCACGCCCTGCAATGAAAAGTTCAAAACGATCCACGAAATCGGCATCATCATCACAGCGTCTTGCTAAAGGAGATACGGCTTGTGGATAACGCGTAATATACGTTGGAGCATTCAAATGGCTTTCCACTGTCTTCTCAAAGATGTGATTAATCATCACACCCCAATCACCTTGATCCCCATCGTAATCAATGCCTGAATTATCCATAAAAGCTTTTAGTGCCTGAGGATTTTTAATATCATCCTTAGAAAGTGCTGAATTCCATTTTAAAACAGCATCAACTAACGTCATGCGGACAAAAGGTTTACCCATATCAATATCTTGACCTTGATAAGATAATTGCGTTGTTCCTAATAAGGTTTTTGCTAAAACCTGCATCAGTGTCTCAGTCATATCCATTAAATCTGAATACTGTGCATAGGCTTCATAAAACTCAATGGATGTAAATTCAGGATTATGTTTTGTTGATAAACCTTCGTTTCTAAAGCAGCGATTAATCTCAAATACCCGATCAAAACCACCAACGACTAAACGCTTCAAATATAATTCAGGTGCGATACGCAAAAATAGATCCATGTGTAAAGTATGATGATGCGTTATAAAAGGCTTCGCAGTCGCACCACCACAAATATCATGTAACATTGGTGTTTCTACTTCCATATACCCTCTTTCCACAAAGAACTGGCGCATGGTTGTAATAAGCTGAGCACGTAACTGAAATACCTTACGTGAAGACTCATTAACAAGAATATCAAGATATCGTTGGCGGTAACGCATGTCATGATCAACCAACCCATGAAATTTATCAGGCATTGCATGCAAACACTTTGTCAACAACTTAAGCGTTTTGACCTCAATCGTTAACTCACCTTTTTGCGTTAAAAATAACTCGCCTGAAGCCTCAATGATATCACCCAGGTCCCATTGCTTGAATACCTCATACACATCCTCTCCAACATTATCTTTGCGGATGTATAATTGAATCTGGCCGGAGCTATCTTGGATATGCGTAAAACTTGCTTTACCCATGACACGCCGTGTCATGATTCGGCCACATAAGCGAACGGAGTCTTTAGGTAGTTGATCCGCTGCAACCTGATCAAATTGTTTATGTAGTTGATCTGCATAATGCGAAGGCTTTTGAGCTAACGGATAAGCATTCTGTTGTTCACGCATGGCTTTTAATTTAGCCAAACGTACTTTATGTTGGTCGCGATGATCTTCACTGGTCATGTGTTATCTTCCTCATTCATCTTTAAATACGCTACAATAAAGGGTTCAAGATCCCCATCTAGTACTGCTTGAGTATTGGTCTTTTCAACACCTGTTCTCAAGTCTTTTATCCTTGACGCATCCAATACGTATGAACGTATTTGGCTACCCCAACTGATATCTTGTTTGCTGGCTTCTAATGCATTTTGAGTGGCCATTTTCTTTTGTAATTCAAATTGATGTAATTTAGCTTTCAGCTGCGACATCGCTTGTGATCGATTTTTATGCTGAGAACGATCATTTTGGCACTGAACTACAATACCAGTAGGATTATGAGTGATACGCACAGCAGAATCTGTGGTATTCACATGCTGACCACCAGCACCACTGGAGCGATACGTATCAATACGTAAGTCACTAGGATCGATTTCAATTTGTAAATCATCCACAACCTCAGGAGAGACAAATACGGATGCAAACGATGTATGTCGACGATTACCACTGTCAAATGGTGACTTTCGCACCAATCGGTGAACACCAAGCTCTGAACGCAACCAGCCATAAGCATAAGCCCCAATGACTTTAATCGTAGCACCTTTTAAACCAGCCACTTCTCCAGGTGATTCATCAATCACCTCATATTTAAATCCCTTATGCTCAATGAAACGTAAGTACATTCGGTACAACATTTCAGCCCAATCTTGTGCCTCTGTTCCACCTGACCCTGACTGAATTTCTAAAAAAGCATTTCCAGGATCTTCTGCCATTGAAAACATTTGGTTAAATTCTAATTTTGCAATTT
>CACKTD010000016.1 GCA_902603055.1 Coxiellaceae bacterium | reverse complement strand
TTTATAACCTTTATCTAAATAAACATCATTAAAATCAAACCAACTTATCAATGACCCTAAACACGTAGTGCCTGATATATGATTTACTTTTCCCTCACAATGTAACAACGGGAATAATCCATTATGCTCAAGAATTGGCATTGTAGATTTTCGAACGTCTTTATAATCACCAGCGTAAATTGCACAACCTATTGCATCCTTAAACGCTAGTTTCATCAATGCTTTAGCATCATATGATGGTACATATGTTGTAACAAATTGTGCAATATTTTGTATTAAAGTTTCACTAATCAAACAATCACCTTACATATAAGGTAATTGTAGACTAAATTACCACAATAATCCTTTTGGTGAGGATCCAACATAATTAGAAGTTGGTCTTATTAATCGATTATTTTCTCTTTGTTCTCTTACATGACCAAGCCAACCTGCCATACGGCCAACAACAAAAAGAGATACAAATAGATTTTCAGGAATTTTCAATTCGTCATATAAAACTGCTGTATAAAAATCGACATTAGGAATGATTTTTTTCTGATCATATACTACTCCCTCAATAGATTCAGCAATTTTTAACAATGCAGGTTCAGCCGCCCTATCCTTTAATAATATATGTAAATGATGTGATCGTGGATCACCAGTACGGTAAACTCTGTGTCCAAAACCTGGGATTTTAATTTTTTTATCCAACATACTTTTAGCACCGGTAATTGCTTCATCCACATTATTGAACTTAATCATCATATTTAATGCATCTCTATTTGCTCCACCATGCAAAGGACCCTTCAAAGTACCTATACCAGAACAAATTGCAGAATAAATACATGACTTGGTAGCAGTTGTTACACGACATGCAAAAGTAGAGGCATTAAACTCGTGTTCTGCATATAAAATAAGAGAGGAATTCATTGCTAGAATATTTTCTTCAGTAATTTTTGCGTCACTACATGCCTTCAAGGTTGCAACAGCAATAGAATCATCTGACTCAACTGATCGTTCTCTCCAAAGTCCCAAAATTCTTGGCATAAGAACAAGTAAACGATCAAACTGATCAAAACTTTCGCGATCATGCTCTGGATAAATTACACCCATATAGGAAACAACGGTTCGCAATAAATCCATTGGGTCCGTATCATCTTTGAAAAACTTTAGCATTGCAATAATTTCTTCAGGAATTTTTGATAGACTTTCTAATCGCTTTAAATAAGCTTGATATTCTTCCTTATTAGGAAATTGTTTACGAGTTAATAAATATGCAACTAATTCGAAGTCATGGCTCTTGGCAAGCTCAATCGCATCGTAGCCAAGGTAAAATAATCCACCAACATTCTCACCCATTAAGCATAGTTCGGTGTCACCTGCTACAGTATTTTCAAGGCCTAGGCCTGATTTTAATCTATCATTATTCAAAATATTTCCTCTTATTTATGTTATTTTATTATTGCTTTGATGCAATTGCAACTTTGTTAGCTTTTGCATTAAACAATGTTATTTTGTATTATAGCAAAAAGTTAGGAGTTTACTATAAATTCAACAAATACCTTAAATCCAAATATAACATTGAGTTTCTATTATGCTATGTGCATAAACTTCGCCTTGGCGTTATTTTTTCTTCAAGTATGGTCAATGCCTTTAGCGATTGGATATAAACTATTAATTTTGTGTGGTGTTATACTCTCAGCAACTTTACTAAATTTTAACAATCATATAATTACTAGTTTAGGAAGGTTATTCGGACTAACAGTTAGTTTACTATTTGCTTTTAAACTATCTGCCATTATCTTCAGTACGATAAATTACTACCTGATTTTTACAACTTCACTTCTTATTCTTATATTTTTAATTGATACAGTATTTAAACCAGAACCTAGCTTGCAATACATTGATTTAATTAATCTAGGATTAATTTCTGGCATTACTTTATTTACTTTAATCGAATATTCTCCTATATACAGTGGTTTATTACTTTCAGTTCCTTTTATAACTACAGGTATCACCTATGGCACTATCATCATATTATCAGTTGCTCTTTTAGACATAGTGTTTATCTTTAATGATTTATATCAGATGGAGGATATATTAAAATTAGATTTAATGAAAATAGTAAGTGTAGTAATAGAAAACACATACTTTTCTTTATTTGTTTTATTTAATTTTACTGCTTTTTCTGCGTTGATATTTATACCTTATATACCAAATTTATCCACGGTCTGGCAATTAGTCATTTATTCAACTAATCAAGGTATCTTAATGAGTAATATTTTTATTTATAATGATTTTAAAAATAGTAATGAGCTTAAATCAGAAGCCACATGCAATGTGGCTTCCAATAATGATGATACTATTCATCATCCCAATCAAGAGAACCGCCCGTTTGATATTCGGTAACCCTAGTTTCAAAGAAATTTTTCTCCTTTTTAAGATCCATCATTTCACTCATCCATGGGAATGGATTCTCAACAGGCTGGTATTGTTCTGGTAGACCAATTTGTTTCAAGCGTCTATTAGCAATAATATGTAAGAAATCTTCAAACATTTCAGCATTTAAACCTAAAATACCATTACCCATAGTATCTTTTGCATATTGAAACTCTAATTCTACAGCATCTTTAATTGTTTGAATCATTTCTTGTTGAAACGCTTCGGTCCAAAGTTGCGGGTTTTCCACTTTAATTTGATTGATCAAATCAATACCGAAGTTCATATGCATTGACTCATCCCTCAAAATATACTGAAACTGTTCAGCCGTACCAACCATTTTGTTTCTTCTACCCATGGAAAGGATTTGTGTAAATCCAACATAAAAGAATATTCCCTCAAAACAAACATAAAAAGCAATCAAATCACGAAGTAGACGCTGATCGGTTTCAACTGTACCTGTTTTAAAGGTTGGATCGGATAATGACTGAGTAAATTTCAAGGCCCAATTCGCTTTTGTAGCAACAGATGGAATTTCTCTATACATGTTAAATGTTTCTGCTTGATCAAGACCTAAACTCTCAATAATGTGTTGGTAAGAATGTGTATGTAATGCCTCTTCAAATGCTTGCCTTAGCAAATACTGACGGCACTCAGGATTTGTAATATGCCGATAAATTGCTAATACCAGATTATTTGCAACAAGCGAATCTGCCGTCGCAAAAAAACCTAAGTTACGTTTTATGATAACTCTTTCTTGCTCAGTTAAATCATCAGACTTCCAAAGATTGATATCTTCTGTCATATTAACTTCGTTAGGCATCCAGTGATTTGCACAACCTGTTAAGTATTTTTCCCATGCCCAATTATACTTAATTGGAACAATTTGGTTTAAATCAGCTTTACAGTTGATTGCTCTTTTTTCATCAACAGTTACTCTTGCTGCACCCATCTCAAGATCTTCTAGACCACTTGCTATGGAAGCATCATTACCATGCACTTGAGAGTCTTGCATCTGGGATGCGTTATTGGCTTGTATTGTCATCTATATCTCCTAAAATTTATTGACACGCTTCACAGTCTGGGTCATCTATACTGCATTGCTTTGGAACGGCGTTTAAAGCGCCATCACTAACTGTTGCTCTCTCTGGTGCAGATGCTCCTAAACTTCTTAAATAATATGTTGTTTTCAAACCCTTCATCCATGCCATTTTATATGTTTCATCTAGTTTCTTACCGCTTGGAGCACTGATATAAAGGTTTAACGATTGTGATTGATCAATCCACTTTTGCCTTCTTGATGCCGCCTCGATTAACCACTTAGGCTCAATTTCAAAGGATGTAGAAAATAACTCAGCAATATCTTGTGGAACTCTTTTAATCTTCTTTAAGTCACCATTATAGAATTTAATATCATTAACCATTGCTTCATCCCATAAAGATAATGAGGTTAATTTTTCAATAAGGTATCTATTTACGACAGTAAACTCACCTGAAAGATTAGATTTAACGAAGATATTTTGGTAAGTTGGCTCTATAGATTGTGTTACTCCACATATATTGGCTATAGTAGCTGTTGGAGCAATTGCCATAATGTTTGAATTCCTAACACCATTTTGCTTAACCATTTCTCTCAATGAGTTCCAGTCTAATGTTGAATCATCTGATTGGTCCATTACTGAGTAATGCTCCCGAGATTTCTTTAGCTTACGAATAGAATCGATTGGCAATATTCCCTTGGACCAAAGAGAGCCATCATATGTTTCGTACTTCCCTCTTTCAGCAGCTAGCTTAGATGATGCTTCAATAGCATAGTAACTAATAAGCTCCATTGATTCGTCTGCAAATGTCACTGCATCCGTGGATGCATATGGAATCCCCTTTTGATATAAAACATCTTGAAAACCCATTAAACCTAAGCCAATTGGACGATGCTTCATGTTTGAATTACGCGCCTTATCAACAGAGTAGTAATTAATATCGATTACATTATCCAGCATTCTTATCGCAGTGTTAATTGTCTTCTTTAATTTATCTTCGTCAAGTTTTCCTGATGAGTCAATGTGTTTTGAAAGGTTAATACTTCCAAGGTTACAAACTGCAATTTCATCTTTTGAAGTGTTGAGTGTGATTTCTGTACAAAGATTGGAAGAGTGAACTACACCAACATGCTGTTGTGGAGATCGAATGTTACATGGATCTTTAAACGTGATCCATGGATGCCCTGTTTCAAATACCATTGAAAGCATTTTCCTCCAAAGCTTTACAGCAGATACTGTTTTAGATGGAATCTTACCATCTTTTGCAAGTGCTTCATAATGATTATATTTCTCCTCAAATACTTCACCAAAACTATCATGAAGATCAGGCACGTCAATTGGAGAGAACAGAGTCCATTCAAGGTTATTGAAAACTCGCATCATAAATAAATCTGGCACCCAATTTGCAGTATTCATGTCATGTGTTCGTCTTCTGTCATCACCCGTATTTTTTCTAAGTTCTAAAAAGTCCTCTATGTCAATGTGCCAAGATTCAAGATATGCACAAACTGCTCCTTTTCTTTTTCCACCTTGGTTTACCGCAACTGCAGTAGCGTCAGCAACATTGAGGAAAGGGATTACTCCTGATGATAAACCGTTAGTTCCTTTGATCCTGGAACCTGAGCCACGTACATTTGTCCAATCGTTGCCAAGCCCCCCCAGCATATTTAGAAAGATTGGCATTATCCTTAAGTGCTGTATAAATATCATCAAGGTCGTCTGAAATAGTGGATAAATAACAACTTGATAGTTGGCTTCTACACGTACCTGAATTAAATAAAGTGGGTGTCGAGCACATAAAGTCTTGTTGTGAAATTAGGTTATAGAACTCAATTGCTTTCTCATTTCTATTTGTCTCCTCAAGGGCTAACCCCATAGCAACTCGCATAAAAAAGTTCTGTGGCAGTTCGAATCGCTCTTGATTCCAATGAATAAAATAACGGTCATACAATGTTTGTAACCCAAGGAAGTGAAACAAGTCATCTCTTCTTGTATCCAAATGTTTTGCTAATAGTTTGAGATCAAAATTTAGTAATTGCTCATCAATTAACTCCTTTTGAACTCCAAACTCAAGTCCCTTGATAAACACATCAGCAGTGCTTGAATTACTTGGAAGATCCAGACATTTTTCAGCCATAACCTTTAAATCACTCGACAAGATTCTTGCACATAAAAAACTATAACTTGGATTTTTTTCAATAAAGGTGCGCGCACACATGATTCGTGCCTTTTGATAGTCTTGAACATCAGCTCCTGAATATAAATTTGAGAGAATTTGTTTTGCAAGAACACTTACATCAATATCGAGGCCTTTGGATAATTGTCTGATTTCATCAGCAATAGACTGCTCAGATAACTTTAACGTTTGACCGTCAAGATCTTTGATATCAATTGTTAATGTAGCATCTAAATCTTCTTTTCTTGATAGGTTGCGTTCGTGGCGATAAACAATATATGAACGAGCCACTTCCTCTGGAGCATAACGCATTAGAACATACTCAACCTTATTTTGAATTTTCTCAATATCAATTGGCATACTGTAGTCGGATACTTCACTATATAAAGAATCTAATACATGTTTTAATATATTTTCTAATGTTCCAACAAGATTTTGTGAGTTTTGTATCGAAGGGCCTTGTACAGATATAAATGCCTTCAGGATGGCGTTTTTGATACGCTCAAGATCAAACGGTGCTACTGTTCCATTTCTTTTTTTAACTTTCGCTGTTGAAAGTAAATTAACTATTTTTGGCTCAAGTTTAGAATATTTGAATATTCTTTGGTTTG
>CACKTD010000015.1 GCA_902603055.1 Coxiellaceae bacterium | reverse complement strand
TTTGTTCTCATAATTATTGCGCCATATCTATTCAATCAAATAATAAATAATTGGTTCCTATATGATTCAGTTGAATAAAATTTAAAAATACATATAATATAATTGTGGGTAATAAAAAAGACCAAATCTTAGTTACATCGAAGCAAATTACTAATTCTATTGAAAGCATAGCTGATAGGCTAAATACGGATTTCAAAGATGATGAAGTTATTCTTCTTTGCATTGTAAAGGGTGGAATAATCTTCGCTGGACAGTTATTAACTCGTCTGAATTTTAAAGTGAATTTAGATTATGTTCACGCAACCAGGTATGATGGTCAAGTTGGTGGTGATATACATTGGCAGTATTTCCCTGATATTAAGATGCATGATAAGAATATATTAATAGTTGATGATATCCTGGATCGAGGTATAACATTAAAGGCTGTAATCGACCGCTGTGTTGCACAGGGTGCCTCAAATATTAAATCAGTTGTCTTGTTGGAAAAAAATATTGATAGATCTGAGTCTAAAATCATGGCAGCAGACTATGCAGGTGTTCATATTGAAGATGAATTTGTTTATGGCTTCGGATTAGATTTAGATGGATATTGTCGGAATCTTGATTGTATTTATAAGGTTTCAAATATAAATGAATAGAAAACCAGTATTTTTAGATTTAACAAAAATTGTTTTACCATATCCAGCTTTAATTTCAATACTTCACCGAGTTAGTGGTGTTGGACTATTCTTCTCCTTTCCATTTATATTGCCTATATTAGGGCATATTCGATCAGGTGGTTATCTTAATTATATGTATTTTCTTAATACTTTTTTAGGTAAAACCATTATTTGGTTGATTAGTTCTGCTCTCATATATCATATTCTCTCTGCAATGCGCCATTTTTTATCTGATTTTCTTGGTGGAGAATCATTGTTGCACAGTCGTTTAACTGCAAAGATTACATTGTTTTTAGCTGGTGTTTTGATAATTATGATGTTTTTTAAGGTTTATTTCTTATGAATGGTTTATTATTTTGGAGGTTACAGCGATCTACGGCATTGGTACTCTTCGTATATTTGCTATTTTTAGTCCCATATTTATTTATGGGTTATCGTTTAGATCTAGATTATATCGGAAACCAATTGATCATTAGTATTGTGTTCTTATCTATATTTTTTCATGCCAAAATGGGTACATGGACTGTAATCACAGATTATATTCCATCAAAAATGCAGCTATTTTCTAATATTTTAGTCAATTTATATCTTACTTTAATGTTTATTTGGGTTATAATGATAGTATGGTTTTAAAAAAGAAGAATATACGAGAGTTCGATGCAATTGTAATTGGTGGTGGTGGAGCTGGATTAAGAGCTGCACTCGGTCTAGCAGAAAAAAAACGCAAAGTTGCGGTAATCAGTAAGGTGTTTCCAACAAGATCGCATACAGTAGCAGCTCAAGGTGGTGTAAATGCAGCATTAGCAAACGTTGATACTGAAGATCGCTGGGAGTGGCACATGTATGATAGTGTTGTTGGATCAGATATGTTAGGTGATCAGGACGCGATTGAATATATGTGTCATCATGCGCCTGATACTGTACTTGAGCTAGAACATATGGGCCTTCCATTTTCTCGTTTAGACAATGGAAAAATTTACCAAAGAGCTTTTGGTGGTCAGTCACAAAATTATGGTGAAAAGTTAGTGCACAGGACTTGTTGTGCTGAAGATAGAACAGGTCATGCAATGTTGCATACTCTCTACCAACAAAATGTAAAAATAAATACTGAATTCTTTAATGAGTGGTTTGCTGTTGATCTTGTTAAATCTGATGATAATGTCATTACTGGTGTTATTGCTATGTGCATGGAAACAGGGGAGCTTTGTTACTTTAAGTCGAAGTTTACCATTCTAGCAACTGGTGGAGCTGGTAAAATATATGCATCAACAACAAATGCCTACACTTGTACCGGTGATGGTATGGCTATGGCCCTAAGAGCCGGCTATCCATTGCAAGATATGGAAATGTGGCAGTTTCATCCAACTGGTATTTATGGTGCAGGTATTTTAATGACTGAAGGCTGCCGTGGTGAAGGTGGTTATTTAGTTAATGGAAAAGGTGAGCGCTACATGGAAAAATATGCTCCACATGAAAAGGATTTAGCCTGTAGAGACGTTGTTGCACGGTCATCAATGTTAGAAATAAGAGCAGGACGTGGCGCTGGGCCTGATAAAGCTTATACTCTCTTAAAGCTAGATCATTTAGGACCAGATGTTCTTAAAAAGAGATTGCCAGGGATTACCGAAATTGCGAAAAGTTTTGCAGGTGTTGACCCTAATGAAGCTGCTGTTCCTGTTATACCTACTTGCCACTATTTAATGGGGGGCATTCCAACAAATATTCATGGTCAGGTTTTAACTTTGGATAAGAAGGGGAACGATACAATTGTTTCTGGATTATATGCCGCTGGAGAGTGTGCTTGTGTCTCTGTACATGGAGCTAATCGCTTAGGGGCAAATTCTCTATTAGATATAGTTGTATTTGGAAGAGCCTCTGCGATTCATATTAATGATGTGCTTGATTCTGGTTATGATGTTAAGAAATCTAATTCGGATGATATTGACAAAGCATTCTCAAGGTTTAACTCTTTAGAGAAACGTGAAAAAGGTCCTCAATCATCAGAATTAAGGTCCAAAATGCAAGATATTATGCAAGCTGATTTTGGAGTATTTAGATCTGGTGATGCAATGGATGAAGGATTTAAAGAGTTAGAGATTCTGAAAGATTCAATTTGTAATGAGCTAACACTTCTTGATAAATCAAATTCATTTAATTTAGATCGAATTGAATCACTTGAACTTCAAAATTTAATATTGA
Source organism: Coxiellaceae bacterium (assembly GCA_902603055.1). Classification (GTDB taxonomy): domain Bacteria; phylum Pseudomonadota; class Gammaproteobacteria; order Comchoanobacterales; family Comchoanobacteraceae. The sequence goes on along the minus strand of CACKTD010000015.1, from coordinate 4,632 downwards.
TTGCATACCATACAGCACTTTGTGCAAAGAATCGTAAGGAAAGTAGAGGCGCGCACTCCAGGGAAGATTATCCAGAGCGCGATGATAAAAATTGGCATAAACACTCTGTCTCTTTTGAAGGTGGACGTTGTGCTTCAAGAAAGGTAAGTGATAAGACTAAACTAGTTCCACCAATACCTTTTGATACAAAAAGAGACGGTTAATATGTTAGAAATTTCAGTTTATCGATATAATCCAGACAAAGACAGTAAACCTTATATGCAAACTTACAATATAAAGAAATCTGACGTTAAAGGAATTATGTTGTTAGATGCTTTAGAAGTAATTAAATCGCAAGACCCTACATTTGCATATCGTAGATCATGTGCTCATGGTGTATGTGGTTCTGATGGATTAAATATTAATGGTAAAAACAGCTTGGCATGTTTAACTAAGCTTGCAGATTTACCTGACAAAATGTCAATAAGACCATTGCCAGGGATGCCTGTAGTAAGAGACCTTATTATTGATATGGATAGATTCTACAAACAATATAATTCTGTTCAACCATTTCTAAAAGCTGAGAAAAGAAAGATTGAAGATGGTGAATATTTACAATCACCAAAAGAAAGAGAAAAGTTAAATGGTCTTTATGAATGTGTCTTATGTGCTTGTTGCTCAACTGCTTGTCCGTCCTTCTGGTGGAATCCAGATAAATTTGTAGGACCTGCTGGTTTATTATGGGCATGTCGTTTCATAATGGATAGTCGAGATGTAACTACTGAAGAACGTTTAAAAGATTTAGAGGGTCTTTGGAGACTATATCGTTGCCACAATATCATGAATTGTACAAACGTTTGTCCAAAAGGATTAAACCCTAATAAGGCGATACATAACATCCAGAAAAAGATTGCGGAAGCAAAGTAAATGAAAAAAGATTACAAGGATTTTCAAGATACACAGTCACTCTCCGCAGAAAACCTAAACTACTTAGAATCTCTAGAATATGATAAAAATGATCTTGTAGAGAAGTTAAATTTAGAAAAAGTACATTCTGATTTTACTTCCCTATCGAAAGACGACGTTCTTAAAACCTTTAGTAACGATGACAAGGTGTCTAGTTCACATCTTGAGGTGAAAGATGATATTTTATCAGCTGTTCAGTCAATTGGATATCGTTTTGCGGACACAAATCCATTAGATCCTAGGGTTACACCTCCAGAAATATCTGATTTTAATCAGTTTGGATATAATTTAAAAGGCAAAATACCGACTACGTATCTTTCACAATATTGTGGCAAGTTAGCAATTGACCATAGTTTTCTCATTGATGTGGCTAAGGTGAATTGGTTAAATTCCCAAATAGAATCCAATATCTCTTTAGAAATTAACAAAAAGATTAATATTCTAAATGATCTATTACGCGCCGAGTTATTTGAGAAAAACTTGTCAGTTAAGTATGTTGGTCAGAAACGATTTGGTATTGAGGGTTTAGAGTCATTAATTCCATGTTTAAATACTTTGCTTGAAAGTTATTCAAAAAATGGTGTTCAGTCGGTTACAATTGGAATGGCGCATAGGGGCCGCTTGAATGTTATGACAAATATTTGTGGTATGAGTACTAAGACAATCTATGATATGTTTACAGGAGTTCATAATAAAACTAAAAATACCAGCGGTGATGTAAAATATCATTTAGGTTATGACTCACATTTGTTAATTAACAACGATAGTATTCATGTTTCGCTTGCCTGTAATCCATCCCATCTCGAGTTTATATATCCTGTTGTTATGGGGGAAGTTAAGGCAAATGCTAAAAAGATGAATTCAAAAGCTGTTGTAATACATGGTGATTCAGCTGTTAGTGGTCAAGGTATTGTGATGGAATCACTCAACATGAGTGAAACATATGCGTATGGTATTGGTGGTACGGTACATATTGTACTTGATAATAATATTGGTTTTACAACATTAAAAGACCAAACACGATCCTCATTTGGATGTGCAGATATTGCAAAATTTGTCCAAGCACCAATAATTTATGCTAATGCTGATTGTCCTGAAAGTGTTTACAAAGCAACAATTATTGCATCTAATTATATCGATAAATTCAATAAAGACATTTTTATCGTAATTATTGGATATAGGCGACTAGGACATAATGAAAGTGATGAGCCCTCGATGACTCAACCACAAATATATAAGTTTATTAAGAGTCATCCCACCGCTATCGAGATTTATAAAAATAAATTAATTAAAGAAGGAGTTCTTACACAGGGCGATTTTAATGATAGTGTCAATCGTATTAAATCTAAGCTTCGTTCAGGTGAAATAATTTCACCGTATAAAGTCACGGAGTATCATGCACAATACGTTCATTTAGACAATTTCAATTGGGAAGAAGCTTATGATTCAAAAGTAAGTGGCGAAATTTTAAAAGAGCTTGGTCAAAAAATTTCATTAATACCGGATAGCATTCAACCGCATCGAAGTATTCAAAATGTTTATAAACAAAGACAGTTAATGATTGATGGGCAAAGAAGTTTAGACTGGGGTATGGCAGAGATGCTTGCTTATGCATCTTTGCTAAAAGAAGGTTTTAGCTTAAGACTAACTGGTCAAGATGTCGAAAGAGGTACTTTTTCTCATCGACACGCTTATGTCCATTGCGAATTGACCGGCAATTCTTATCCTGTTCTTAAGGCTATTTCCTCCAATGTAAATATTCATAATTCAACATTAAGTGAACAGGCTGTTCTGGGTTTTGAATATGGCTACTCCATACAAACTGAAAATGAGTTGGTCATATGGGAAGCACAGTTTGGTGATTTTGCAAATGGTGCGCAGGTAATTATTGATCAATTTATTACCTCAGGAGAACAAAAATGGGACCAGGCATCTAACTTAGTATTATTACTACCACATGGGCATGAGGGTATGGGTCCAGAGCATACATCTGCACGTATTGAACGATTTTTACAATTAAGTGGTCAACAAAATATTCAGGTGTGTGTGCCGACAATGCCATCACAGATATTTCATTTGTTACGTAGACAATTAAAACGTAACTATAAAAAACCACTAATTGTCTTTACCCCAAAAAGCCTTTTAAGGTTGCCTGCTGCTAGCTCTAAGCTAGAAGAACTAAGTCATGGTGAATTTCAGCTAATAATTGGAGACCATGAGAAGTTTAATGATACCGATCGTCTAATAATTTGTTACGGTAAGGTCTATTATGATTTACTACAATATCGTGATGAAAATAAATTAAACACTGCAATTATTAGAATCGAGCAATTATATCCTTTTCCTAAGTCAAAGTTTCAGGATATACTAAAAAAATATACAAAAGTTGATAAGTTTATTTGGTGTCAAGAAGAACATAAAAACCAAGGTGGTTGGTATCGATTACAAGAGAAATTTAATTCTTGTTTACCAAGCGGAAAAACGCTAATGTATACGGGTAGACAACCAGCTGCTTCACCAGCTGCTGGCTATTATGCAAAGCATCTTGAGGAACAAATGCAGTTAGTAAAGGATGCTTTTGAAGTTTAACCAATTAAAGGAATTTATTCATGTCATTAGATATCACTGTACCAGTACTACCTGAATCAGTACCTGACGCTATTGTTGCCAATATAAATTGTAAAAAGGGTGATTTGGTTAATGAATCAACTGTATTGATTGAGCTAGAAACTGATAAAATAATGATTGAGGTGCCTGCTCCAAGTTCTGGTCAGATTGAAAACATCAAAGTTAAATCGGGTGACAAAGTAAAAACAGGTGATGTTTTAGTTATATTTGAGGAAAAAGAAGTTGCAGCTAGTGCAATTGATTCAGTTGAATCAAAAACTCAATTAGATGATAAACCTACATCACCACCTGTAGAATCGAAATCAGTTGCTGCAAATACTGCAATAGACGATGGTGCTCGTATGAGTCCATCAGTAAGAAAGCTTCTACAATCTTCTCCAGTTACCCAGCAAATTGAAGCAACTGGTTCTAAAGGTCGAGTTATGAAGTCTGATATTTTGAGAGCTCAATCAGTATCCATTAGACAAGAAAAAAGAGTGGCGATGACTAGAATTAGAGCAAAAATTGCTGAAAGGTTATTAGATGCTCAACAATCTACAGCTTGCCTAACAACATTTAATGAAGTTGATATGCATGCAGTAATGAAGATAAGAGCAAACTATAAAAAAGAATTTGAGTCACACCATAATATCAAACTGGGTTTTATGTCCTTTTTCATAAAGGCATGTTGTGTTGCATTGCAACAATTTCCTGAAGCTAATGCAAGTATTGATGGTAAAGATCTTGTTTATAGGGATTTCCAAGATATTGGTATTGCTGTATCAACAGACAGAGGACTTGTTGTACCAATTATTAGAGATGCTCATCGTCTATCTTTAGCTGAACTAGAGATGGCAGTCAAGGAACTTGCAATTAAGGCACGTGATGGTAAGTTAACACTTGATGATATGTCAGGTGGAACATTTTCTATTACTAATGCAGGAAAATTTGGTTCAATGTTATCAACCCCCATCTTGAACCCACCACAAGCTGCAATTTTAGGTATGCATAATATTATAGAGCGACCAGTAGTTATAAATGGACAAATTGAAATTAGACCTATTATGTATTTGGCATTAA
>CACKTD010000014.1 GCA_902603055.1 Coxiellaceae bacterium | reverse complement strand
TACTCGGTTCCAAGTTTTCTATTTAAATTGTCTAAATTGAATTTCAAGTTTTTAATATCTGGAAACCATTGGGCTTGGCATGCAATGTCCATTAAATACTTACTAATACTATCATTACCATTATTGAAACTATGTAAATTGAAACAAATATTAACATGTGCACTCCAACACATTTGTGGATTCCAACTATCTAAATGAATAGATAGACCGAAAGCCTGAAAATCTTTTATCAAATCATCAAGAAATTGACAAGAAAACTTTCCTGACGAGATTATGGATGTGCTCGGGTCCAATATCCTTATAAACTTTGAAAATAAGTCCTCATTTGGGTTTTGGTTTTCATCGCCATTGATAAGCTGATGCAATTGTAGAGCCAAATCTTGTAATTGCGATATTATAGAGTTTATTTTTGTAGTTTCTGTAGAAATGAAATTCATAAGTTTAGTTTTTTGTTCATTATAATCTAATAATTCAAGATAAAAGTCTTGAAGGGAATCTATGAAATCTGTATGTCTATCTGTCTTCATATGGTATTTTCAAACATCTATAATCTCCAATAGGTTTATGATAGTGAAATAGTCAATATAATTAAACTAAAATTTTGAGTAAATTCGCCTATTTACAGATTCGTATAAAATTATTTACAATAAACAAATAATGAATCAAAAAAAACTAAAGTTTTATCAATTAAATACTCGAGAAAGACTGCACCATCTACGCCAATCCAATACACTAGATCCTGCAGACTGGCAGATATTTACAGAAACTCTGCCAAGTGGGTGGCCTGATTATGCCAATCAATGGATTGAAAACTCAATCGGCTACCTGCACGTTCCTCTTGGAATCATTCCTAATGTATTGATTGATGGGGTTTATTATGACATTCCCATGGCTGTTGAAGAAACATCCATTATTGCCGGGGTTGCTAAAATGGCAAAATGGGTGAATCAATATGGGGGTATAAAAACTGATGCTGGCAAAAATTTGTTACTTGGTCATATTCCATTCCCAAAAAAAGACCAACATTCTAATCTCGAAAAAACAATTAACGATATAAAAGATTCTTTAATCGAACAAGTCCATCAAAATATCTTAACAGGCCTTCACCGAAGAGGTGGTGGCATTCATTCTATTCAATATAAAGAAACTAATGGTTTTGAAATAGTGGTTGTTCAAATTAATACCTGTGATGCCATGGGTGCAAATCTTATGAATCAAGCATTAGCATTCATTCAATCTCAATTGGAGAAAAAACTAGGGATAAAAGCAATTATGGGTATTTTATCTAACTTGCAAACCGAATCATTATCACATGCGAAACTTTCCGTATTCCATGAAGATCAAGACCACCTTGAAAAAATTGCCATGGCGTATCATTTTGCGACTGAGGACCCCTATCGTGCTACAACACATAACAAAGGTGTTTTTAATGGAATTGATGCACTTTGTGTTGCCACTGGCAATGATTGGCGTGCAGTGGAGGCAGGAGGTCATGCATATGCTGCCCATACCGGTCGTTATCAACCCCTTACCTCATGGAAAATAAAAGAGCGATATTTACATGGTGAAATTAAAATGCCATTACAAATTGGTACTGTGGGTGGTGTTACTAAAAACCATCCCATTGCCCAGACGAATCTAAAAATCATGGGGAACCCCGATGCATGTACACTTCGTAGAATCATGCTTGGTATTGGCTTACTGCAAAATCTTGCCGCACTCCATGCATTAACTGGAGAAGGAATTGTTGCAGGACATATGCGCCTACACATTGAAAATTTACTCACTCCCTTTCAACTCAAACCACCACACCACCATCTTATTAAGAACTTGTTAATTAAGCGTGTAAAAGCAGGTGAAGCTATCACTGAAAGTATCATTCAAGTGTTAATCAAAGAAAATAGCACTCATGTCTGAGCCTTTATTCAACCAAGCACTTTGCAGTAAACTATTTTTAATTGGTGAGTATGCTGCTTGTAATCATGGCTGCGGAATACTCATTAATTTCATGCCTAAATTTAAATTGGCGTTACATAATGGCTCTAGCTATGCCACTGAACCAATCTATGCTATGTTACAATCTTCTTATCCTAAAACCTTTGATGACCTCACACTTGAAATTGATGACCCCTACCAAAAAATTGGAGGATTTGGGCGTTCAAGTGCAGTTTTTCGTTTTTTAGGAGAATATCTTTTGAAGTGCCAACAATTGAAATGTGAAACCTTAGAAGAATGGTATAGTTGGTATCTACAATTTGCATGGCAATCTCAACAAGGACTACAGCCGAGTGGATTGGATTTTTTATCACAACATCAAAAAGGGATTGTATCCGTTGATCGCAATTCAAATTCCATTCAACTCCATGATTGGCTATATGATGAGGTAGATATGATTATTTGCCAAATGCAACCAAAGATCATCACCCATGAACACCTTAACAAAATTGAAAATCATGACTTTGATGCACTTCACAACTATACTCTAATGGCTCAAAATGCTCTTACTCACAAGAAACTAGACAAGTTGATCAGCGCCTTAGAACAATTTCAAAAACAACAAATCAAACAAAACTTAGTACATCCTAACACACTAAATGTTCTAGATGATTTAAAATCAGTACCATTTATTGTTCATGCTAGAGGTTGTGGTGCTTTAGGTGCGGATGTGATGTTGGTATTAACTAAAAAATCAAAAGCCCATACGTGTATCCCTACATTAAGATCACACCCTAAAATTGTAAATGTCTTGGAAATTAGATCATGAAAACAACTGTATCGATGCCTAGTAATATAGCCCTCATTAAATATATGGGGAAAAGTAATACCGAAAAAAATAAACCCGCAAATCATAGTCTGTCAATCACATTGCCCCACTTAACATCCTCCTGCACAGTAACATTAGGGGAACAAGAAGATGCCTGGGTGAATCATCCTGATACCGTATTAACATTACCTGAACAACAAAAAGCCCTGAAACATATCTCATTTTTAAAATCACAACTACAAATACATGAACCTATTACTGTATCATGCTTTAATAAATTTCCGATGAGTGCTGGGATTGCCAGCTCAGCATCCAGTATGGCTGCAATCACAGAGGCTGTGTATCAATTTTCTTATACGTATTTAAATCTAAAAAGAAGTTTGTCAAAACTCGAACGTGCCCAGTTAAGTCAACGTGGATCAGGATCCTCATGCCGAAGCTTCTTTAGTCCCATTACTGTATGGAAAAATGAAGATATATTTTCAATGGATATGCCCTTTAAAATAAAACATGACATCATTTTATTTTCAAAAAACCCAAAAAAAACAAGTTCCTCTAAAGCACATACCATCATTAGTCAATCATCGAATTTAGATGCTCGAATCGAGCGTGCAAACAATCGAGTTAACCAATTGATTGATGCATTAACTCAAAAGAATTGGCAGACCATCGTCGAACTTAGTATCGAGGATTCAAAAGACATGCATCAACTACTGGAATCTGTTGGGGTTAATTATCGTACAGAAGAATCACATGCATTTTTTAAAGATTTAGATATGTTCTGTCAATCGCAACCTAAATTTAAACCCTTAACAACAATGGATGCAGGCTGTAACATCCATATTATTTATCCCATTGAACAACAACAATTTTTTAGTGATTTTTTAAATCATTTCAAGCATTATAAAACCTTATGAGCAAAATGACATTTACACGACATGCTAAATTGATTCTAGTTGGCGAACATGCGGTAGTTAGAGGTCATCCGGGCATTGTAGTACCACACCATTCAAAACAAATTACTTTGGACTACACCCCTCAACCAGATACTGATTATACAGCCAATACGCATCAAGCAGAATGGGTGCTTGATAATCACTTCAATCACGTTTGGTCAATTGCTATGCAATTTTTAAAGCAACCCATCGCTCCACTTAAAGGACATATACATCTCGATAACCATATCCCAATTGCGTTAGGCTGTGGATTTTCAGCTGCTTTCTCAGTAGTGATTGCAGAATTAGCATATCATGTCATTCATAAGGAACAACCGTGCGCAGAAAAATTATATGCGCTAGCTAAACATTTAGAAGATTATTTCCATGGAAAAAGTAGCGGTATCGATATCATGGGCGTTATCTATCCTCAAGCGATCTACTTTAAAAAGAACAAACCCATTGAGCTAATTGAAGTTGATTTTATAGGCCATTTTTACTTATGCCATAGTGATGAAGTCAGCCCAACTAAACAATGTGTTTTATCAGTTGAAAAAATGCATCGACCTGATTTAGATGAACAGATGGCAGTTGCAACTGGCCTTGTGAAATCTGGACTTAGTCAAAGAGATGGCAACGGTATCATGTTGGTTAAGCGTGGTCTTGATCTTGCAAATGACTGCTTTACACAATGGGATCTAATGAGTGATCACTTAAAGGAAATCAGTTCAACCATGCGCAATCATGGTGCAATTGCAACTAAGGTCACTGGTGCTGGTGGTGGTGGCTTAATGATTGGGCTGTGGGAAAAACCTCTCAGTGAAGTCCCTCCAAACTGGACACCTCTTGATTTAAATTATTCGTTGCTTGAAACTACTGAGTAAGTCAATCATCAACATATGTGGTACAGTTAATGCAGCTAAACCAATAAAGCATGTTTTAATAGCAGCACTAGCCCAATTAATCTGATAAAAATCCCAATATATGAATAATCCCAACAACCATGTCATCAAAAGAATAGCGGATAGTGTTACTTTGTTTTTTTGGATTAAGTTCCCACGTGTTTTAAAAATCCAGTAATAGTGTTTATTGGCATGAGAACAACAAAAATAAAACATAAATACAAGCAGTGGAGGTAAGCATACTGTAAGCAATATCCATACTATGGTTTCTAAATCAAATAAATCAAAAGTTTTTTTTGTGAAAACGTATCGTAAACAGGCGCTGATCCAAATGACCATCATCCCATTTAAAAAATACAAAAGTAGCGTAACATCGATCACTCCTAGTGCATTAAAAATAGGGATGAGTTGATTAAATCCAAACCAGGGTAAAAAGAAGGTGACAACTCCTCCATGAGTCATCCAAGATACAATATCATTTACTTTTTCAAAAGAAAATAATTGATTAGTTCTTCCAAAATGAAGTGTTGATATTACTAAAAAAATTATTAAGCTTGTTAATGGAAAAAATAACCATAAAGAAATTACGCCCCAAACCATTAGAACGTAGACAAAAACACCAAATAACATTTTCATCCATGAGTGATCTGCTTGCTCTTGGATGAATAATAAATCAAAGACGCCATGCGGCACACCGAACAACCAGATTAAAAGGAATAAAATATTAAAGTGCGTACCCAAAGATTCCATACTTAATAAAATGCCATTTTGGTAGTTTTGAAACAACTTTCAAACACGTTTGCAGCTTACAATGTGCCTGAAGGAAAGCGACGTATTCATCAGCATGCATATGATGTGCTAATTGCATAAAACAATATGGAGCGATGTTAGGGTAGCTTTGTAATACGTTTAAAAATATTCGATCCATGGTTTTTACCCAAAAGGGATGCACAGATAAAGTCTTTAAATTTCGACGGTTCTCAAAATCAGATACCACTTGATCGATTTGTTTCAGCAAGTTTAAAAATGCATACCCCGATGCAGGTCGCATCGCATCACCAGCTAATCCAACGCGTGGTATTTTAAGATCATACTGTGTGTAATTGCACATTGGAATAACGCCCTTCTCTTGCATCACCACAGTCACATCTTTAAGACGAAATCCTGTATTTTTGATCATCCACTTTTCAATGTACGACTCATAGTTTATGGACCCAGGATATGAAAAAAAAGTCGATTCAATGAGAAGACGATTTGAACTAAATGGAAGCACGTAAGTGAAATTGACTGCTGATGAATGAGTTCCTTCAAAATCCATAATAATGGGTTGGGTAAATCCATGTTCAAACTGAAGCTCCATCCCTAAAAAGTGTTGGCAATATGTTTTTTGGCCCATTTGGGGTGGTCTTGTATCAATTAAATGATGACAGTGAATCACTTCTCCGGAAACTTCCAAATGAAATCCATTATCATTTTTTGTAATTATTTCAACCCATGCTTCCTGTAGGTCTAGGGATTTACAACTTTCCAATTGGTTACGAATGTCTTGTCTTAATGACATCGCATCTAAACTGGTGTATTGATATTTTTTGGATTGATGTAAGTAGGCAACATTTGTATCCTGATAACACCATCGATCCCATGATTTTTTCTGATATTTAAGATACCATTGGTTCTCATTTTGATGACACCAAAAAGAGATGGTTTGTTGCCGATCATCCTTTGGACCAATCAATAAAATACGTTGATCACTATTTCTTAAACGGTGTGCAAGTAAAAGACCTGATAATCCAGCACCAACGATGATTAGATCATATTTGGACATAAGGAAAACCTTTCAAATACATATTTCGAACGTTCTGGTGCCCATCAATCGTGGAAGCTTCCTTAAACCGAGTAAAAACTTTCAAAACTAGCCAACATTTTTTCCATGCAGACACCACTACCCTGCCTTTCCACCAACGACAGTTTTGTTTCATTAAGGTATGTCCTATGGATTGATACAATTGTGATGCAACATGTATACTACGTTGATTTTCTTTCTTTAGGTATTTTATACCTGCTCTGCCAGAAGCATAATATTGGTCTGCTATGGAAAGCACGTCAACTAATTTTGCTTGTATTTGCAAACATATCGGATGATTGGGGGTCTTTGCGACATGGATTATCTCTTCAGCGCTTAAACCATCCAATGGAAGATAAATACGTCCCATTTTTGCGTCTTCAAGAATATCTCGGCAAATATTCGTTAGTTGCATCGCAATACCTAGATCAATTGCATGTGAATACGCACGATCATCACAACCACCTAAAATAGGTGTCATTAGGATTCCTACTGTCCCTGCAACATGATATGCATACTGAATAAGTTCGGAGTCTGATGATATATGCTGGTGTGTAATATCCTGCAATATACCATTCATCAATAGCATAATGACATCCCAAGACCATTGGTATTTTTCTTGAAGAAGCACTACATCATTTATAATGGGATGATTTGGACGAGTTTGAACATTTAGAATGGAGGACTGTAATTCGCGCAGTATGGCATGTTGTTTTGGATCGTCTGTGTCTGCCATATCATCTAGATACCGACAAAACCGATAAAGTTTAACAGCATCATGTGCAGCATCCTGAGATAGAAACCATTCTGCCCAATAAAAACTACGACCAAATTTCTTTAATAATTCCTTTGGATGATATCGATGATAATGGCTGGCATCATGCATTTGCTAACTCTTCTGTTTGCCACTTTTGAACACATTTTTCAACCACTTTTGCCGAAGTCAAAACCCCAGGAATACCAGCACCTGGATGAGTACCTGCGCCAGCAAAAAATAAATTCCTCAACGTTGGATCTTGATTATGGTAACGAAAATAGGCTGATTGTGTGAGTACCGGTGCAATTGAAAATCCAGCCCCATGAACACTTGAATAATCTTTTTTAAAATCCTCTGGTGTCATCCAAAATTCAGCTGTTATCGACTGACTTAACCCTGGCAAAATAGACTGATCAAGCGCTTCAACAATACGATCACGGAGCTTTTGAGCAGATTGGCTCCAATTAATTGCGCCCAATAAATTAGGCACAGGACACAATACATAAAATGAGTCACAACCTGCTGGTGCAAAACTAGAATCCGTAGCTGTAGGTCGATGAAGGTATAAAGAAAAATCATCCGCTAAAATCTTTCGATTAAAAATATCATTTAATAATGATTTAAAACGTGGGGCCATCCAAATGGTGTGATGTGATACGTTGGGCCAAGTTTGTTTGGCACCAAAAAACAGCACAAAAAGCCCCATAGAGTGATGTAGATGGTAATCTGGTCGTCTAAAAAACTGTCTTTTCAAATTTGTAGGAAGTAACGATTGATACGCATAACTAGGATCCCCATTAAAGACAATGAGATCCGCAAAATGCTTCTGACCCTGTTGATCCAAGCAACCAGTTACTTTATTTCCAGCGACTAAAATTGATTTGATGGGCGTATTAAGATGAATTGTTATCCCCTCTTCCCTCATTAATTGACCAAGTGCATTCACTAATGCACCCGTTCCACCCATACAAAAATGAATACCCCATTTTCGCTCTAAGAAATGAATGAGTGCGTAAATGGAAGTCGTATCAAATGGATTACCACCCACTAATAAAGAATGAATACTAAATGCTTGTCTAAGTTCAGGATGTTTGATGTACTTATTTACAAATTGGCTCAGGGTTTTAAAACTACCCAACCTTAAAAGATGAGGGATTTGTTTCAACATGGTCGTAAATTTAGTAAAAGGCTGATCACCTAATTTCGTAAAACCAATATGAAATATTTGTTCGGATGCTTTTAAAAGTCGTTGGTACCCATCGACATCGTCTGGGTTGAATTTCGCAATCTCAGCTGACATTTTTTCTAAGTCCTGTTGATAGCGAAATTGCTGACGATTTTTAGCAAAATAAAAATCATACCACGTATCCAGTGCAACAAACTCAGCATAATCTGACCTTTTTTTATTAAATAACTGAAATAATTCATCAAAAAGAAATGGTGCAGTTATAACTGTTGGCCCAGCATCATGCTTAAATCCCTCATGACAAAAGCTACGTGCACGACCACCTAATTGATCTAGCTGATCAATTAACTCGACTTGATAACCTTGAGACTTGAGACGAAGAGCTGTGGCAATACCACCCAGACCTGCCCCAATAACTAGCGCTTTATTCAATATTAACCCTCAGATATAGGTTAACAGATTTTTGTTAAAAATTAATCCTGATTATGAAATATTGCACGTTGGGTTACAGCAATCATCATCTTGCTCTTTTAAATTTTTGAGTTCTTTGAGGGTTTTTGGCTCGCTCACATCGTCAAATTTACTCAGTGCAATCGCATCACGCTTTGAAAGCAATACGTTTTCTAATTTAAAGACTCCCTCGATAACGCGAATTTTTCGTATTGGATATTCATCAATCATTTTTGAGACA
>CACKTD010000013.1 GCA_902603055.1 Coxiellaceae bacterium | reverse complement strand
ACTTCTTTATCATCGGTAAAAAACTTATTTTTAATAGCACGCTTTTGCTTAACAAACTCTAAATAGTCTTCTATTGTATGGCAATGATGAAATTCCACTCCAGCCTTCTCAGCTTTACGATAACCGGTTTTTGCCGAGTTCCTAAACGAAGCAAAGATGTCATCCTCTTCTTGTGTTAAATCAATAACATTTGTTATAAGCTCTTGACACCTAAAATCATTTTTTCTAAACACATCAACAATAACTTGGCTCTCATGCTCAGGTGTTAAAAATGATGTCATCAACTCAATAACTTGAACCTTTTTATTATCTGCCAATCTCAATACATTGTCACAAAATAATTTGGCGTCATTAGCTGAAATTTGCCTTTTAATTACAGGTATCCCATGAGCAATTAATGATCCAGACCTTCTTCTAATAATTTTTTTTATAACTTCTTTTATGGACAAGGGAGCACCATAATAAAATAATTTAGCTGAAAGCTTTGTGTCCTGCTCCCGATCCACAACATTAAATTCCTGACAACCATTCATATACTGGTTAATCTTCGACCAATCATCAGTTTGTAAAAAATCAACTCTGTAGTTGTCATGATTGACAACTGAATGTGGGATAGTTAGCCTTTTTAAAACGTTTTTTTCTGACATTGATCTTCTCACATATTTTTCTAGCAATTATATACGTCTAAAACCATTTGGGATACTTTTTCCCAGTCATGCTTTAAGCTCATCCAGCGCATGAGTTCTTCTCCCACAGAGTCAAGTGGTGAGTCAATTGATTCACACAAACTTTCGTAAATTTCTTCATCCGTGAATGCATTGAATATACGAGGATGATCTCCGTAGCATTTTGTTAACGAGGTCTTATCTGCATAAGTTAACAGGGGCTTTCCACAACCCATAGCTTCCAATGCCGCTCCACCAAAGGCGCCTATTTCAAACTGGTCTGCCACCAAATCACAAGCCTTGATATGATGCAACAAACCTTCTTTATTTTGACGTGAAATAAATTTTGTGTTTTCCTGAATCCCCAGTTTATGGATTAAAGCCTGACTCGCAGCAACGTCGGGGCCGGAGTTTAGCAATACCAACAATGCATTAACACGTTTTTTCTTAACAAATTTTGCAAAACCATTGATTAATTTATTATTTCCTTTGGTTGATTTCATATCCAAGTATGGTGTTTTCCATGAATGACGCACGGGGTGAAAAATAACAAAGTCATACCCTTGATACTTAACATCAGCTTTGATATTTTTCATATAATTAAGATCTAATGGATTAGGTAAAAAACATGTGTTCTTAATGTTCAATTCCTCCAAATATTTCCAATGGTCAATATTGGTGAAAAATACACATTTTGATTTTTGATAAGCACGACGCAATAAAAATCCTTCAAACGACTTCCTAAATGCGACATCACGCAGATCACTGCCTGTGCATTGAGAAAAAAACTTATCTCTACTCCAAAACTGCGCATAAATAGGAGAACCTGCCTGCGCATGAATCACGTCATAAGTACATCCTTTTTTAATGCCTGCGTGCGTCCTCTTAATAAAACGCGCGCCTCTTTTAAAAAGATTTATTCTGTTCATAAATGTAGGTTCTACAGCTTTTGAATTAACATAAATCCAATCAGGAAAGTTATTTAACAGTTCTGGATCTTCTTTTGCAGGGTTATCACCGGTTGATAATTGATAATTGTGTAGTTCAAGGTGAGCATCGCACCCAAGTATTCGCTGGAACTTTGCCAGCTTATATGAATTATTTGCCAGATTGCCAACATGTAATATTTTCATTATGATCAGTGTTCCTCAATCTGTTGCAGCATATGCTCGACTGCCTCATAGTCTTGTAGAGTGTTAATAACCTGTTCAGATCTATTTTTAATAAGATTAAGAAAATAGGTGATTTGTAATCCAAATAAATTTTTATTAGGAACATTCTTAAGGATTATTCTTTCGCTGCCATTAAGATGGAAAAATGAATTTACCCCCTGTTCAATAGAGCCAAAACAACTACCATTTTCAAAAACAATTTCAAAATATTGAGAAAAATTTTGAGTAACAAAATCAGCCTGAAACAGAACGTGTGCTCCTTTGTTTGACTGAGCAGATAACGTAATGTAATCAGGCTGATCTGCAATGACTGTCTTGCCGTTAATTACTCTTTTGGGTTTCATGCAGGCATTGTAAAAGTTACTTACAATTTTAAGTTCTCCCAAAAACCAATAAGTAAGATCTAGCATATGAACAAGCATTTCATTAATAACTCCACCGGCAGCTTCCTTGTGCTTCCATACCTGGTGGTTACCACGACCACCTATACGAAATATTGCATGTAAAGGATTGCCTAAAGATTTTTTATATTTCATGCAAAAACCATGAATTTCTGCAATGACAGGAGAAAACTTATAAACAAATCCAATATATAAAATTGATTGAGAGTTTTTATATAATTCTTTTATTTCTTTGAATTCATCAGAACTACTTACGAGAGGTTTTTCACAAAAAACATGTATATTTTTCTCAAAAGCACTTTTTATTGAATCAAAATGAAAACGAGTTGGAGTGCAAATTATAATTGCATCTAAGGCACATTCCCACAAAGAATCAGCGTAATGAAAACTGTATTCTTCTGCCAATTTTTTTGCTTTTCTAGGATCCTCATCAGCAACAAAAACTTTAATTTGGTTAATTTTAGCCATAGCTTTTGCATGTTTGTTGCCTTGCTTTCCACAACCCAGAATGCCAATTTTAAGCAAGATATTTCCTCCAGCTCAAAGCCATATTTTCTTCCACTAGTTTTGGGGGTAATGGTTGTATTTTTCCCGGTACTCCAGTCACAAGACTATTGGGAGGTACATCTTTGGTAACAAGAGTTCCAGCTCCAACAAAACTACCTGATCCAATTTTAACACCAGGCAGTACTATTACGCCTGCAGAAAGTGTCACACCATTTTCAATTGAAACACCAGCTGGGGTGTATTTATCTCGTTGTTTTAAAGGATATTTATCATTTGTTAGAACGACATTTGGGCCCAAAAATACACGATTACCAATCGTTGTGTGACTTGGGATAAAGCAGTTTGATTCAACTTTGATGAAGGAACCCATTTTTATATTTCCCTCCAGTACTGTATTTGTACCTATAATGACATGGTTTCCTATTTCTATATTACTGCGAATCAAAATATTATGACCGCACTGGAAATGGTCTCCAATTCTTACATTGGAATAAATTACGCTTCCAGAACGAATGATGGCAGGGTTGCCTATAATAACCGAACTATCATCGCTATCGGGGTAACCAATACTCACGCCTTCGTCAATTTTTTGCGATGTAGACATCTTTATTTCCAGTTTGTATGAGTCACAATTTTATCAGTCTGAATTGCATCTCTTTTTTTCATAATGGCTTTAAGAAAGTCCATTAACATCTCTTGCGACAGCTTTTCAGGCTCCAAACCCAAACTCATGAATCCTTTATTTGAAGGATTGTAGTAGTGAGATTCTTTTTCTACCCTTGGGTTTTCAGTATTTTGGATTTTACAGTTAAGATCAAGATCATTTGCAGCCTTTTGAACACTGCGTGCCAGTTCCATGACTGTAAAGGTTTCGGTGTATTGGTTTCTAATTATAAGTTTACTTGGATCAGCAGGATTCTCAACAGCCAATCTAATACATTTCATTGTATCTTTGATATTCAAATATCCTCTTTTTTGATCACCCGATCCATATACTGTTAAGGGATGACCAATAACAGCTTGTACAAGGAAGCGATTTAATACTGTTCCAAAAATTTCATCATAGTTGAATTGCGTAAATAGATTTTCATCTTCTTGCATTTCATCTGTAAACAAACCATAAACCGGCCCCTGCATCAGATCCGTTACCCGTAGCCCCCATGTTCTTACATAGAAGCTCAAAAGATCTGTGTCTTGGATTTTGGTGGTATGATAAAGGGAACTTGCCTGTCTAGGGAATAGAAACTTATCCTTTCTACCTTTGTGATTGATTTCTAAATAGCCCTCTTCGATATCAATATTTGGTGTTCCGTATTCACCCATTGTGCCCAATTTTACGATATGAGCATCAGGTACAAATTCTTTGACGGCATAAATTAAATTTAACGTTGAAATTAAATTATTACTTAGAGTTAAACGCGCAGACTTATAGTCCTGCATAGAAAAAGGAGCAGATGGAATTTCTGCATAATGGATGATTATGTTAGGCTGATATTTTTTAAAAACCTTATCTAAATCTTGTTTACTATTCATGTCACAAACCTCAAAGAACATACTTTTCTTAGCGCGACAATTCCAATAAGTTACTCTTTCTTCAAGGCGTGGTGTGTCAAAAAGACTTTTTATACCAGACTGTTTCATCAAGTTTCTTTTTAAATAACTATCAATGAGAACAACATCATATCCTAATTCAGAAAAATACATGGCAGTAGGCCACCCTAAATACCCATCTGCTCCTAATACCATTAGCATTTACTTATACCCCCTTGAGCAAATTATGTTTTTGTAAGAAATTAAAAGTTTCCTCTAAACTCATTAGTGGCACATGGTCTGAACGGTAATCTTTTATGTCAACTGTTTGTACGGGTCTAACCTTGGCACTCTGCCCCTTAAAGAGAGAAAAAACTCGATCAAAAGCAGGGCGAATCACGAAAAAATCACCCTCATCAGTTGTACGCCTTACCTCTTCCTCTGTGACTAATTCTTCATACATTTTTTCACCAGGCCTTTGCCCAATATGCTCAATTTTTATTTCTGGCAAAGAAAATTCTTTGCCATAATGGTCTATCATCGCTTTTGCTAAGTCTAGGATGCGAACAGAGGGCATTTTCATTACATACACTTCACCGCCCTCAGCTATTTTTAACGAGTCAATAAGTAATGTCACCGCTTCATCAATACCCATCACAAATCGTGTCATTTCACCAGATGTAATTGTGAGTGGTCCACCGTTTAAAATTTGGTCCGTAAATAAGTTTACAACCGACCCATTTGAGCCTACAACATTCCCAAATCGTGTGGAGAAAAATACAGTTTTTTTAGACTCTAAAGATGTATTCATTAGAGCCGATGTCATTTTCTCACCTAAGAGTTTTGTGCTACCCATAACATTTGTAGGGTTTGCTGCTTTATCAGAACTCATGAATAATACACGATCAATATTATGATGCAACGCGGCATTTAAAATATTTTGCAGCCCAATAATATTTGTACTTACAGCATCAAATGGAGCGCGTTCGGCAATAGGAACATGTTTAATCGCAGCACCATGCAAAACAACATCCACCTCTGAAATCAGATGAAACATTCGATTTTTGTCACGAACATCAGCAACTAACGGTATTACAGGAACTATTGACCTATTATATATATTCTCTAGTTCAAAAACACCCTGCTCAGAGTGATCAACAGCATATATCAGCTTCGGGCTCTCATCAAGCAAGCCTTCTATAAGCTTTCTACCAACAGTACCACTTGCACCTGTCACAAGAACAACTTTGTTTTTAATTGAGTAGTTCATAATATAGCTTCCTTTATTGCTTCAATAATCATATCTTGTTGGTGTGTAGTAAGATATGGATGCATTGGGACACTAAATACTGTGTTGCACAATGTATAAGCATTAGGACAATTGCCAGAGGTAACCATGCAAGATTGATAGGGCTCTTGATTTTGTAAAGGCATCGGGTAATGAATTGCCGTTGGAATACCCTTTTCTTTCAAGTGATGAATAATTTGATCACGGTTTGGATGCTGCAATGTATATTGAGCCCAAACTGAAGTTCTGTCATTAGGCAAAAATGGTGTTGTTACAAAATCCTTTAATGCATTTGAGTAGTATGAAGCTACCTTTTGTCGCGCATCTATCTCACCATCTAATAATTTTAATTTCTCCAGTAAAATTACTGCTTGCAATGTATCCAAACGCCCATTAATGCCGTTCATAATATAGTGATATTTTTTTGCAGACTGTCCATGTGTTCGCATGCAACGCATTGATTCTGCAAATTCTGTGTTATTTGTAAAAATTGCGCCGCCATCTCCATAACCACCTAATGGCTTTGAAGGAAAAAAGCTTGTACAACTTATATCTGCTAAGTTTCCGGATTTGGAACCCTTATACTTTGCACCAAAACTTTGAGCACAATCTTCAATTAAATACAGGTTATTCTTCTTGCAGAATGGGTAAATTAATTCGTAATCGCAAGGTAATCCATAAGTATTAATTGCAACAACAGCTTTTGGATTTAACCCCTTACTTTTAGCCTCAACATAACCTTTTTCTATGTCCTGAAGACGGATATTAAATGTTGACTTATCAGAGTCAACAAAGACAGGTTTTAGTTTCAGTAATAAAGCCATCTCAGCAGCGGCGACAAAACCGAAAGATGGAATTAAAACTGCATCTCCTGGTTCAAGTGGTAATGCCATCATAGCAAGTAAGATAGCATCCGTACCGCTAGCACATCCGACTACATGCTCTACACCAACATACTGCGCCAGCTTGTCTTCTAGATCACGAACGGGTTGTCCTTGAATATATGCGCCACTATCAACTGTTTTTTCCAAAGATAGCATAACTTCTTTTTTTATTAGGTTTTTCTGAGATATAAGATCAATGAAGCAAATCTCATTTTCCTTCGTTCTTACATATGGAGAATTCAAAGACTTCTCAAAATTAGCACAACGCCTCTCAATCATTTCTACGTTTTTATAACTAAAAGAACTAGCTGTACGTTCAAACAAAAACGGAAAAATAGAATGAACAAAGCCCGAAACAAAAATCACACCGCCCCTCAACGATAAGCACATAGAAAAAAACATGTGCTCAAGATAGGATTGCCCCACACCTGAAGGATGATGTGTAAATATTTTTTTAATCACATTAATCATTTATCTTACTCCTATTTGATTCAGTATTACCTAAAAGTTCTTGATATATCTTTACATGCTTCCGTTCTATACTATTTGGCTCCCACAATTGTAGAGCACGATTGTAGGCACTCTCTGCTAACCTTTTACGTAACACCTTATCAGATCTCATTTTAGCAATGCCATCAACGTATCCCTTTTCTGTATTTGGAACTTGAAGACATAAAGTATTATTGAGTTCTGGAGTAGAGTTTTTACTATTAATATTTAGCAATACAGGAAGTTTTACAAGAAAACATTCCATAAGAACTTTCGATATGCCAATACAATCAATGTTTCCTACATAGAAATCATATAAGCGCATCTGACTGCATAAAATATCATTGGGAATATTAGGAATGAAATTTACTTTATTCTCAAGATTTAATCGTTTTACTAGACTTTTCAAATAACAATTAATGGGACCCATTCCAACGATATCCAGTTGGACATTATCAATGTGCTGAAGAGATCTAATAATATTTTCAGGATTTTTATTTGCAATTTGCTGGCCTACGCATAACAACCTCAGTTGTTCTCCGATATCAAATGAATTTTTTAAATTTTTTGGATAAGCCATAAAGACTTTATTATAAAGCACTTCATATTTATCTGGGTGTACAAGAATCTGATTCAAATAACTCACAATACCTTTATACGCTGGCAGCACCTTGTCTACATAAACGAGATTCTTCCATAGTCTCAAGTTAAAATAATTTATCACCTTCTCTTTAAGGGATAGTTTTTCGAGATGAACATCATCTATTGGGTGTGTGTGTAAACTCGCTACAACAGGCCTCTTACCCTTTAAGGCAAGCGCTAGCGGTAGATTTAAATAGGCACCATACACTCGAATAAGATCATATGAGAGGCAAGAAAACTTCTTCTTTCCTTCATCCAGCCATTTCTTTAACAAAAATGGCTGCCATCCCAAGGTTTTCTTAAATAATTTTCCTGGTACAGGATAGTTATGCAATGATAATTTCGCTTTCCCAACCATTTTTTTTACTTCTTCTGCGGAGGGATTATCATCATTGAGCATCAAAATATGGATTTCACTAAAAAAATTTCCAGGATTATAATAGTTCTCGACTACTTCACCTTTTTGTAGAATTTCGGAAAGTCTATCAGGGATAACAATCAAGAGAGATTTTTTATTTTGCACTTACTTCTCTCTTAATTATTTTTTCTAACCCTGCTTTTTCCAATTTTCCAGAATTAAGAACATACCGTTGTTGTGTTCTTGGACAAACAAAACTTTGATCCAGTTTTTCACCAGCATGAGAAACCCAGCCGATTTGCTTTGCCGGATTGCCAACCATAACCGCATGCGGTTTAACATCCTTGGTGATCACGGCTCCTGCACCGATTAAACTGTAAGCACCTAGCTTATTGCCGCAAATGATAGTGGCATTAGCGCCAATTGTTACACCTTTTTCAACATGCGTCAGGCGGAATTCATCTTTACGTTCAACTTCAGCACGCGGATTGTGCACATTCGTGAAAACACAAGATGGACCACAAAACACGCCATCTTCTAACGTAACACCTTTGTACAAACTAACGTTGTTTTGAATTTTACAATTATTCCCCACAACAACATCTGGACCAAGCATCACATTCTGGCCTACAGTACAGTTTTTACCAACTTTAGTTCCTTTTAAGATATGGGAATAGTGCCAAATTTTTGTACCTTTTCCTATATTGCAACCCTCATCAATACAGGCCGTTTCATGGGCATAGAATTGCTTTTTTTCAACCTTATTATTGCATTCTAACTTTACAGCAACGCCTTTCGTTAATGATTGTTGGGAGGCGTCTAATACTTTTAAAACATTTAAACCTTCTAGGCCATCTGTGCGTGGTGTAGAGTTATGTTTAATACAATCTAAAAAATGTTCACATTCTATTTTAAGAGGCTCCTGAGGCTTTAAGGGGATAGCCTCAAACTCTGCTTTTTGGGGCTGTGGCAAACCATCCACCCAATTTACTTGATGGGAATAGAGTTTAAGCTTCTCAGACCAATCAAGACCATCATCAAAAACAGCCATACCGCGATCACCCACGACAACGAGTTTTTGCTCTTTAAAGGGGTGCAACCACGAAACAAAAACATGGGCTTGAATTCCATTATTGAAAGTTAAATGTGTTGTCGTTATATCATGAATATGCGAATTTAAATGAGCTGAACCTGTTGCCAATACACTTTGAGGCACATCACCGGCAAGGCTTAAAATCATAGAGATATCGTGAGGCGCAAAGCTCCATAAGATGTTTTCTTCATTGCGAAATTTGCCTAGATTGAGCCGATTAGAATAGATGTATTGAAGCTTACCAAGTTTGCCTTCACGTACAAGATCTTTAAGTTGTAAAAAAGCAGAATGGTATTGCAACAAATGCCCAACCATTAGGGTTTTATTTTGTATTGCAGAAAGTGTACAAAGTTCTTTAGCTTGATGTATTTTAAGCGAGAGAGGTTTCTCAACAAACACATGTTTTCCTGCTTCAAGAGAAGCCTTCGCAATATCGTAGTGTTGTTCAGCTGGTGCAGCGATTACAACACCGTCAACATTTGTTTTAAAAAGATCTGTGATTGACTTGGCCTCAACATTATATTTTTCTGCAATCCCTTGGGTATGAGCTGTATTCGCATCACATACATATTTCAGTACACCCAACTCAGAGAAATTTCGCACAAGATTTTTCCCCCAGTATCCACATCCTATAACTGCAATTTTAAGCTTTTGCATAACGTTTCTCATTAGTCTTCAAATCGCACATATCTTTGTAGTTGCTTAGAGACTTAACACATCCTTTTTGCATTTCAATAATCCGATCGCAATCCTTCAATGTTGTTAATCGATGAGCAATCATGATCACTGTACGATCATGACTCACAGCATTAATGGTCTCCATTAATCTGCTTTCAGTCTCATTATCTAACGCTGATGTTGCTTCATCAAAAATCAAAACTTCAGGGTTACAATAAAGGGCTCGTGCAATTGCAATACGCTGCCTCTCTCCACCAGATAGTCTAACACCTCGTTCTCCAACAATAGTTTTACTTGCTTGAGGAAGGGAATCTATCAATTTACGAAGCTGTGCTGAATCAATAGCTTGATTTAATTTATCCTCATCAATGTTTTCTTCACCAAAAGCAATATTGGCTTCGATCGTATCATCTACTAAATAGACAAATTGGGGGACATAGCCAATTTTCTGATGCCATTGGATGGAATTAACAGGGTATTTATCATCCACTAATATATCACCTACCGTTGGCCTTAAAAGCCCCAATAATAAATCAATAAGTGTTGATTTCCCTGACCCAGTTTCACCAATAACACCAATACATTCGCCCTTCTTAACTTTTAAATTAATGTTTGAGAGGGTATTTTTATCCGTATTTATATATCTAAAATTTACGTTCTTAAAGTTTATAGATTGATCAAACTTAAAGTTTTGAAAGTCCAGATAATACTGGCCTGCAGTAACAGTAGTAAATTCCTTGTGAATGCGCTCAATTGAAGGAGTAACTGACTTAAATGTATTAAGTTGGTTAATTATTCGATTTATGCCTGGCATCAATCGAAAGCCGATATATATATACCCGCTTAGAAATCCTAACATTTGCATGGGAGTTTCTTGACCAATACAAAAATAAGAAACTAACAATACAAACATGCCAACAAAAAGTAATTCAAGCACTATACGTGGTAGAGCATTTGTAGATGCCTGGATAGCCGAAATTTTTGTTTGCTGTTTTGAATAAACCTGATAAGCTTCAACAAATGCCTTTTGCTTGCCAAGCAAAACAACTTCTTTAAAAGCATGGAAAAACTGCATCAAACTTCGGCTTGTATTCAGGCCAGTATTTTGAAGGCTTCTCCCCCATTGGTAAAACAACGGCAGTAGGAACTTCGTGACAAACAAGCTAATACACCCAGCAATAACAAAAATCATAACCGCCAAGGTAGGATCCATATAGATAACCGTTCCCAACAGAAAAACTGTAACCAACCCTTCAGAAAATATATTAGCTAATGATAACATACCACTGGAAAATGATAGGGCAGAGTCTCCGCCCACAACTTGCAACCCAAAAGAAGAATTTCGCGTTAAATAAAATCCGTAATCAGCTTGAGCATAACGATGTAACAATTTATTCTTGAATTCGTAACACATTTTTTGAATAGAGAAATTTTGAAAAAACACTTCGCATGCAGCAATTAAATTTTTAACCAGGT
>CACKTD010000012.1 GCA_902603055.1 Coxiellaceae bacterium | reverse complement strand
TCAACATTTTTGATTCACTTAAATTTACTTTACCCCAAGACTATTTTATTGAATTACAAAACATAAATAATACCATCACAGATGCAGCAGAGAAAAAAGAAGCCATTCAGACTTTACAAAATGATATTGAACAAACAAATGGTTCAATGATTAAGGAAAAAACCGAAAGTATTTTAAATCTCAATTTAAATCAATTGAACAAGGAAAAAATTAATGAAATTGTAGAGAATAATATTGCTCGTCTTGGAACGACAGCTATTGAAGAACGGAATACAATACGAAAATTAGAAAGTTATCTTAATAGTATTCATGACTATCATTTAAATAACTGGCCTAAAGATGACCCCTCTCGATTTGGACGAGGAATTATTGGTGCCTTTGCATTCATTGCACTTAACGTTGCAATCGTTTTCAGTGCCGAATTCGCGATCATTGCTTCACTGGCTTTATTTGTTATTTACCTCGTAGGAATCACTTTTAACAAAGGTTCAGAGGTACAAAACTTATTCACGGTTGAAAATACTATTGGTTTGGCTGCATTTTTAGAGCTTCTAATCCCATTTTTTGGTGAAACAAGTGTTATTGCACTGGGTTTTATATCAGGTGCTGGAATATTAATGGGGCTTATTGGTATTGGTATGCTTTTTAGGGAACGACAGATTTATCTAAAGTCCAAAGAAAAATTTGAGAAAGCATTTAAACAAATTTATAGTATCAATTTCCTCGTTGAAGAGTTAGCGATGAAAGTTTCAGATGAGCCCTCCTTTAATAAAGAACAAAGACAATCCTTAAAAGAATATATTGCTAATGCAGATTTCAATAAAACTGGTGACCTTGAAAAACTTGAGGATTTGATCACAACAGACACCAGCAGCCAAAAGGAAAGTCTAACAAATGTTATAAAACTGGCCTATTCAGGATCTAGTATAGTAGACAAAAATAATCATAAAAGTCTAAACCTAACTTCGTTAGTCAAACTGAAAACACAAGAATTAAGTATTTATAAAAACAATCAAGCTCGATGTAAAAAGATTATTAACCTTATAGATTTAATGGAAAAAAGTGAATATAAAAAACATAACAAAAAATGTCTACATGCAATCAATAAGACAATTGATGAAATTAAAGAGACTAATCCAAATAACAAAAGTGCCCTAGATGAATTAGATATCCTCAAAAAATCCGTACTGACCTTAAGTATTTCATTATCAAATAAACAAAAATCGAACCCTGAAAGTTATTCATTGATAACCTTAGATATTATTCTCATCATAGTGGCTATTTCGCTGCATATTGCATTCTTATCGAACCCTGCAACGATTTTAGCTGGAGTATTGATAGGTGTTTGCTCAATAAGTCTTATAAAAAATTGTTTTAGTGCTGCACAATCTTTAACTAAAGATAATAGAACAGTTAAGTCACGATTTAACATTATCCCCAAGATTCTTCTTGTCGTTATGAGTTTCTATGTGGTGCATAACCTGTTATTAATTACTTTTGGAACAGCATTAGTAAGTGGTCTTGGTGTGCCACTATTTCCTATAATTGGTATATTCCTAATGTTAGGAGTGTATGCAATTGTTAAAAACATTCAGCTCTCATCTACAAAGGCAGAAACGACAGAAATTGAAAATTGTTTATCCAAAAATATTGAAGCTCCTCTTTTAGCTGATAAATTGGAAGAACATGTCCAAGAGTCTAACAACCCAAATCCTAATGTTACAAATCAAGAAAGTCCTGAAAAGCCAGATGATAGCGACGATGAGGGTGAAGGTGATAATGAGGGCCCAAAACATCCGAAACAGTGACTTTTAACCCTAATTATGTTAGAATTTAAACATAAATGAATAATAATAAACATATCTTTGATATTACGTACAACGCGGAATATACTCAAAAAAAATTAGATCAGCTTGAGTCCATATTTGACGAATATGAAAAAGTTTCTTTATCAGACACGTCAGTCGAATTTGCAGACAAAATTGCGAAAGCATATGATGCGTTCGAAGACGAATTAAATCCTAATCCCAACGTCATTTCCTCTAAACAATATACCTTATTATTAGCCCTACTCACTTTTTTAACCATTGTTGCCCTTTTGAACGTCACGATACCTTTGATGTTTTTTGGGTATACAGTACTTGGAATTGTTGGCATTAGCTTAATTTCAACTCTTTTTAATCTCATCAGACAATGGCGTGTCTCTACTAGTGACACTCTAGAAATGGCGTTAGCGCCAGAAGCTCTTGGAGAGTCCTCTTTAGCCGACTTAAATACGAATGCTTATCTCGGTATCACTGGAGGAGGAATTGGCTTTGGGTTTTGCTATTTAGCAAGATTATGGCAAAAAAATCTACGTTATCGTAATGTTATACCAGCATTATCTAATCAGTTAGAAGATGTAATGAGTAAGTCCACATATGAACGATTCCACGAAAAACTTACCCAAGAACAAAAGGGTTTATTCGTTGATCTTGATTTTACCCAAGCTACTAATTTTCAAATCATTAAAAACTATTTATTAGAAAATGAAATCAGTCACGATGTTATTAATGAACTCGAAAGCACATGGGAAGAGCAAAGATCTAATTTTCTAAAAATATCCACAGCGCAAGGTCGCTTAGAAATAATTGCTGAAAATTACACGACTAAAAACTTTTTTAAACGTAATTGGGAGCTATTCTTTACAGTTTTCACATTAAGCCTAGATATTATCTGGACCATGACCTGTAACACAAACATTGCTATGACTGCAGTTGTATTTTTATTTAGTACGTTACTTTTATGCACTAACATTTTAGGTCTTAAAAGTAAGCTACTTAATCAAGATCAAGTTACTGCTAGTAAACTGTTTAAATCATTTGCATTATTAATCATGAATATAGCTCTATGGCGGCATGTATTAATGGCATTTAGTCCAAACATACTCAATATAACTATACTGGGTGGAAGCGTTTATCTATTACCCTTTATCGCAGCAATTCTTGTAGGGATTGCGTTGGGTTGTATACTGTATCAACAATTTGCACTGATTCAGAAGGTTCCAGAAAATCCTAAGAATTTTGAAATTGAAATGGATAATCTATCTTTCAATAACGACACGAACCCTATTTCGAGTCCCTAAACTAACGCAATCTTCAAGACTTGTTCGATATGTGAAACCGGTATGATTTCAAGATCTTCTTTGACTGTTTTGGGAACCTCAACAAGGTCTTTTTCATTTTTATGAGGAATAAGTACTGTCTTTATACCACCCCTATGTGCAGCCAATAACTTCTCTTTCAAACCACCAATAGGTAATACTTCGCCTCGTAATGTGATTTCACCAGTCATCGCAACGTCTGCACGAACTGGTTTATCTAGAACCGTTGAAATGATTGCTGTACAAATAGCAGTACCGGCACTGGGTCCATCTTTAGGTGTTGCACCCTCTGGTACGTGTACATGAATATCATTTTTTTGATAAAGCTCTGCTTTTTTTGGATCGGTATGTAAGCGAGCAACTGATTTAGCAGTTTTTATTGACTCCTGCATCACCTCACCAAGACTTCCTGTGAATATGAGCTCACCCTTTCCAGGCATCATAACAGCCTCAATCATTAATAAATCACCACCGACCTCACTCCACGCTAATCCTCGCACTAATCCAACTTGATTCTTTTCTTTAGCAATACCATGGTCGAACTGATGAGGCCCTAAATATTCATTAAGAATAGGCGATGTCACATTAGGATCGATTTTTTTGCTTTCAAATTGCTTTTTAACAATTTTTCGACCAATTTTCATTAATAACCGCTCGAGCTCTCGAACACCTGCTTCACGTGTATAACGTTGAATGATTTCAAGCATTACTTGGTCGCTAATAAGAACTTCACTGGGTTTTAAACCACACGCTTTTGCGCATTTAGGTACCAGGTATGATTTTGCAATGTGCATCTTCTCAGATTCTGTATATCCTGCAATACGAATCACTTCCATACGATCCAAAAGCGGTGGTGGGATATCCAATGTATTCGCTGTTGTTAAAAACATTACATCGGAGAGGTTATAATCTAATTCAAGATAATGATCCACAAATGAATTATTTTGTTCAGGATCCAATACTTCTAATAGAGCAGATGCTGGATCACCACGATAATCCATACCCATTTTATCTATTTCATCAAGCATAATGAGTGGATTGGTAACTTTTGCTCTTTTCATCGCTTTTATAATACGACCGGGCATAGCACCAATGTATGTTTTACGATGACCGCGTATTTCTGATTCATCTCGAACACCACCTAATGAAATTCGAACGAAATCACGTCCCAAAGCTTTGGCAATGGATTGGCCAAGAGATGTCTTTCCAACCCCTGGTGGTCCCACTAAACAAATAATAGAACCTCTAACCTTTTTAACTTTTTTAAGAACAGCAAGGTACTCAACAATACGTTCTTTAACCTTTTCTAAACCATAATGGTTTTCATCCAATGTTTCATTGGCATCTTTTAATGTAATACGAGTTCGGCTTCGTTTAGACCATGGTAAATCAATTACCCAGTCTAACCAGTTACGAATAACTGTAGACTCGGCAGACATTGGCGGCATTAAAGCCAATTTATTGATCTCTGATTCCACCTTTTCCAATGTATCATGGGGTAATTTTAAAGCTCTGACCTTATCTAAGAGGATATTTATATCACTCCCCTCTCCTTCAAGTTCACCAAGCTCTTGTTGAATAGCTTTTAATTTTTCTCGATTGAAGTACTTTTTCTGATCTTCAGCAATTTGATCACGCACTTTTTTTTGTATATTCTTTTCAACCTTGATCCAAGACATTTCCTTAATCAAATAACTTAAAACAAGATTCACACGTTCGTAAATATCGATGGTTTCAAGAATGGTCTGCTTATGTTGAATCGATAATGGTAAATGGATTGAAATAAGATCCGCTAACCGTCCAGGATGTGTTAAACCTTTAACAGAACTTAATATGTCTGTTGGTAGTTTATCATTTAATTTAGCATACTCACTAAATTTTGAATCCAAGCTACGTACTAGATCTTCAACCCGTTCATTAGCACCATCTTTACCCAGTACAAATCCTTTTTCAACAACCTCTTTATCCTGGTCTTCTATGCGCTCAATGACTCCAGAATAAGAAAATCCATCGTCATTTAATTGAACTAAACGTGCACGCTGAATCCCTTCAATCAAAACTTTCAAAGTACCGTCTGGGAGTTTCAGGATTTGAATAATTTTTGCCAACGTACCAGATTCATATAAATCTTTCTGTTGAGGTTCTTCAACGGCCATATCCTTCTGAGTTACAAGGAAAACGAGTGATTCCTTCTCAACGGCTATTTCCATCGCCTTTATTGATTTACTTCGACCAATAAATAATGGGACAACCATATTCGGAAATAACACAGCATCTCTTAGAGGTAATAATAAAACTGTTTCACTTTTTTTAGGTAATTTTACTTCTTTCATTCGATACTTTTCTTTTTCTTTTTAGCATCTGCAGTTAATACTAAAATAGGATCAGACTCCTGGTTTACAACATTTTCATCAATAACAACACGACTGACATTATTCATGGAAGGTATTTGATACATCGTTTCCATTAGGATTTTTTCTGTTAATGAACGCAATCCCCGAGCACCTAACTTTCGCTCAATTGCTTTTCTAGCAATTTCTTTAACCGCTTTGTCAGTAAATTCAACCTCAACATTATCAATAGCAAATAATTGTTCATATTGCTTTAATATGGCGTTTTTAGGCTCACTCATGATTCTGATGAGGGCGTCATGATCTAACTCTTCTAATATTGCCACAACAGGCAATCGACCCAAAAACTCTGGGATGAGACCATATTTGATTAAGTCTTCTGTTTGCACACCACTTAAAACTTCGGCCATATCGTATTTATCATTTTTACGTTTTACCTTCGCGCCAAAACCAATTGCGCTATGTGCACTACGTTGTAGAATTATTTTATCGAGATCTGCAAAAGCACCTGCACAAATAAACATGATATTAGCAGTGTCTACCTGGATATACTCTTGGTTAGGATGTTTACGTCCACCTTGTGGTGGGACTGAAACAACTGCGCCCTCAATGAGCTTTAATAGAGCTTGTTGTACACCCTCTCCGGACACATCACGTGTAATGGAGGGGCCATCACCCTTACGTGAAATTTTATCTATTTCATCAATGTATATAATACCCTTCTGAGCTTTTTCGACATCATAATCACAGTTTTGAAGGAGTTTTTGAACAATATTTTCAACATCTTCACCCACATAACCTGCCTCAGTCAATGTGGTTGCATCAACGATACAAAATGGTACATTCAGCTTGTCCGCCAATGATTGTGCTAAAAGCGTCTTACCACAACCTGTTGGTCCGATCATCAAAATGTTACTTTTTCCAATAGAAACTAAACGATCAGCATCTGCTAATGATGCAATCCGTTTATAATGGTTATAAACAGCCACAGAGAGAACTTTCTTAGCATTATTTTGACCAATAACATATTGATCTAAAAAGCCTTTGAGGTCTTTTGGAGTTGGAAGACTATTCTTATTAGTGCCGTCAGCTAAGTCGCCATTGGCTTGTTTATGCTCTAATAAAATGTCTTTACATAAATTTACACATTCATTACAAATGTACACACCAGGACCAGCAATGAGTTTCTCAACATCATCTTGGCTTTTCCCACAAAATGAACAATATAATATTTCGTCGTTGCTAACCATTCCTTATCCTATAATATCACTTTAACATACTTTAACAATAAATGCATTTAAGCCTAATTTATATATAGGGTTTACTTGTTAAAAATCAACTGCGTTCAGCAATAACTTGATCAACTAAACCATAAGCAACTGCATCATCTGCAGTCATAAAGTTATCGCGATCCGTGTCTTTTTTGATCTTCTCATATGGTTGCTTAGTATTGTTACTAATGATTGTACTAACCAATTTCCCAATGCGTAATGTTTCTTTGGCATGAATTTCAATGTCAGATCCTTGCCCTTGATAACCACCTAAAACCTGATGAATCATGACTGTGGAATGTGGCAAACAAAATCGTTTACCATGCGTACCAGAACATAATAATAAAGCGCCAGCACTTGCAGCCTGACCAATACATAATGTTGATACATCTGGCTTAATAAAACGCATCGTATCGTAAATAGCTAAGCCAGCACTTACAACACCGCCTGGGGAGTTAATATACAAAGAGATATCCTTATTTGGATCTTCTGACTCAAGAAAAAGCAACTGAGCGACAACCAAATTAGCCATGTGTTGTTCAATTTCACCCACTAGAAATATTATTCGCTCTTTCAATAACCGTGAATAAATATCAAACGCACGTTCGCCTCGTCCCGTACTCTCAATAACAGTAGGCACTAAATGGTTGTTTTTCAACATAACTAACTCTCCTTCGTCAACTCTTGTAGCTTCTTGAATACCAATGAATCTTTTTCTTCCTTAGCTTTTGAGAACAGCAAATCTAGGGCTTTTTGCTGACGCAGCCTATTTTTAGCTTCATAGACACGCTCTTTGTCCTCAACGAACCATTTAAAGAATCCTTGAACATCTTGCTGATTTTGAGCAAAACTCAAAATGTAATCTGCAAGTTCATTCTCGGATACAATCATATTCTCCTCATCAGATATTTTAGCAGATAAAATGCCAAGACGCACACTTGATCGTGCAGAAACATAAACAGGGTCTTTAGAATTAGGTTTGAGCTTCAAAATACGCTCTTTTTCTTTTTCCTCTAAACGATTGGCCCTCGCCTCAACTTCCCTTTTAAGAATGGTTTCAGGAAGTTCAAAATCATATGCTTTTGAAATTGCCTCCTCTAAATTTTTCATTCCAACTTGCTTAATCATTGACTCAGCTTGTGATTTTAAGTACTTTTCAATTTCTGCCTCAAATTCTTTTTTGGTTTTTTTACCGCCCATGACCTTCTCTATGAACGCTTCGTCATATTTACCTTCGGCTTTTGTAGCAACAGAATTTACCTTGATACTAAAATCCACTTTCTTGCCAGCCCAATCTTTTTGATGAAAATCATCCTTAAATTTTATTGAGAATGTTTTTTCTTCATCAGCCTTCAAACCAGTCAGCTTCTTATCAAAATCGCTATAATGATCATCTCCAATCACAACAGTTAAGTGCTTCACCTCATCTTGTGACTTATCCTTTCCGATCTTATAGGTATACTCAAAAGCAACTTGGTCACCTTTTTTGGCTTTATCTTTATGTGTCTCCCAGTTTGGAAATTGCTCAACCATTTCATTAATATAATCTTTAACATCTGCTGCTGAAATTTCACATTTTGGTTTTTTAAAATCAATTTCCTCATGAGGAATAAGTGTAAACTGAGGCATACACTCAAACTTTAGTGTGATTTTAAGATCTTTACCCATTTCCAACTCTTCGTCAGATCGATCTGGACGGGATGCAGGAGTTAAATTATGTTCTTTCAGTGCACTTTGGACAGCTTCTTGCATGACTTCATCAATCACATCAATGGATAGACGTTTACCATAGCGATTTTCAATCACTACCTCAGGAACTTGTTGAGCTCTAAACCCAGGTAATTTCATTTCCTTACGAAGCTTTGTTAGCTTTTCTTTTCTTTTTTGGGCTACTATATCTTTTGTTACTACTAGTTTAAGCTCACACTTTAAGCCATCTTGTTTTAATTGAACCATTTTTAATCCTCAAGTTTCTAAGTCAAATCGAAATCTACGAGAGGAGAGACTCGAACTCTCACGGGTTACCCCACTGGAACCTAAATCCAGCGCGTCTACCAATTCCGCCACTCTCGCATGCGATGCTATAAGATTATCAATAATCTAGCCTAAACTCAAATATAAATAAGTATTCTTATTATATAATTGGGGTGAACGATGGGACTCGAACCCACGACAACCGGAATCACAATCCGGGGCTCTACCAACTGAGCTACGCCCACCACATCTTGGTAATTGAACACGAAAAACCTTTCTGAGTCAACTAAATTCAAGTACAAAAAGGTCAATTCTTAATCAACGCTTGAATAATTGTGCAGCCACTGGAACAGGATCAGCAAAAATAATTGGTGCAGGCATATGCAGCGCTTCTTGGACCAAATGATCAAGTAGTTTCACAAACCCCATTCGAGCATCTTGGGCATGCCACAGATAATATCCAAATGATCCTGGAATTGCGTTCACTTCATTCAACCAAATCTGTCCTTTTTTCATATCTGCTAAAAAGTCAATTCGTGGTGCTCCATAACCACCACAAGCATCAAATGCAATTTTTGCATCCCTTTCAAGCTGAGTGCGCATCTTTGTCGGCATATCAGGATTAAACTCCCTTGATAGGTTAATCAACCCTGCTGCATCATTCTTTTTGGAGCCACTGCCTTGTCGATATTTCTTTTTAAAGTCAAGCCATTCCTCAACTGTTTTCTCAGCATCACCTGGACTGGAAACAATGGGCCCTATACGAGGTGACTCCACCTCCGATAGTAAAAATTCATCCCCTTGACGCAACACAGCCACATTAAACTCTTTTAAATTTTTCACCGCAGGCTCAATAATCGCCATATCGTCGTATTCAAATACACTCATCAATAATTCGAGCATTGTAGCTTGATCTTGGGCAAAACCAACCCCAATACTACTCCCCAACGAACACGGCTTAACACATACCGGAAAGTCAATATTATGTACCGATATATCAAAATCATTCAATTCACTGATATCACTTGGTCGATCAATTTTCACCCCTGGTAGAACATGCACGCCCTGCTCTTTTAAATGGTTCTTGCACACCCATTTATTCATTGCCACGGCAGCACCCCATTGACGCAATCCAGTGTAAGGAATATCAAAAAGGTCGCAAAGCCCCTGAACACCCCCATTTTCACCTGCACCTCCATGTAATGCCAATAAACATACGTCAATTGCTATGTGTGTATTTTTTTTATTTAAGTTCAATAACCCACCCTTGCTCATAATCACAGGCGTCATATCAAGCTTGTCTGGATTTTGAATAATTTGTGCGTGTTTGAATATTAAATCAGTACCCGTCCACCAATTGCCTTTTAAATCAATGTATACAGGAATGGGTGAATATTTTTGTTGATCCAAAGCATAAAAGGCCTGGACACCTGTCATTATGCTGACATCATGCTCAGGGGAAACTCCCCCAAATAAAACTGCAACTTTTGTTAGTTCATGCATCTTGCTATCTTCGAAAATTTTAAATAATATCATTATGCCATGAACAGCAAACTTATCAAACCAAGTGAACATTTAAATGCTCATTATATCCCAGCAAATGACAAGAATGCCCGCTTTACATTTGTTTGGGCGCACGGATGGCAGCACTCACATCAATCATTAGTAACGATTGCTAAACAACTAAAAGGATTAGGTGAGCACTACGTACTTGATCTTCCTGGACACGGTGAAACTAGTAAATCATGTAAAGATTGGTCAATTTCAAAATACGTTAACGAAATTAATGATTGGTTACAAAACCTTAATACAGAAGTGATATGGATTGGTCACTCACTGGGATGCCGTGTTGGAAATCATCTTGCAGCGATGGAGCAATCATCAATAAAAGCACTATTTTTAATTTGCCCTCCTTTTAATCTGCCAAAAAACCTACTCACTCGCGTACGCATCCTGGCTTATAAAACACTTTGCTTACTAGGTGTTCCTAAAAGCTGGACCATGCCCATTTTTGCAAGCAGCGATTACCAAAATGCCGATGAGCTTAGACCATTATTTTTGAAATTCATACAAGAAGACTCATCCGAACCTATCAAAAAAATAAATTGCCCTGTACAGATGATTTCAACTACTTTGGATGTCGATGCTCCTATTGCTTGTGCTAATCGCTTGATGGATTTTTGTCCTCAAGCTCAACTGAATATACTAGATTATTTTGATCATTTAGATGTACTTACATCAGGTCAACACCTAATCATTCATCATCTTACTGAATTTAGCGAAACACTTGAGATTTAATAGAATAAAAACACCTTTGTTTGCACAATGTTAATTTATGCTTATAATGTGGGGTATTATGATCGTACCGCACTATTTATCTTATACATTCTTTTCTGTCATTATGGCCTACTCGATTTGCAAAGCTCGAGGAAAAACCTACTTACATGCATTACAACAAGATAACTATTCAGTTGGCCGTTTTTTCCAATGGCTTTTTGCAGCTAAGGCACTAGATACCAAAATGACCATCAGCTTAGTCTCTTATATCCTTGTCATGCTTGCTCTTAACCACTTACATGTGACGGGAATTAAAATTCATGCGTTTTACATTCATGTCTCTTTAGGAATTTTAGCAACAGCACTTCTAACCTTTCACATTATCAATCGATCTACTACAGAAACATCTAGACTTGAACACTCCAAAATACCACTCAAGCTAACCGCTCGTGCTAAACGAATCCTGTATACATTTTATGGGTTAAGTGCAGTGCTTTATTTTTGTATGATTGTCCAGTACCACAACAATCCCTGGTATTTTATTGGATTTTTACATTGCATGCCTTTCTTGTTGATCGCCGCCACTGCATTGAATGCCCCTTCTGAACAATTCATCCAAAAAAGTATATTATCGCAAGCTCAAGATAAACTGAATAAGATTAACCCTGTTGTTATTGGTGTAACTGGCTCCTTTGGAAAAACATCTGTCAAAAAAATACTCGGACATATCTTAAGTAAACATAAACCCACTCTTGCGACACCTGGCAGTGTAAATACACCAATGGGTATTTCTAGAATCATTAATGAAGAACTGAAATTTTCACACCATTACTTTGTAGTGGAAATGGGGGCCTACACTAATAATAGTATCAAGAAAATCTGTGATCTCACCAACCCACAATATGGTGTCATTACATCCATTGGACCTTGCCACCTTGAACGTTTTGGAAGCATTGAAAATATAGTAACTGCAAAATCAGAACTCATTGATCACATCATCTCGTCCAAAGCAGCATTAGGCTACACGTTCAACGAAACATTGATCCAATTTGATATGTTAAAAAACCATAGCGAATCCACACTAATGAAACCACTCCTAGAATGTGTTGGGTCTGATCACTCAATTAATGGTGTATCACTGACTTTACGAGTGCCCGAAAGTGAAGAAAAGTTTGAGCTGCATGCACCCATCTATGGCCAACATCAAATTGACAACATTCGGACAGCTGCTTCAGTTGCAGTGCATCTAGGCGTTCCAACTACTACAATTGCTCAAGCACTTCGATCGCTACCCCAAACATCAGCTCGATTAGAAGTTAAAGAAGATACTCGTAATATTACATGGATCAATGATGGATATAATGCTAATCCTGAAGGATTTATAAGTGGATTAACGCTATTAAGTCAATTTGGTGCTGCCAAGTCTGGGCGCAAAATATTAGTCACCCCTGGAATCATTGAGCTTGGTAATGCACATGAGGAAACTCACGAAATGTTAGCAAAAGAAGCCATAAAGCATTGTGATATCATTATTGTAGTTGCATCTAAACGGATCCAAACCTTTGTAAAAGCCTGCCAAAAGCATGCCAATTCAAAACAATGCATCATGGAAACTGCAACATTTAATGAAGCACGCAAATGGTTACAAGTAAACCAAAAATCAAAAGATACAATCTTAATAGCAAACGATTTACCTGATATTTTAGAATCTAGACCCAATATTTAAATGGCACGTCCGGCAGGATTCGAACCTGCGACCCACAGCTTAGAAGGCTGTTGCTCTATCCAGCTGAGCTACGGACGCATCAATCGGGGTAGAGGGATTCGAACCCCCGACATCCTGCTCCCAAAGCAGGCGCGCTACCAGACTGCGCTACACCCCGGCGTGTAAAAAATTATAATAGCAAACTCTTAGTAAAACTCAAGCCTTACATTTTAGATCATTGAGATTAAAATGATTAAATGTTAATTTATGCGTATGAACGTTACAGATATACTCGCAAAAC
>CACKTD010000011.1 GCA_902603055.1 Coxiellaceae bacterium | reverse complement strand
GGTGCCTTTAAGTTTAATTGATTCTTTCCAAAAATTTTGGATAGTGTGGCAGAATTCGTTTTCGAATACACTTAAATCTGTATTTTTAATTTTAGTGATATCCTCACGGGCAGTTTCTAGATTTTTTAAATCTTGATTCAATTTATCTTTTCCATAGGATGATATGTATTTTGATATACAGAAGAACATGACAAACCCTAGTCCTATTAAGGGTGTTGAAGGCGCGCTTAATGCTATTAAAGTTATCAAAACACAAGATAATAAACCAAGTATAAGCAATGTGTTTTCTTTAGGCCAAATCTCGCTTATTAATGTGGCTGCAATGGGTAATGTGAACAAAAGTATGAGGGGAGAGCTTGCTGAAATACTGGCAATTATTATAATCGCGGCTACTAGAAATGGAATACGAATGGAGGCCATTCCTTTTTTGAAAAAATCAAGATCGCTTAGCTTGTCCTGGATATTATTAATTTTTTCTTCGGTTAATACAGATAGCTTATTTAAAAATTCTTTGAAATTGGCATATGTTAATTTGTCCTCTTGTGTTTGCCATTCCCAATAGGGGTATTCTTTTTCAAGTAAGTCTAAATGACTATCTTTGTGTTCGAATTCGTTTAAAAAGGATTTAATCTTATTTTTAGCAATTAATTGTGGTTGTTTGTCCATGAATTCATTAATATTATCTGAAAATATTTTGTCTTCAAATAATGATTCAAAGTCATTCTTTGCCATGAAAGGCTTTTCATCAATTAATTTTTCATAAACCCTACATAAAGATTGTATTGTGGGTTTTAATTCCCTTATTGAAATTGTGGGGAAGTCCCCTGTTGGAATTTTTTGGTATGGATTGCTCATAAGTGTTTTTTTCAATTATTCTTTATCTTTTCATTATATCAATTAAATATTAAGGAAAAATTATGAAAAAGTATTGTCTTATTCTATTTAACTATAATAATGATTTCCTTTTTAGGATTGTTTTAAATGATTGCTTATGGCGTGAACCTTACCGTAGTCCTCTTCACGATTCTGCAATTTATAAAATCCATAATACCCAATTGGTATAAGAGCGATTAGATAAACATTGATTGCTGCAGCTAAGGCAATGATGCCGATTACATAAAGGGTGTATGCTATTGCTATTTGTCCATCCCATGCTTGCATATTTCCTAATTGATGCTCCAAGTCACCTGTTTTAAGTGCAAAATCAGATAACTTTTCTTTGCCTCTGTCGTTTAGAGCCCATGAAGTTTCATCTTGATAATAATTAGGTTGTCTTACTAAGTCCGCGCTTTTAAGTGATGCGAGAGTTTTTTTTAATGATTTGTTTTTTTGATTTGGCATAATATAACCTTTTGTTAGATTATATCACCCGAAGATTAAGGAAAAATTAAGGGGAGGGTTTGGTTGTATCAGGCAATTGATCAACCCCAACAGGATCTTTTTTAGATTTGTTTTCTTGATTTGAGAGCTCTTCGTATATTCTGATCGTTTTATCGATGGGGGATTCTTGAATACCAAACTGTTTTGTAACATCAGATTGTTGATAAGAAAGTTGTCCCAAAATAATAAACAATATACTTAGTAAGTATCCAGAAACTTCTTTTAAAACATTAACTATAGCGCTTAGAGTATCATATTTATAATTTTTTAAGTTTTCTAATATTACTGCTGGTCTTGGTTGAAGTAGCCCAAACAGACCTTTGGGAATTAAATGTTCCTTCATTAAAGTTTTAATTTCATCATCATTTAAATACTGAGATGAAGTCAACCAAATGTCTAAGGCATGATTATTTAATTGGCTAATAGCGTGAATTGAAAATTTAGCAGTAATTTCTAAAATATCTTTATCAGGGTAGCCCCCATAGTTTGGTGACGTTTCACCTAATATAGAAGAGTTTAAGAATACTGCAAATTTTTCTCTATCGCTTTCAATTAATTTTTCTTTATTAAAATTGTTCAAGATAACCTCCCTATATATACTAAATTATGTTTAGCTAGATATTCGATGAGCTACGTGTATTCGCGGACTTTAAAACTTGATAACGCTTGTAGATGCTTAAGGCTGAAAAAATAAGTACTGTTAGAGCTAGGCTTGCAATAAAGATGCCAGATAGTTGCCATGATGAGGCCATCATAGCACCAAGAAGTAAAGGCATCCCTATGATAAATAAAGGAGGACTAATTTGTTCATTTATTTTCTTTAATTGTAAATTTTCATCATATTTAAGACGATAATTGTAAATGGGTCTATTAAAATATTGTGTTAATTCATTATAATTTTGCATTATTATTTCTTATTTATTTATAATCATAGCATTTGTTTATAGGTATTGTAAAGGGGGATTTTTTTAATCTTGGCTCTGTTAATTTGAGAATATTTGGCATATTATATAACCTAAACTATGGCAAAATACTATTTTACGCATGAACTAAACGCTAATGAGTCTTTAGAGTGGTTAGAGTCGCTCAAAGACGTCATTGTATATAATGACTTGATTCGGGCTGAATTTATCTTACAGATGCTCGTAAATTACCTAAAAAGTCAGGGCTCTTTAGTACCTATTTCATTACAAACCCCTATGAAAAACTCTCCAGTGGTTGATGCTAAGTCTGCCTTCCCAGCAGAGGAAGCTCCAATTGCACAAGAGTCTGCTAATGTCGTTGCCTGGAATGCTGCCTGTATGGTCGCGCAAGCTTCTAAAAAAGCTGGTGAACTTGGTGGTCATATTGCAACTTATGCATCCATTGCTGATTTGTATGATGTGGCACTCAATTACTTTTGTCGAGGTCGTTCCGATAGCCAGTTAGAAGATATCGTCTTTTTTCAAGGACACTCAACACCAGGTATTTATGCAAGGGCTTATTTAGAGGGTCGAATCAGTGAATCTCAAATAGCTCATTTTCGTCAAGAAACTGCTGGAAAAGGTGTTTCATCATATCCTCATCCTTGGCTGATGCCAGACTTTTGGCAATTCCCAACAGTATCTATGGGGTTAGCATCAATTCAGGCCATTTATCAGGCACGTTTTCAAAAGTATTTACAAAATAGAGAATTACTTCCTAAAAGTAATCGTAAAGTTTGGGCATTCATGGGCGATGGCGAGATGGATGAAGTGGAGTCATTAGGTGCGATTCGTCTACCTGTTAGGGAAAAACTGGATAATTTGATATTCGTAATTAACTGTAATCTACAACGCCTAGATGGTCTCGTTGCTGCAAATGATAACATTATTAATGAGCTGGAGGGTCTATTTGGTGGTGCGGGTTGGCATGTCATTAAGGTCATCTGGAATAGTGCATTTGATCGTTTATTTGCAAAGGATACTGACGGTTATCTTGCAATGAAGTTGTCTAATCTTGTTGATGGAGATTTGCAGAAGTTAGCGCTCTATGATGGTGCTAAAATGCGAGCGCTCTTTTTTGATCAAGATCCAAAACTTAAAGCCATGGTCGCTGACTGGACTGATGATGAGTTGAGCGAATTAGGTCGTGGTGGCCATGATTCGAAGAAGATTTATGCCGCTTATGAAGCAGCATCTAAAATGGTAGATCAACCAGTTGTTATTTTGGCTTTAACCATCAAGGGAAAAGGACTCGTCAATGTTGCGGGCACCTATACTGCACACAATGTCAAAAAGATGGAAGAAGATGCGTTAGCACATTATGCAGAGTATCTAAATATTCCAATTTCTGAAAAGGATGCTAAAAAGGGAACATTCTATCATCCTGGTGTTGAAAGCAAGGCAGCAACCTTTACTAAAAACAAAAGACGTCATTTAGGCGGTTTTTTACCAAAACGTTTCGATGACTGTCCTGTTATAAAAGCACCTGACTTGTCAGTTTTACAGCCAGTATTAGAAGGCACTACTCAACGTGAAGCATCAACCACAATGATCTTAGTGCGTATTTTAGGTTTATTACTAAGACAGCCAGACTTGAAAAAACTCATTGTTCCTATTGTTCCAGATGAATCAAGAACATTTGGTATGGAGGGGTTATTTAGGCAAATTGGTATTTATTCACCATTGGGTCAGTTATACGAACCTGTTGATAAACAATCAGTCATGTCTTATAGAGAAGCAAAAAACGGCCAATATTTACAAGAGGGTGTTAATGAAGCAGGCTCAATGGGCTCATGGATGGCTGCAGCATCATCATATAGTGTTAACAAGGTCAGTTTAATTCCATTTTATATATATTATTCAATGTTTGGATTTCAGCGAGTAGGCGATTTTATTTGGGCTGCTGGCGATATGCGTGCACGTGGCTTTTTAATTGGAGGAACTGCCGGACGTACTACACTAGCAGGTGAAGGGCTTCAGCATAATGATGGTAATAGTCACCACATCGCAACATTGGTATCAAATTGTATCAGTTATGATCCTACTTTTGGGTATGAGCTGGCCGTGATCATTCGTCATGGTATTTATCGCATGTTTGAAAAGCAAGAAGATGTGTTCTTTTATATTACTGTTATGAATGAAAATTATGAACACCCTGCTATGCCTAAAAACATTGAAGATGATATAATTAAGGGGCTTTATTTATTTTCTAAAAAGCCAAAGGCGGTCGTTAATTTGCTTGGAAGTGGTACTATTTTACGTGAAGTCATCGAGGCACAATCGATATTGGAAGATTATTCCATAGAAGCAAATGTATGGAGTGCTACTAGTTTCACAGAGCTTGCCCGGGATGCACAACACGTAGAACGCTTTAATCGTGTTCATTTCGATCAAAAAACTAAACAAAGCCATGTAGCTAAATGCCTTGGGGATCAATTGCCTGTCGTCGCTGCAACTGACTATGTAGCAGCGTATAGTCAACAAATTCAGCCATATTTAAACTGTCCATTTATGGCCTTAGGAACAGATGGTTACGGTCGTAGTGATACGCGTGTAAATTTAAGAAAATACCATGAAGTGGATGCAAATATGATTGCCTTTAGTGCTTTACATCAATTATATTTACAGGGTAAGGTTAATGATGCAACATTGAAAAAAGCACGGGTTGATTTGAAAATAGCAGATCATGATCCCCAAGATTTAGAGATTGTTGCTAACACTGAGGATGTTTCTTGATGTCAATTGTAAAAATTCCAGATTTAGGTGGAGCAAGCACGGTTACTGTGATTGAAATCTTGGTTAACCTGGGTGATCATGTTGAAATTGATCAACCATTGGTGACTCTTGAATCCGAAAAAGCAACGATGGAAGTGCCTGCTACTGCTGCAGGAACCATCAAGAATATTATGGTGAAGGTCAATGATTCAGTGTCAGAAGGTATGCCTATGATAGAAATTGAGGCACTTGATCAGACGGA
The DNA here is from genome assembly GCA_902603055.1 of Coxiellaceae bacterium. GTDB lineage: Bacteria > Pseudomonadota > Gammaproteobacteria > Comchoanobacterales > Comchoanobacteraceae. Next base: position 10,215 of record CACKTD010000011.1, on the reverse strand, counting down.
TGCAACTACGACCACTAACGAAGCTGCTGAAGATACAGATGCTGTGTCATTAGAAACAGTTTTAACACCAGATTTAGGTGGCACAAGTGGTGCAACTGTGATTGAACTTTTGGTTCAATCAGGTGATCAAGTGGAAGTTGACCAACCACTACTAACACTCGAGGGTGAGAAAGCAACCATGGAAGTACCTGCGCCATCAAAGGGAACAGTAAAGTCTATTTTAGTTGCAGTGGATACGCTTGTTCAAACAGGAACGCCTTTATTTGAAGTAGAGGTGCAATCAAGTGTAGCAAAACCCCAAGAAAGTAAATTACCACCGTCTCAACCAATTAAAGCACCAGCACAAGTGGATAGTGTCAATGTTGAGGTGGCCAGTGTGAATGCTAACGTTTATTCGAGTCCTGGTGTTCGACGTTATGCACGTGAGTTTGGTATTGATTTAAGCCAGATTAAAGGTACTGGCGAAAAGAGTCGGGTAACTAAATCTGATTTAATTCAGTTTGTTAAAGCACGTATGGCAGGAGCTTCTGGTACAGGAAGTGCTATTCCAAGTATTCCTGAGGAAGATTTCAGTCAGTATGGAGCCATTAATATGGCACCATTATCAAAAATAAAGCAGTTTACTGCTAAAAATATGCAGCGAAACTGGCTCAATGTACCGCATGTAACACAGTTTCATGAGGTTGAGATTACAAAATTATCACAAGCATATCAGGAACTAAGGCTTAGACTCAAGAAAAAAGGTCAGAAAGTAACGATGTTGCCATTTATTATGAAAGCATTAGTAAATAGTCTTAAGGCTCATCCAGAGTTTAATGCTTCACTTCATCCTGATGGAAAACAATTAATATTAAAGTCTTACTTTAACATTGGTATTGCAGTGGATACACCACAAGGTTTAGTAGTCCCTGTTATTAAGGATGTTGATCAAAAAAATATCATGACTATTTCAGATGAGTTACGCAATATCAGTACTAAAGCACGTGAAAAAGGTTTAACACCTCAGGAAATGAAAGGTGGGTCGATGACTATCTCTAATCTTGGAGGTATCGGTGGTGGACACTTTACACCGATTATCAATGTACCTGAAGTCGCAATTTTAGGTGTTTCAAGACAGGTACAAAAGCCTACTTTAGTGGATGGTCAATGGCAAGCAGATGAGTATTTGCCCATATCATTGTCCTATGATCATCGTGTGATTGATGGTGCGCAGGGTGCACGGTTCCTGATGCATCTATCAGATGAAATTACAAATATCGTGAGTGAAATTTTAGTTGGAGATTCGGATAATGGCGAATAATGAAGTTATTAATAAAGATTGCGTTGTACTAGGCAGTGGTCCTGGCGGTTATACGGCAGCAAATCGTCTTGCGGATTTAGGTCAGGATGTCATCATGGTTGAGCGTTTTGATTCTTTAGGTGGTGTATGTTTGAACGTGGGTTGTATTCCTTCCAAAGCGCTTTTACATATGGCAGAGGTTTTATTTGAAACCAAGGAACTCAGTAAAAAAGGGATCACTTATACGAATCCCAAAATTGATACTAAAAAATTAGTTGCTTGGAAAGATGGCATTATTAAAACACTGAGTGGTGGTGTTAATATGCTTGCTAAAAAGCGTAAGGTTGAAATTATCTTCGGTGAAGGTAAGTTCGTTAATGCAAATACTTTGGAAGTGACGCATAAATCTAAGAAAACAACCATTAATTTCAAAAAGGTGATTGTTGCTGCAGGCTCAGAACCGATTCGACTGCCATTTATTCCAGAGGATCCAAGGATTTTCTCATCCACAGGTGCTTTACGTTTAGCAGATACTAAAGGGCGTTTATTGATAATCGGCGGTGGGATCATCGGTTGTGAAATGGCGACTGTTTATCGTGCACTTGGTGCTCCTGTGACAATCGTAGAAATTTGTCCACAGTTAATGCCTGGTACGGATCTGGATCTGGTAAAGCCCATGGAAAAACTACTTGTCGAAAGAGGTGTCAAAACACTACTAAAGACAAAAGTGACAGGTGTTCGAATTGATAAAAAAGATATCAAAGTAACGTTTGAGGGTGAGTTTAGCGGCGAAGAATCTTTTGCTCAAATCTTAGTTAGTGTTGGTCGTAAACCAAATGGAGCACTTATAGGCGCAGAAAATGCAGGTATTGAGTGTGATGAGAAAGGTTTTGTCGTAGTGGATGAGCAGTTTAAAACAAACGTAGATCACATTTATGCTATTGGTGATATCATTGATTCACCAATGCTTGCTCATGTAGCAAGCGCAGAAGGACATCTTGCAGCAGAGATTGTTGCCGGGAAGACCTTCTTGAAAAGAGACTTTAAATGTTACCCAAATGTGGCCTATACGGACCCTGAAGTTGCATGGGTAGGCCCTACAGAAATTGAGCTAAAGCAAAAAAACATTCCTTACAAAAAAGGAGTATTTCCATGGATGGCAAATGGTCGTGCACTTGCTGTTGGACGTAGTGAAGGTTTAACTAAGATCTTAGCTGACCCTGAAACTGGGGCTATACTGGGTGGTGGTATTGTTGGCAAGCATGCTGGTGATTTAATTGGTGAAATTGCTTTTGCAATTGAAATGGGTGCTGACATTGAGGACTTGGCATTAACGATTCATCCACACCCGACATTCATTGAAACGGTAAGCTTAGCTGCTCAAGTTGCTGAAGGCACGGTAACGGATTTGTGATTTGGTTATTGCTTTTAATAACCTTTTTAGAGGGGTGTTCTTATTCCTCTTGGCCTGAGTTGGAAAACACGCAAGAAAGCCTTGCTGCATTTAAAAAAGTATGTGATCAACCTTCAAGTCGTGAAGGTCGTTGGCAAAGTGTCTGTAGTCAATTGACAGAACAAGACCTATCATCTGAAACAACCGCATTGGCCTTTTGGAAAAAACACTTTAATGTTAATTCAGAACCTAAAGATGCACTTGTTACAGGATACTATACACCTTTAGTATCAGGTAGTATGACGGTGAGTAATCAGTACCCAACGCCGATCTATCGCAAGCCAGATTCATGCAGTGATTGTTACACACGTTTGGAAATTGAGAAAGGTGTTTTAGATGGTCAGGGACTTGAATTAATTTACGTTAAGGACCCCATAGAGCGTTATTTTATTCAAATTCAAGGCTCAGCCTATGTGCGATTACCTTCTGGTAATATTCGTCGTTTAGTGTATTCAGGAATCAATCAATATCCTTATCGTTCTATCTCGGTGACAGGCTCCATTGGTGAAGTTAAGCAGTGGTTAAAGTCACACCCTGATAAAATTCAGGAAGTTCTTTCAGAAAATCCACGATTTATTTATTTTGATATGGTTGAAAATGGTGATATTCAGGGATGTTCAGGGATAAAGTTAACACCTAAATACTCCATTGCAGTGGATCGTAATTATCACCCCATTGGTACGCCTATTATTCTTGATAATCATATTGTGATCGCCCAAGATGTTGGTTCAAATATTAATGGTGATCGTCATTTTGATTTATACTTTGGTGTTGGTGATCAAGTAGCTAAAAAAGCAGGGAGTTACTTTAAACATTTATCATGGCAGACACTTGCCCCTTCTTCTTGATTAGATAAAAATCGACGAATATGATGAGCCATTCTTCTCAAAGGCTCCGTTGCCCCCCAAAGTAATTGATCACCTACTGTAAATAAGTTAATTGTTGGAGTTGATCGAGATAAGTAACGAATCCGTCCAACATTAATATTCAATGTATGTGCCACCGCAATTGGGTTTAAATGCGTTTTAGTATCTTCAGAATTATTTGGAATAACTGATACCCATGGGTGTGCTTTGTGAATAGCAGATGTAATTTCTTCAATAGGTAAACGTTCCTTAAGCTCCATGGTAACGGACTGGCTATGGCAGCTTAATGAGCCAACACGTACACATGTACTATCGATGGGAATGTCTTTTTGGATTAATTTTATAGATTCTTTTGAACACTTGAGTTCTTCTTTAGTTGACCCACCCATTTCCTCAACATCAATCCATGGTATGAGGTTGTAAGATAAGCTCTGTGGCTTGGATTTTAGTTGTTGATGCGATGCTGCTAACTGCGTAGTGATATCTGCAGTAGGATCATAGTGTATTTGGTTTACGTCGTGCAAATATTCATGGACAAGTTGACTACCTCCTCCAGAAACAGCTTGGTAGGTGTTGGTATTTATCCAGCTGATTACATCCATATCAATCAAGCCTTTAATGGCCATTAGCATTAAGGCTGTGGTGCAATTAGGGCCTATAAAGTCTTTAGTACCTTGTTGAAGGTGATTCAAAATAGATTCATAATTGATAGGGTCAAGCATTAAACAGCTGGTGGGCACAAGGCGAAGTGCAGATGCTGCATCAATCCAAAAACCATTCCAGCCAGATGCTCTTAATTGAGCATGATACTGAGTGGTAAATTGACTTCCTTTACAATTAATGATGATAGGGTAGGAGGTAATATCGTCTATGCTTTTAAATACTTTAAGAACAAACTGTTCTTGATAGGTTGGGGGAAGAGACGCGGCTCCCTCACTAAAGAGATCAAACTGAAAATAATGCCAATCTTTCAAATCAAGGCATCGATCCATCAATGTTCGACCAACTAGGCCACGCCATCCTATAACTGCAATAGCTAACCTTTTATGCATTAAAGTTTATATCCTAAATTATTAGCTTCCCATTGCATATCAAAACTGATACTCAGTACAATAAGACACAAGAATACAACTGGAAAAAGAGGTATTGTTGACGGAAATAATAATAATATGCCGCTAGCTAACAATAGAGCCACTGATAAAAATCGTGTATGGTTTTGAGTTAGAAAAAAACTATTTTGAAGCATTGTAATTAACTCTTCTTTGTCCTTAGGATCTTGTGGTACGTTTTGATTGATTACATAATCTTTCAAAAGAATTAAATGACCAAAAGGATTATCCGAGGGATCTTGATGTTTAAAAAAACTTGAAATCATGTTGTATGATTGAAGTATAAGTTTGTCTTGTATTTTAGTAGGTTGTTGATAAGCATAGCCCTTATCTTGAAGTGCTTTTGCAAAAGTTTTTAAATCCGTTGGGGATTGTATGACATTTGGATTTCCCCTCATTTTAAAACCATGAGCAATAAATTCACTCATGAAGACACTGCATACAACAAATTTAATTGAATCATCTGAATTTTCTGCCTGTATCATTAAATGGTTGAAATAATCTATTGCTTCTTGAGATTGAAAATAAGCAATATCTTTAACTAAATGAGGATAAAGCATCCCTCCATTTTGATAGGATGCAAAGAATTGAATACAGCTTTCAAGATCTGCTTTGTAAGAAGGTATATTTAACTTGAATACTTTAAGTAATAACTCGACTTCGTTTGCATACGGGTTTTTATGGATTTTGTAATTTTGGATACGTTGGTTTAAAAAATATTCACATTCAGTTAATTTTTGATTAAATTCAACAAAAATTCGTTTGTCATAATTAAAAACTGAGCTTGTTTCAAAAATATTAGAGAATGGCTGAATATAATTAATTCGACTTGTTTGAAATGATTTTTTATAGGGAGGTGGTAGATGTTCTAAGTTTATTTTATTCACTATGGGATCTTTTAAAAGGGAGAGATGCTGTTGAAGGCATTCTTCAATATTCTTCGTATAATACGTGTATTTTTGTTCTGAAAGGTATTTAAGTCCCTTATGAAAAAACATGTTTTCTCCTTTAATCGTATAATATTTAGCTTTTAAAATAATGTCAATTGACTATTTCCGATGATTATGTTTTAAATGGTGGCATGGGAAGGTTTTTAATAAAATCTATGCTTTTTATGGTTGCTTGCATATGCGCATGTGCTGAACCGTGGAATTATTACTTTACTGCTGGGTTCGGTAGGGATCACAATGAGTTGCGCTACAAACAGCATTTTCAACAACAAGTTAATTACAATTGGGAAGGGGACTATTCATTAAAGGGGCCTAGCGTAGATATTGGAGCTGGCTTAACAAAAGCGCTAGACCGCTATTGGCTTATGAATTTTGAAATGAGTGGTGGTATTTCAGTCGCCCAATCATCATTGGGCCTTTCTTCCATTACAGGAGAGTCGGGACAGATTTCAATTTCAAGAATTTGGATGGGTTCCATGCGCGTGATGCCTGTTTACGAGCGTTACGGGCAAATTGGTTTAGTTGCAGGTATTGAAGCAATGGACTATCTCATGGAGTCTAATTTAGGTAGTTTTGGAACAGTTGGGTCCAACAGCCAATTAGCACTTGGTTTTTTAACTGGTCTAAGTATGCAGTCGGCTATTACAGATAAATGGTCAATTCGTTTTGCATGGTTACAAACTTTATTTCCAAATTATACATACAGTGTGGATCGTTTATATCAAAACGATAATGATGGTACGATTGATATGGCTGATACTCAAGATGTTGAATTTAAACCCACTGTTGATCGTTTTCTAGCATCAATGGTCTATTTTCCAAATGGCAGCCATGATCGTTCTAATAATGAAAAACCAGCACCTCATTATAACAACTACATTATAATTAACCCACTGAAAGATGTTACCGAAGTGAACGAGAGTGAGGATGAGGAGCAAATATTGAAAACATTCCACTTGCCTTTGGCTATTAGTGGTTGGGGTGGCGGCGTAACCATCGGGCGTCGTACTCACATCAACGATCAGTTTTTTTTGGGTGTTGAGGGTTTTGCGCAATTTATGAACAGTGAAGAGCATAATCAGGGATTCAAAATTGATTACAGAAATAGTGAATATTTGACGCATGATTGGGACTGGGGGCTTTTATTTGCTCCAGGTATCAAAGTTTCAAATGGTCAAAATATAGTATTGTTGGGTGGAATTTCTCAAGGTGCATTCACCGAACATGGTCCTGAAAAGCTAGTCAGTGGTGGTGCTATACATGAAACTGCATGGGGTGGTGTTTTAGGTGTTAGAGATGAGATTACAATTGATGAGAATTGGAAGCTTACACTCGGATTACGAGTTACAAACTTCCAAACCATTCGTATTCAAACAGGAAGCACGTTCTCAACTAACGACATTGACCACATTGAGTCAGGGATATACACAATCGGTGTAATGTATAGTTGGTAAAGACTTTTAAAACCCACTGAATGCTATATATACAGATTCAGATCCTGGATTATAACTTTGTGTACTCGCATTGGATAAATGAAATCCACCTACACGTATGTTTGGTGTGATATCAAAGCCAATATCAGATTTAAATTGCAAGTTGCCACCAAGATCCTGACCATCGCCTTGATGATAATATCCTGGACCAATTGAAAATCTAAAACGTTTATAGTGAATACGTAATCCAGCATTTGCGTAGAAAACTCGTTTATCACTTACAAATCCACCAATATGAGGAGAGAAAATAGCACTAGGTCGAAAATCATAATTTCCACCTAACATAAAATGACGATCATCACGGTTAACGTTATATGATCCAACATAAAGCTCAAAACCTTTTGGGTCTAAAATACTGGCGCCGACCTCATTAATTGTAACTAAACTTAACAATAAACCTACGGGTACTAACTTCTTCATAATATCTCCTTATAAATGTCGTTTTTAAATTCTTCGTTAAAAAATAATGTAGCCATCACTACGTCTTCATATTGCATTCTTCCTGAGTTATACAATGTGTTACATGTCGTCGTTGCAATTTCGCTAGACTGGGCCTCTATGCCAATAAAATTATAATTTGTTAGTCCCCAGTTATATTCATATTGGATGTTATCCGATTGGGTTGGTATGACACGTTCATTAGTGTCTGTATTAAAGCAAATTGAACATTGATATGAAATTTCAACATTCATCGGTGGTGATTTAAAACTTTGTGCAATTTGGTCACAAACAATGTCACTTGCAAATACAGAAGTTGTTAGTGTAAATAAAATCCATAATCTCATCATGTCGGTCATCCTTAACGAAAGAAATTATAGAATAAATTTTAAAATTCGTGTAAATTAAATTTGTAAATGGATAAAAAACTATCAAAACTCGTTCGTGTTCGATTTGCTCCAAGCCCTACTGGTTCTATGCATGTCGGCGGTATCCGTACAGCCTTGTATAATTTCTTGTTTGCAAAAAGGCATCGCGGAAAGTTTATTTTACGTGTTGAAGATACAGATGTAACTAGAAGTTCAGAAAAAAACACTGAAGAACAAATGCAAGATCTTAAGTGGTTAGGGTTAGAATGGGATGAGGGGCCAGATATTGGTGGTGATTATGGTCCATACCATCAATCAAAGCGTTCTGAATTATATCAAAGCATTGTTATGGATCTTTTAGATCAAGGTAAAGCCTATTATTGTTTTCTAACTGATGATGAGATTGCAGCACAAAAAGAGGTTGCTGAATCAAAAAATCTTCCTTATCAAATCACAAGTCCATATCGTGATTGGTCACTTGCAAAGGCCAAGAAGGAGTTAGATAAAGGGGTTAAACCAACCATACGTTTTAAAGTAGATACTGATGAACGTAATTATCATTTTAAAGATTTGGTAAGAGGTGATATTACTTTGCCAAGTCATATGGTTGGTGATTTTGTTTTAATGCGCTCTGGTGGTATGCCTGTTTATAACTTTTGCTGTGTAGTAGATGATCATTTTATGGAGATTTCTCATGTCTTTAGAGGTGAAGAGCATTTGCCAAATACACTAAGACAATTAATGCTATATGATGCTCTATCATGGGTCCCACCCGAGTTTGGTCACTTATCCATTATATTAGATGAGAATAAAAAGAAATTATCAAAACGTCATAATGCAGCAAGCTGCAATGATCTTAAACAATCTGGCTATGTCCCAGTTGCCATATTAAATTATTTAGCATTATTGGGCTGGTCACATCCACGTGGTGAAGAAATCCTTTCGCGAGCAGATCTTATTGAGACTTTTTCAATTGATCGAGTACATGCATCTGCAGCGGTATTTGATTTGCCAAAACTAAATTGGCTTAATGGTCAGCATTTAAGGCGTTTTGACACTGATAGTTTATGGTCGCTTTGTAAGCCTATCTTGGATCAGGAAAAAGGATTTAAAGCATCATCAGATCCCAAATGGTACATTAAAGCCATTCCAGTTGTTTTGAGTGAATTTGAAACGGTCAACCAGGGTGCGAGCTGTTTAAAGAAATGGTTTAACTTTTCAAAATTAAAGTTTGATAAAGATGCAAAAGAGGTGCTAAAAAGTGAGAAAGCACAACCTGTTATTAAGGCTTGGCATGCTGCTTTAGAGAAGTGCAGTGATTATTTGGATGAAGTTCAGTATAAAAGCATATTAGAGGAAGTTAAAACAAAAGCAGGCGTTAAGGGTCGCGATTTATTCATGCCTCTTAGAGTGGCAATGATAGGCGCTATCCATGGTCCAGATCTTAGTTTATTGGCATCTTCTTTACCAGTATCTGAATTAGCTAATCGAGCACAAGAAGCGCTTAAACATGTTTAGTGTTGTAAGCTGGAATGTTAATTCTATTCGTGCAAGATTAGATGACTTAAAGCAGTTTTTATCAACACACAAACCGGACTTTCTTGCACTTCAAGAAACAAAAGTTACTGATGAATTATTTCCTCATGATGAAATAGAAGGCTATCAAATTTATACTAGCGGACAACCATCGTATAACGGGGTAGCTTGGTTGACAAAACATCCGGTATCACTCGTGAGCGATACGTTAGAGGGGTTTTCAGAACAAAAACGTTGGATTTGTATTCAGTATAAGGAATGGGTTTTAATCAATGTGTATGTACCAAATGGTGAATCATTAGAGTCGGATAAATATAATTATAAGCTTGGTTGGTTAGAGAAAATGAATGAAACTGTCCGACAATTTAAAGATCAGCGACTTTTGATTTGTGGTGATTTTAATATTGCACCAATGGATTTGGATGTGCATGACCCTAAAATTTGGTGTAATAAAGTCATTGTTTCAGATCCTGAAAGGCATTTATGGAATAGGTTACTTGATTCAGGATTAACGGATGTATATCGATCAAAATACCCCAATGAACCTGGGTTTACTTGGTGGGATTATCGAGGGTTTGGTTTTAGAAGGAATCATGGACTCCGTATTGATCATTTTCTGATCTCAAATGATCAGCTCCAACAAGTAAAAGATATCAAGGTAGATGTTGAAACAAGACAGTCTAAGCGTCCTTCTGATCATGCGCCTTTGGTTTTAGACGTATC
>CACKTD010000010.1 GCA_902603055.1 Coxiellaceae bacterium | reverse complement strand
TATTAAAAAATTCCTTGAGAGTGGAGTTGCCAATGCACGCCATTTTTATATTGGTGCTTACCGGGAGTGTTATGAAGTCACGTTAGAGCATATCATTCTTAAGATGCGCAAGATTCGTGATTATCATTTAATGACTTATAACGCAACTGGTATGGATCAGATAGGGTATTTTTTCGAAGCACTTTCTTCAAATGGATGGTCTTATCTCGGGCAAGGAACCTGGAACTACGTATTTGTAAACCAAGATAAAACCCGCGTACTTAAGATTTCTGTGGCAGATGATAATAATTTAGATGCACCAGAGCGTTCAGTACGTCTTTGGAATCAGATTAATCCTGCGTTCAATAGTGCACGCGTGATTCCAATTACTAGTGCATTTTGTGCTTGGGAGTGCCCTTATATTGAAGGTGTCAGTGCTAATGATGGGGAAATTGCTGATTGTTTAGTGGACATTTTTAGTCAAACAGATGGTCGGATCATTATGGACCCTCATCAAGATAACTTTATAAAAACTAAGGAAGGACGCATTGTTTGTATTGATATTGGTATGGCATTACAATTTGAACCTAATCGAAGAAATCGCAGTTATAGTTATACCACAGATGCTGAATGGGACGGTAATTATCTTAGAGCATATCGAGCGTGGATGCATCGTATTAACGGGTTACCACGAACAATCGCTGTTTTGAAAGCACTTTATTTGGTGAAAAATGCATTCCCAAGGTATAAAAACGTTGATTTTATAAAACAATATCAGAGTTTGTTGCACTTTGAGCGTGCATTTGACTGTGTGTTTTCAGACCATGATGATACGCCTATAACACGTTCAGAATCAATGCATATCCAGCTTGTGAAGTTTACTTTAGAGCTTGAAAAACTAAAGGTTGAAATAGTAGCGTTTTTGAATGAATTCTCAAATGTAACACAAAAGCAATGGTTAAAGCCCAGATCCTTTAAGAATCAACAAGCAGCGTGTCATAGTTTGATTCAAAAAATCCAAAAAGCTAAAAGATTTTGTAAGATTCAAACACTCTTAAAGGGAGCAAGTGATGCTACTAAAATGTATAAAACATATGGTATTTGGCGTTCACCCTTCGCCTATACTTTAGCAAAGTGTTTGGATCATTTTGATCTGTCAGTTCCTTCTAGTCATCATGAAATAAATAGTACTTTATTAGGTAAATAACATTTATTTTACAAATAATTAAAATCTTCATATTTTCTTAAGGTTAAAACGATATAATAATAAGAAAAGGTAATAATAATGAATCCATTAAAAGAAAACTTAAATGATAAAACAATAAAGTTGAATTTCTTCGGCCGTTATTTTAATGAAAGTGCAGCTTCAAAGGCGAAAAGAGAAAATGAAAATGCCAAACAGTATCTGGAAAATAAGGAAAGAAATTCTCGTAAACTTTATAACCGAGAAGGATACGTGGAATCTTGCCCAAATGGAGATTTTCCTCAACTTCAGCATCTAGATCCAGAAAAGTATCCAGATCAAAAAGAAAAGAAATCTTTCGGAATGAGATTCTTTGCTGGAGTTAGCACTTTAAACGTTAAGCTGCTTGGAGATAAAAAAAGATTATCATCTCATTGATGATCGAGAGGGCATTCTAGCTTGCGAACTCGAGCTTTGAGGAATCGCTGCCAAGATTTGCTTTAAGACCATTTCTTGAATGACAAAATGCGTCAACCTATTTAGTGTTGGCGTATTTCCATTTTGAAACGGGTATGCTTTTTTACTGCGAGCTGTCTTTGTTTTAACGCTTTCCACCCTTAAACTAATCGACTCTCTTGGTAATAGTTGAGTCGGTATTTTATCCAACCCAAGATACGTATGGAGATTTTCTTTTGAATCATATGACACAAAATACCTAAGGTTCCAACCGCCACCGCCACCAGAATTATCTAATAGAATACGCATCATACTGGCTGGATCTAAACTTTTTCCCTCATGTGGAAATGAAAACAGATCACACTCCTCTCGTGCTTGATGATTAAACCAACTGCAAAAGTTTAAAGGATGTATCTTTTTTTCTGCTTTAGGGTTTTTTCCTTTAAAGCCATATTTACGTGATGCTGTTAGCATTTTTTTATTATGTTTTGATGTAATGATTTTATTTTCAATTACATCATGCATTTGTAGAACCAATGATGCAAATGCAACACAGTGATAGCCATTAGTGCTTAACTGATCTTTATTGGCTGCTATAAGGCACGTTTTCGCAAATGCCCGGTACATCTTTGCATCTTGGTGAGATTGTTCAGGGCTGCCATTGTAAAAATGTTTTCGAGATTGGTTTTTTTGTCGCCGAATGATCTCTTTGGGTCCAAAATGATCTAACCTAGAGAGTCTTGTTTCAAGATTATTATAAGCTTGAATGTTATAAACTGTTTTTCGCTCTCTAAATTCCTTAGCAATTTTGACGAGCGTTTGGGCATTCCATTTGGAGGTTTTAGGCTGAAAAACAATATAAGACAATACATCACGCCCAAGCATAAGTTTTAAAGGGTCTTCACGTATTTCTGCAATGTTATTAAAATAAGCCGCATGAGTGATTAAAGGGGTGTTTTTATCATTATGACCGGTGACAATACCCACGTGAGAAGTTATTTCACAGTGAAAGAAGACTATGCTGCCAAGTGGGAAGCGGCTTTTATCGGATTCATCCACAATAAATTGTTGGGGGGACCCGTTTCGATTGCGGACAGTGGTTGTTCGGTGTGTATCCATAGTATTTACTTATCCTGGCATCACTTGATAGGGTCCGTCTGGCTCATCGTCGTCTTCCCGGGGACGTTTTCGCGGTAATAAGACTGATGATTGTAAGGCAGTAAGTTCGGCATCAAAGACTTGTTCACGAAATGCCTTGCTAACGACATGGTGCATGATCTCATTGGAAATAGGGTCATGATCCTGGTAAGGAAAGTCGGGCTCCAATTCAATATTGAAATCATCATCTTCATCTGGCTTAAATATTGATTTTAGATAGTCCATATAATCTTGTTCACCATGGACGCCGCTTCCAAATCCTAAGTATCTTCCAATTTGAGCATTTGACTGCCCACTGATAAAGTAGCTTATTTCGCAACGGCGTTCTGCTCTGTTATCGGGGCTCCGTGAGGCGCGTGAGTCTGGATCGATGAAAATTCGTAGCATAGTGCCTGGATCTAAATAAATACCATTATGGTCAAATTGTATGAAGTCATTATCTATCATGTTACTAATTAATCGTTTGTGTGAATCATAGTGCGTTGCAAGGATAGGGGCATATTTTTCATGACGATTGGGATTTATTCCATGCTTGCGTGATAAATTCAACATTATATCTTTGCTAAGATCTATATTATCAGTATGCCTGCCTAGAATTAAATCATGCATTTGGAGTATTAATGCAATGAAGGCAACACAGTTGCAACCCTTTTTAGTGATACGTTCTTTTTTATTTTGATAAAAGACAGTTTTAGCAATACTACGATAGATTGCTGCAGTTTCTCTGGGTTCATTTTTAAAAGGTTCATAAAAGAACCTATGAGAGTGATCTTTTTGCCGTTTAATAATTTGTTCCTGATCACCATTGAAATTAGTTTTTAGACGGTTCATACGCTGCTTGAGCTTTGATGACTTTGTGGAATTAAATTTGATTTTTTGTTCTGCGAAAACAGCAGCAATCTTTAATAACAAATTATGGCTCCAGGTAAATTCAGGTAATTTAACCACGGTATAAGACATGACGCCACCCTTTAACACGGCAGGTAGAAATGTTTCTTTAACGATTGATTCATATTTTTGGGAGTCGACTGCATGGGTGATTTTAACAGCATTTTCATGATCATGGCCTGTGACTAGCGCAACATGCTCAGTCTCATAATCTACAGAATGGTAAAATAGGATTGAGCCTTTTGGAAAGTGGGAATGCTCAGAATCATCTACGACATCCAACTTTAAACCATCACGCTGTCTTTTTATATATTTAATTTCCATGTTAAGAATCCTAAAAAGGCTTTATTGTAGCAAAATTAGAAGCTTGTTTACAATGGTTATTTATGTGGCAAAAACGATATAGCCATTAAGATAGAAAGCAAAGCAGGACCAAAGAAAGTAGGGTGTTAAAAGTGCTATGACATCAAGGTGTTTCAGTGCTTTAACGATTAAATATAACGTACTGATTAATATACAAGCGATGATGAAAAGGCCAATACTTGGCAGATGAAAGTAAAAGAATAAAGGAGTCCAAGAGAAATTGAATATGGCTTGGATAATAAATGGGGACTTACATGCCGTTAAACCACGTTCCCATATAACCCAACCGGCACTTGCAATCATAACATACAAGATTGGCCACACGATACCGAACACATATCCTGGAGGTGTTAATGGCGATTTAGGTAATGTCGTATACCAAGATTTGAATTGGCTAGCCGTTAATAGGCCCGTACTACCACTGATGAGTTGAAAAGCGATGATCCATAAAAAAAGTCTAAAATATGTGTTCTTCATATAAAAATGTTAGAAAAAAACACCCTTAAAGTAAATGAATATTTAATATTTTCTTAATAAAAGTTCGTTATAATGGAAAGTAAGGTTACATGATCATGAGTGAATATAATAATAACATTAACTGGTATAAAGGCATTGATAAAAAACAGGTTCTAAGTTTTGTGGCTAGTTTAGTCTTAGTCACAGGGTTAATGGTTTATTTTGCTTTACCATTATTAGCGACAATTGGGGTCATATTAGGGGTTTTTCTGCTTTTTACCTTAGGAAGGTATTTCCAGCCTAGCGTTGTTAGTCAGATGCGTATTTTAGATGTTTCGCGCTTACGTAAAAAAGTCAGCGCATTAGAAGAGATGGATATTGAAAAGCTAGAAAATCTTGATCGTGATGAACTTAAAAGTGCGCTTAAGTCATGGGAGCAAGAGGAATTAGAGATCTTATTTGACGTCTGTTTCCGTTACGAATTTAATACACTTATATTTTTGGCTTATAAATATAGTGATTTTCAAGGTGTACATGATTCATTTATTGATATTATTCAGTATGAACAGTTAGGTATGTCAATGTATAATTTTTTGAATAAAAGAGGTTTAGTGGATGATCCAAAAATAATGGATGCCGTTTGGAATCGATACATTGAGCGTTTAGATCCTATAGCATTAACGGCAACTTTATCAAAACTCGGGAAAGATGGATTATCTTATAGCGCCATCAGGGACGTTTATTCTAATATTACACGAATTTCACCTCACGACTTAAATCGCTTACAACCCTATATTGAAATATCGCTGAGGCAACATCCTAATCATTTTGCAGAGATTTTAAAAGATTATAGTGGGGTTGTGGGTTTTTTAACTAATTCGCAGGAATATGATAAGTATAGCGGTTATGTATCTGATGAGGATGACGATGGCTTAAATCAAAATGGTTTGTTAAATAAGCATATCGCTTTTGGAGATGTATTAATTAAAGTTGCTAAAAATCTAGATCAACACCATAGAGATCCGGTGCAAACGTTAGCAGCTAATATGAGCATATTCTCTCAATCCTCTCAAAATATTTTGAAAGAGGGCCAACAGTGCGTGGTAATCCACTCCCCCCTTAAAGTCTGAAAGGGGAGTAGGTACTAAATCCTAGCATTGTCCTTAAGCTGAAATCGCCACTATTCTCATAGGCATTATACCCCAGTCTTGCAAGACTAATGATGCCGTAGATGCCACCAATCGCTAAAGCCACTTCAGGGTTAGGAATGATGATTAAACAGGCAATCAAAATGATAAACAAGCTGATTGCCAGTGATGCGATGGCAATGCAGTTATAATAAGAATCAATGTCATTATAGTGCGGTTGTGCAAATAAATTCATACTCATTTCTCCTATAATCTAAATTCCAATCCATGTGCTACAATAACCTCATACATATCCTTTGGCTCAAGGTTTTTATAAAGATGAGCGCGTGCCATTTCCGGTAGCAGGCCCATTGCAAAAAGTGTTAGGCCAATAGCAGCAGTCACTGCAAAAGCCCCAGAAATAAAGCAACCACCAATTATCAGTAGTGCAATACCCACTAAGCTCATACCGTAACCACAGTAAATAAAATGGCTTTGGGCAAAATGAGCGTAAAAATCAATTTTATCTTTATCTTGAAAGCGATCCCACATCGTCTATACCTCCCTATTATAATTTTTATTTATTATCTCTATACCTATTTCTAATTGTACCATGAGAAACCTTAAGGAAATATTAAGAAAATCAATCATTACTATTCATAAAACCTAAATTACAACTTTCTGGTTGCGGTTTTTTTTGGAGTAATCAGCGTAAATTATCTAGCTTTCTTTTGTATGTCGATTTATGCTGAGAGTAAGTATTATGAAATCAAGGTGAGGAATTATGGATATAGCGGTGATTGGAACTGGATATGTTGGTTTAGTCTCAGGACTTTGTTTTGCACATTTAGGGCATCGTGTAACGGCAGTTGATCTGGATGCTGAAAAAGTTGAATTACTACAAGCATGCGTGCCCACCATTTATGAGTCCGGCCTCAAAGAGATGTTAGTGGAGCAGGTCAATGCAAAGCGTATCACATTCACTGTGGATCTTAAAAAAGCATTATCACAATCAGAAATAGTAGTGATTGCGGTTGGAACCCCAACAAACCAGCATTTTCAGGCTGATTTATCATATATTAATCAAGCCATTGATAGTGTATTAGCAGCGGTTAAGCATGATATCACCATTGTAATTAAATCCACTGTGCCTGTTGGTACCAACCATGAATTAAATGAGCGTGTCAAACAAGCAAACCTGCCATATTGTATAGATATTGTTTCTAATCCTGAGTTTTTAAGAGAGGGAAGTGCAATAGTGGATTTTCTAGAGCCTGATCGAATTGTGGTTGGAACTTTAAGAGAGCACGCAAAAGAGCAAATGGCGTTGTTATATAAACCGCTTACAAACCAAGGTGTGCCCATTTTATGGACAGATCTATTTTCTGCAGAATTAATTAAGTACGGTGCAAATGCTTTTTTAGCAACTAAGATTACGTTTATTAATGAACTTGCTCAATTATGTGAAAAGACAGGTGCATCAATTACAGATGTTGCCTGTGGCATGGGCATGGATCGGCGCATAGGTAATTTATTTCTAAAAGCTGGACCAGGTTATGGCGGTTCATGCTTTCCTAAGGATACATTAGCATTAGTGCAAACAGGGCAGGATTTTGATGCACGACAAACCATTGTTGAAAGTGTAATAGAGGCAAACGAAAAACAAAAGCAGTGGGTATTTCAAAAAATCAATACACTCTTAAATAATGATCTTAGGAAAAAACGTATTGCGCTTTGGGGTATTACTTTTAAAGCTAATACGGATGATATACGTGATGCTACAGCATTGACGTTGGTGCCACAATTGATTGCACAGGGTGTAGAGGTTATTGCTTATGATCCTCAGTGCGAAAATTTTAGTCACCCACAATTAGAAGGTGTAAAATGGGCAGGGTCTCCTTTGGAGGCTGCCAAAGGGGCGGACTTAGTTTGTTTATTAACTGATTGGGATGTGTTTTTAAGTTTGGATCTTGAAGCGGTGGTGCGATCAATGCGAACTGCAATATTGTTAGATTGTCGTAATGCTTTTTCCATTAATGAAATCAAAAGTGCAGGGTTTTTAAGCCATGCTTCAGTTGGTCGTGCGAGTTATCCGCCGAAATGTATAATCGATTAGCTATTTCTATTAGAGTTATTGTTGACAATTGATTTTATAAATGGCTATCATCTAAATAGTCGGGAACCTTTTTGTCTACTCGTGTTCCTGGTAGGGTCCATCTTTTGTATGGGAGTACTTTTTTTATATATTTTGAAACTTGGTGTTTGTGAATGGGGCAGCCAGCGGCAATGACATTTATTAAAGCGTTTCTTAAAGGTGATGATTTGTCTTGCTATTCTGTAAAGGATGTTACTAGCGATGAATTGGAACTCATTGATCTAGATCCTTCACCGAAATGCATAGAGTTTCTAAATAATTTAGAATCAGTTATTGATTTGGCAAATAAATTTAAGACTGCAAATAAGATTTTCGCTTTTTCTCATATGATCGCTTTTGCAGTTAAAAGAAGTGGCTCACCAGACGATTACAAGCAATTAATGTTTGAGATGTTAAAGATCACCTTGTTTAAAAAAGATAGTCTTTTATGGGCATTGACTACTCAATCATTAGGAGAGTAT
Organism: Coxiellaceae bacterium; assembly: GCA_902603055.1. Taxonomy (GTDB): domain Bacteria; phylum Pseudomonadota; class Gammaproteobacteria; order Comchoanobacterales; family Comchoanobacteraceae. Next base: position 11,342 of record CACKTD010000010.1, on the reverse strand, counting down.
CTCGAAATTAGTTTTCTTGATGAGGAAAGGAATGTCGTGCTAAGTTGTCAAAACTTTGATTATCACACCGAATACACTAAGACTCACAACATTCGTATACAAGATGCAGGTCTAGAGTTTTTTACAAGGGATACCACAGAAAATGGTACTTATAAACCACTTGTAATTAGAGTGAGATTCAAATTATGGCTCCCAAAAGATCCGGAGCTAGACCCAAAAGATCCGGAGTATTTAGACCCAAAAGATCCGGAGTATTTAGACCCAAAAGATCCGGAGTATTTAGACTATGTATACTCACGATTAGACCTTTCAAAATTAATCACGCCACTTTTTGAAAATGGCAATTGCCCTTTTAAAGAAGTAAAAACAACAAGTGATTGTAATTTTTTAGCGATGATGGTTTTGGTTTATAAAAACCTACATGACTATATTAATGCATTTTTACAACTTGAGGATTCTAATAATCGTAGTTTGTCGATCCTTAAGAAGGACTATGGTCATAATGTGAGAAGTTTATGTGTTTTTGAATGGTGGTTTAGACTCATAATATCATCACAGCCTTTCTCAGATAGTATCAGTATGCATCGACATCAGAAAGCCACAACTACAGTAGAGAATGAAAAAACAGATAACGACCAAGCAATAGACGCTATTAAAAATCAATTAGACAAATTTTGTAGCCGTCTTATTAAATTTGAAAAATACCATAAGAATTTGCCAGATTCAAAGGGGTTAATATCACATGATGATATAAGCTTTCGTGAATTTGCTACAGATAATTTGCCAGAGTGTAAAAATTTTACAGAGTATTATCCTGTTTTAGCAAAATCGAGAAGATTAACCTCGGAAGAGATAAATAAGCTAATTCAAAAAACCAGCTTATTTCATGGACTCAATGATAAAATGGCAAGAGGTCATAAAGTTAATGTAATGACTTGCATTGAGGTTGCTTTGGCATGTTTGTACCGGAATCCTTGTTATTATGTTTCTTATTTTTTCTTTCCAATATATCCGATTGAGATAGACTTCATAATCAAAATAATTGATGACGTTTGTAAAATTCGTCTTTTACAAAAGAACACACCGGAAGAAGAGTATTACTATATTCACAGCAATGAAGTCACTGCAGGCTCATTCTTCACATCTAATCCAAAGGGAAAATCTCTATTTTTATCAACCATAAATATTTACAGTTCGTACTCACCCGAAAAAATACTACAAAATGAAGTTTTGAGAATGCGTTTGAATATGTTCGGTGAACTTGATTTGAAAATTTATGAACTCGAGCGACAATATGAACTTATGCGCCAAACAGATAAAGAAAAGCTTAAGCATATTATTGAGGAGGTGAAAAATCTAAAAAGAGATTTTAGAGATAAATATTTTGACGAAGTACTTAGCTTACGTAAATTAGATCTGATAAACTCTTTTTTTGCTTATGGTAAGGGTGTGGGTGAGGGTCTATGGTCTCTTTTTGAAATCACTATTACAGAACTGGTAAAATACCCAAATAAACCATGTTCAACCAAAATCATGTTGTTATTGATTAATTACCTAAGTAATAAATGCGATATTTATTTAGATGAATTTAAAAACGAGATATATGATCAATTAGATGAATGTAAAAATGAGATGGATGATCAGTACTTATTAAATATTCTTCATGGTTTAATAGATCTTTATGACTCATCATCGATCCTAAACTATATTTGCAAACATGGAGAACCAGAGCTTTTGGAATTTTTATTGGACTTTTACAATCGTCTAAAAGATGAGATTAGTCCACATTGGGCAGAGAAGTTTAAAAAAATGATAAAGAAGACATTAGAGAAGTTCCCAATAATGCTTCAAAATCTACTACAAGAAACCGACATGCCGATCTCAACGGCTAAAATAACTCTATTGATACAAAAAATACCAGGTTTTGTAAATTTAGACGTTGCGGTATCCCTTATAGAGAAGCTGTACGATAAGATTTTAATTTCAGAGTATGGCGAGAAGATTATTTCGTTCGTCAAAAATTTGGATAAAAATATATTCAGTCGTTTAGTGGAAAAATATAGTTCTCTGATCAAATTAGAGGAGATAAATGGTCAAATCAACTTTAAAGAGTTTTACGAATTATATAATATAATGGTGGTTTTGTTTCAAAAGGGATTGGTCATGCCAGATATTCAAGAGGAACAGCAATCTGTTTATTCTATGATTAATTTATCTGTGTTTCCACCTTCTGCAAGTCATACTTTTATTAAGATGCCTATTAGGGACTATTTAGATCAAAATCCCAAACCTGGTATAGCACCTAAAAAACTTAAAAAGATATACAAAATATACGATGAGCGAGAAAAAAATATTCAGGACCATTCCTCTCAATCATTGCAACATAGCGGGTAGATATGGTAATCTTAGGACAAATTTGGGAGATTGTTTATGGCAAATAAAATAGATTATACCAGCACTGATTTTGATGGCGGAGTTTACATTGATAGTGGTCAAAGCATCCTGAATAATCAAGTAAGTGATATTTACCCTACATCTGTGGATACAAGTTTTCATCAATTAAATGATAATCATACTATTATTGATGCAGTCTTTGATGGACACGTACCTAATAGTATCGCCGAAGCGCTACACAATAATCCTTCAAAGTTGTTAAAGATGCTACAATTTGATGTTAAGAATAAACCGTTTTTGATTAGTCTAGTTGGTCATCGGATTAAGTATCTTTCAGAAATTAATAGGAAACTTACTCGTGAAGAAATTGATGAAATTAATTACTTGTATGAGTGGTGTATACGAAACAATGGTACTAAAGCAGTTGATTTTTCTGATATTGCTTTTTTATTGAATGAAGGAAATTATTGGATTTTTTATTTTGGGCTCAGTGATACTACGCAATTTAGTAAAGGGCTGAAATCATCTTTAGTATGGTTTTCTCCAAAGAATCTCTCCTATCTAGATGATTTTGCAGATGGATTAAATGAAATTGTAGCCAGAAATAATGGTGATGTTTTTGATTCAGCAATGAAAATGGTTCACTTGAAGGTATTTCAAGACGCTATTTTATTTTTGAAAAAGATTTTCATCATGATTCCTAGCCAGACGCATCATTTACTAAAGAATATTAAAGTTGATGCTCCACTTGATTGGTTCGATTATGCAAACTTTGTAATGATCTTATTTGAGATAACGGTTGATGTGTGTATTACCATTCGAGATCTTATTCTAGTAACCATTTTGGATGAAATACTTTTGCAAATGTTTGTAAGCGTACTTGTGTCCATGCATTCACTTTTTGCTTTGGGTAATGAGAAAAGTAGTGGATCTAAATTGTTTAGCACGCTTTCTCCTGAATACTTTGATGTGCTGAGTAAAAATAAAGGTAATCTTCCCGAGGTTTATAAGCTTGTGGAATGGCGACTAAGCAGCATGTTAGAAAATTTAGGATCTAAAGATGGTATTGATTTTGAACCTAAATGGGTTGCCATCCTGATGGATTTTGTTTTTTTACTACTGGAAGTGACGCCATTTGCAGCTTTATTAGTACTGTCTACTTTAATTGGATCATTGCAAAAGCTATTTTATGTTAATGAGGTTGTGATAAGCCCAGTGTATCATACGCATTTCAGTGGATTATTTCCTGATGTGACTAATGATGATATGACGAATGCGAAAGATAAAGTCCCCTTTATTCGCTAGTCCTGAGGCTCAGAGCCCTGAGCGAGATGAATTTATAATAAGAGTATATGAGATTTCAGACTACTTTTACTCACTGTTGGTCTCTGAAAGGCAGCAAGCTATTAATCAATTTATAAAAGATAATCATAGCAAAGCAGATTATTTTAATGAGTTACAAAACATATATGATAGTGTTTCGGGTCATATTTCGAAAGAACAGTTTCGTCTTTTTGTACTTTCTTTTTATGATGATCAAGCAAATAATGAGCTCTCCTTGTCCCTTTTACGCTTATTCCAAAAGTTGCTTGAATATACGATATTTAATCAAGAGAGGACTAAGTTAAAATCATATATCAGTAACTTTACACAGGTATTACAATCTAATATTGATTTTCCAGAATTAAAATTGATGTTGCGTTATCCGTTACAGCAGAAAGGCTTGTCTGCCAATATAACAGTCAATGAAACAATTGATGCGTTAGCAGATAAATTTGGTGATGATATATATCAGATGTTGGATGATTTTCCATGGAATAGAATAAGCGGTTTAACCAGTTCAATGGCTTTTTCTAGATATCATTTTAACGAGAATTCTACGATTGAGGACGTAAAATGGTATTTATTTTGTCTGAAGAAACACTTGTTGTCTCCGCAATCTGTCGAAGCACTGGGTTGGATTAAAATCATACAACCAAACCAAATAAGCATATTAGAACAGTCATTTATTAACTTAGTATCGAAATGGAGATCTATTAATTTGGTGCTACATCAGCTTAATGCTCTATATCATGATTTATGTACACGAATACATATTGATGCGGTTGATGCTGACCTATCACACGACGTGTTGATTAATGGGTTAAATCAGTTCATGTATATTGAAGACAAGGCACTTATTTTATTTTTCATTGATGAACTTAAAGGAGTAGTGTATGAATTAAATGGTATCGATGACAAGGAACCTACAAAGATTAAAGCATTGGTAGATGGAGCCTTATTACCTTTTATTAAAAAGATTTCAACTGATCATGATAATCTTTGGTTTCAAGGGATATTGAATTTTTGCGAAAAAAGAGTTGATTATTATGATCTTGCTGTATGGTTACATATCAATTATTTTAATAATTCCGATGATGGTTGTACACAGATTATCTCAATTCTTAATGCATATGATGATCATATCCCCAAAGATGAGGGAGCTTGTGATGCTTGGGTCAAAAATATCATACGCTATCCGATAGAAATGGCAGATAATATCAATAAGTTAATCCCCTTATTTAAAGAGTTGGATATTAAAGATAAACATACCATGTTAATTTATGAAACATTATATGTGATCAATGATAATAAGCAATCATCGGTTTTACAAAGAGCACTTTTTAATGGTTTAATGGGTAAGTTTAATAACAATGTATTTATGCTGATTGAGGCATATCCAAAGGTATTATTGATAGATCACTTTCAGCTAATGATTAATCAAATCCAACAGCCAAAAATATTAACGAGTATATTAATTTTTTTATCAGAGGGTGAGATTCCTGCGCTCCAACGAGAAATGCCTGAGGTGTTTTGTAAATTATATGCGCATTTAGTTGATCAAATGCTAGCTAGATATAATGGTGAAGATTATATGTATGATCAAATGCAAGCGAGCTATCGAAATGGGCACTTTAAAAGTTTCGTAAATCACATACAGCAGTTTTGTAGCAATGATCAGAATTTTGATCAACTGAAAGGTGTCTTCATTGAGTCTCTCAAGCAAAGTCGCAATCATTTAAAAGTCACGCATCTTATCGGTGAATATAGGTATGCTGAGCTTACGCGTGAAATGGCTCCAGTCCATAATTACGCTCAAAAGTACAAGTTCATTGATGAAGATGTTCGCTTGAGTCGTTATCAGCATTTGGGTGCTATCATAAACGGTGAGGTTAAACCTTTATTACAATGGTTTGATCAAAGAAGAACTGCATATCCATTAAGCTATGAAAAACCTTCCATTCCTTATGATAAAATTACTCCGATAGTCGATTATTTTGATACCATTCTTTTTGAGTGGCGACTCAAAGCAGTGATTTATTTTGAGTACTTAGAGTATTTAGATGTGATGTTGGTAGTATTGCGTTGGGATCAAATTATCGTTGAGATGGTGTATGCGGTACCCTATCTTTTGATGAGTTGTAGCATGTTGTTATTGAGGGTTATTCTTGATTTGTTGGTGGACTTAACACAATCAGCCGTGATAAATCATTTTGTTTCAGCATTTATTTTCCCATTAGTCATGTTAATTTATGGGTTATATGATACATTGATTTTTATTTGCATCAGTGTACCATTGCAGTTGATTTTTCGTGCAATTCCTGCATTCTCATCAATCATTACACTGAATATTGCACTCCTGTTTAGACTTGTGCTCAGTTTCTGTATAACACTTGAGGATCGAACTACATTTAGCTTTTGGGACCGCTATCATAGTAGTTTGTACGTATTGCTATTGCAGCCACTCTATACAGTATATGAAGTATTGTATATGGTTGTGACTAATATTCTAACTGATATATTTAACGCTTTTAGGCTATTTGCAGATCTAATGGATGCTGCGTTTCATGGTGATGAAGTACCTGATAGTAAAGTAGAATTTTATCATCGTCATGAATTAAGCATCGTTCCCGTTCCAGACTGTTTAATTAATTATGGTCTTTGGGGGTTAAATGAGACCTCTCCTAAGGCTAGCTTTAGTGATCATCTTGAGTGGCAATTCAGGCACTAATGTTACTAGTTAATTGCTATTTTAGTGCAAAAATAGTATACTTTAGTAATAATAATATTTAGGAAAAATTAGAAAAATGTGGTTACAAGCAGATCAAGATCAGTCACCAGCAACACGATTCTTTGAAGAACAAAAAGAAGCGAGAGTGAGAAATCCTATTGTTAACAAGACTTTATTAGAGTACGATCTCCCAGAAACTGTGGAAGCATTAACGTCCATTCAGGAACTATTGTCCTGGGTTGAAAAGGAGTGTTCCATAGAGGATGACGAAGCAGATTGGAATTGGGGTGGTGCAGTTGTTGGTGAAAATAATGATAGTGAGGATGCTGCAACACTGACCGATAGTACGTTAGGATTAGTGATTGATCGGTTCATAACACTATCAAAAGATCCACAGATTAACAAAAATTCAAAAGCATATATAGAATTAATTAAATTTCTGTTTGAAACACTTAAACAAAAGGACCGTTTAAAAAATCTTATGGCAATTAATACAGTGTATGCTGATTTCTTTATTGATTTAACAAACATTTATTTGCAAAACGCTTCAAGTCGTCCTAATGATCATTATACACAACAAAACGTGTCTTTGAGTAAACGTGAAAATTTTCGTATGACTTTTGATGTAATTCCAGATCTACTTCTCTTGATTTTGCAAAATATCCGCTGGATACTTGGACCCAATATGCACCTTAATACGTGTACTAATGTGATAGAAAGTATTTTACTATTCTTAGAAAGTTCCATTATATTTATTAAAAACCTAATTACGGGGCTTATTTTTGAATTGCTATTTATTACGTACAATGCATGTGAAGGTAAGCTTGATGTATTAGATTGTCTGAAAATTATGAATAACAAATTTTGGGATGGATTTAAGGTATTTAATATTCACAGAGACGCAAATGGTTATGCCCATATCAATGATGGCTCTTTCGTAGTACCATCCACACGTTACCAATTTTTTAAAACAACTCAAGAGAATGAAGATGAAAATGATAAATCGAACCACACCTATACCATCAAAGCCCACATCATGGCATGAATTATTAAATATCCAAAAAATTGAGATCATAAAACGCCTATGGTTTAGTACAAACAAATGGGAATTTCGAGATACAATTAAATTACTGATGAGACTAAATCCAACGCATGATGAGATTATGCGTTATACCTTATTTACTTACTTTAACTTTGATTTTTATTGTTACGAGGACTTTTTGAAGTCTAGACAATTAGAAACAACAAATGAGGTTTTCCAGTATTTTGTTCATCATTCTAATTTAACACCTCGTCAAGCTGATGCCATTAGTTTATGCGGTCTATATAAGATTAAAATGGAAGAGCAGATGTTTAATAATACGTTATATTTAGATGCTGAATATTTCGCATTACCCTTCCAAACACTTCATTTTTATATGTCATTGAATGTGGTGCGTTCGATTGCTAAACGATTAGATGCAAAGTTAAATAATGCCTATTACAAGCAAAGTTTTTCCATCAGTAAACAATTTTTAAGTGATTGGTTTAAATATGAAAAAACTGTAATGACTTATGGTACCCCAAGGTTACAATTTTTTAGTAAAGTGTTAGGAAAGCATTTGCCTGATTCGCCAACAAGTGTAAGCCATACACGATAAATGTAATATGCTATAATTATATTATAATAAATATAATGATTAGCGATGCATTCAGATCAAAAAAATAAGCTATGTGAAGACTGTAAAAGGTGTGGAAACCTCTTAGGTAATTTGCCATTAGATCCTTCCTTATCAGATGATAAATTCTTTATGGAAGGATTGCGCTCAATCGCGTTTGGCTTCAATCAAATAAAATCATCGGGAAATCAGCCTTTGGATTCTCCTAGAGAATCAAATTGTTTAAAATATCTCATAGAACTTGAAGTATTATTAAATACATTAGGTGAGCAACCCAGCCCATTATTTAAGCCTTATAAAAAGTTTTGTAACGATTTCAAAAAGGCATATGAGCACCATTATAGTTTTACGCTCAATCAATTATATATTTTTTATTACGATGCCACTAGAAATGTGGCTAATTTAAAGAGTATAGATAAAGCGTTTGATGAGGTGCTTTTGCAATCTAAGCCAGAGTCTATGCTAATGGATGCTTTCGAACATCTAAAAGAAATTGATGCTAAGTGGCTTGAATTATTAAGTGAATCACCGCCTAAAGAATATCAAAATCACATTCCCAAAGATCTTCTTTTCCAGGATTGTCAAGAAAATAAAAATCCAAATAATAATAAAGATAATGGCAATAATAAGTTCAAACGCTAAACTATAAAGATGGATATTTTAAAACAAACCCATTGGCTTCCCGTTTGGAATCATTTCTTTGACCGAGAAGCTAAAGTTGAGACCCATGACCCAAATGGTGCCTGTATTTCAACCATTGGTCTAGATGGTTTCCCAAATGCACGTTTTGTATTGATTAAGTCTGTAAGCGAATCGGGCTTTTTATTTTACACCAACTTAAATAGTCAAAAAGGACAAGAGTTAAAAGCCTGTCCTAATTGTGCATTAACATGGTGGTCTCGGAAACAAGACAAGCAAGTTCGTGTGCAAGGTATTGTGGATTATTTAGATCCTAAAGCAGCAGATACCTATTGGGAATCACGCTGTCACCATGCAAAAGTAAGTGCGTCTATTTCGAAACAAAGTGAGCCATTGACTGATCGCAAAACATTGCTTGACGAATGGCATGCATTTGACGACGCTTTTGCAGATAAACCCATTCCAAGACCAAAACATTGGACAGGTGTGTGTTTGCAGCCTTTAAAGGTAGAGTTTTGGAGTGCCATTGATGGTGAATATCAGGATCGACTCCATCAACGTATACTGTTTTCAAAAGTCAATGATGGGTGGAAATCTCATGAAATGTACCCATAAAAAGCTCAAAAATAACGTAAATTAAGCGTTTTTGTGTACTATAATTAACATAACTAGGAGAAATATAATGAAAAGTAAATTCCTAATTCCGGCATTTGTGTTGTCAATGAGCTTCGCGTTCGCTGATTACCATGTCGATACACCCAAAGTCGATACTGTCCCCAGCACACAAAATGGAACGACAGGCACCACTGACGGTGGTGACGTGAGTAAAGACGCAACGACAACGGATGGAGCAACAGGTACAACGGATGGTACTATGCCTTCCACAGATGGAGCTACTGGCACAACGGATGGGACAACAACCACAGATGGTACGGATACTGGTCAATTCAAGTTAGGTGATGGTAAGGATGGAATGTCACCAACTGATGATGGATCAACAACCATGGTCCCCCCAGTAGATGGAGCCGCAACGACTGACGATAAATAATCCTCAGTCATTATAAAAGAGCACCTCAAGGTGCTCTTTTTTTGCTCTAATGATTAATCATGATAAATATTAAGACTAATGCCAGTAAATTTTTCATATATTCCGGCTTTTGAAGTGGTTTTGAGCGCCAAATCACTAATAAGCTTATGATTAGAGCTTGTGTTGCAAAAATTTGGCTAAACAGGATCGTTTGGCCTATTAGTGCTAATAGAAAGCTAATGGAGAGGAGCTCTTTTTTGATGGCGGTACCGTTACTGATTAAAAGATAGGGGTAGGGCAGCCATTTTTTACGCCTTAGATTCAACCATAGGCCTTGTAATAGATGAAAAGCAGAATAAAAGCAGGATATGCCAAGTAGCAACAACATCACTTTAAAAAGATGTGTCAATGAGTTATTAATTGGAATACTTAAAGGCAAGAGTGCCCAAATCACTAACCAATGGTGTAAGTAAAGTAGTTTAATCCAACCAACTGTGGATAATCCTTCGCTCTTAAATAGATAGTCAAACTGAATGTGTGGGAAAGGGTTGATATTTTTAAAAACTAACCCTTTTTGTTTGGCAGATGGCCAAACAGCCAGATCTTGCTTGCTATCACCAATATAACTAAAGGTCTTAAATTTTGATTTAATCCATCTCTTTTTATGATTAGCGACCATACTGGATTGAGCATGACTGCCCTGGACACCATGAAAGAGTTGCAAGTGTTCGTTGATTTTAAGGGCAATTGAGTGTGTGCAGCCAGTTACAAGCCATACTTTTTTGGTCTCCCGTTGTTTGAGAAGCCATTGAATTAATTGGTGGTTATATGGAAGTAAGTGAGCATAATTCCATTCAAGCGTATTGAGATAGCCTTTACACGCAGTCATACCTGAAAAAAGATATACCCACAACGCATAGCATGCTTTCCAAGGCTTTGTAATCAATAAACGCCACCAAAAGTCCATAAGTACATCGGTGTGAACTAAAGTATTGTCAAGGTCAACACATAAAACGGGTTGGTTCATGTATTGTATTGTAAGTTACTAGTGAGAAGGCTGCAATACTTGACTGAGTGCTTTTATTTCCATATTAGCTGTTGGTTCATGAAAACTCAGTTCATTGATGGCCCGTTGGTTCCCGCTTTGACTGATCAGTGGAAGTGAAATAAGTCCAACTGGAATTGCAGGAATATTGCAATGATAGAATCGTGGTGACCAAGCGGAGTATTTACATTTTTTATCAATCAATGAAATTGTCTCTGTAGACTCACTTTCCAATGGATTTTTACTATTTGGATTAAGCTCTACGGTTTCAGGATTTTTGTCATGATCAACTGATTGTGAACAGTAGTCCTTAAATGCCCTATGCCATCGATCAAATAGAGTGGCTGTTCTTGAGTGACATCCCTCTGTTCTTGAGTGACATACCTTTGATTGATGGGAAATATCTATCAGTAGACCAACTGGCAAGAAAATAAATAATCTAACAAAATCATGCCATGGCTGTTCTATTAAGGCTGCGAATAGGTGGAGTACAATTATTGATGGGCTCCATCCAAAACAATCCCAATA
>CACKTD010000009.1 GCA_902603055.1 Coxiellaceae bacterium | reverse complement strand
TCACTATCTAAAATTGCAGTATTTGGAGAATAGTATGCTTGATAACCAGATTCAAAAGCATCATTGTATTTATAAAAAAATCGTTGACCTAATTTATAGCCTTTTTCATTCACCAATGCACGGTAATAAAGGTCTAACCATGACTCTGAAAGATCCTGGATAAGTTTTGATATCTCCTCTTGATCTACTTTCACCAATTCACTATCGTTATTTTTACGAATTATAAAATGTAAGTATGCATTTGCTGGACCTTTGAATGCGGGAATACCACTTACAAACTGTCCCTTAGTTTTCTGACATAGCAATGCTTTTATACGATTATAAACATTCGTGTTGTAGTTAGTTCTCGGTAAAAATACATGACAGGAAACAAAACGCATATTTGGATCATATCTAAAAAACGCTCTAAATAAGTATCTATCTTGTAAATCATAAATTGACAAAGCTAATTTATACAGTTCAGGTGTTGAACTTTGAAATAACTCTTCACGAGGCAGAGACCTTAAAATGTATAATAGTTTTTTTCTTGAAAAACGTGATGTAGTCAAATTTGAATTTTCAATAACTTGTTTAATCTTATTTCTTAATAGTGGTATTCTTAGAGGGTCACTATCAAAAGCATCTGATGTAAACAACCCAACAAATCTCATTTCTCCAACCCAGTTACCTTCTGAATCGATGATTTTAAGGCATATCAGATCAGTCTGAACATTACGATGAATGCTAGAAATGGCACTACTTTTAGAAATCTCAATTAGGTTATCTTTCACAACTGGCGTATTTATCGGTTTATAACGCTTTTGTGTATTTTTACGTCTCAAAACGCCTAGTTCACTATCCTCAAGGAGGACTAACTTTGATCCCTTCCTAACATATTCCCTAAAACCAATAAACGTAAAGTACTCTTTCAACCATGTCAAAAATTCAACAATTTCATCCAAGCCTGGGAATTTCTCATTAGAAAACAATTTATAAGTTTCTTTAATTTGGTCAACATGCCCAAGCATATTTGGCCAATCTTCAACGGCATATAATATGTCAGTCATTACATCATTGATTTCTTTATGGAGTGTTGTTACCGATTTAGTAAAATTAATTTTAATTAACTGAAAAAATAGTAAAGCATAATTGTGAGTATTATCGTAACCAATGTTTGTTGTTGAATAACTTACATCCTTAATTTCATTTGAACTACCACGATCACAAACAACACTTGCTGTGTTCACAACACCAATAACTTGAAATCCATTGCGTGTAAACAACATGCGCAAAGAGTCTACTAAAAATGGTACATCCTTACTGACCAGTGCAAAATTGACACGCATCCCTTCCGTTTCTTTAATCTCGTTAATAGAAAAATTGAAGGGATCATTTTCTAAATTTTGTAAAAGTTGAAATTGATTGTAAATAATTGGAGCCCAATCATTAACTGATATACCTTGAATATCTTCAATTGGAGATTTGGATAAAAAAAGTTCCGCAAACTTATTAATGAGAGGAATGTTAGGTTTTGTTTTAGATTTTTTACATGCGCTAATTACATTCTCAATGAGCTTTTTTCGGTCCATTTTTACTCCTAATGACAAATCCTGCTTTGATTTCATGAATCTTCAAGATATAATTGCTATAATTATAACATAAACAAAGGAGTTGAGTAGTGAAAATTCTCTTTATTGAAGATGATTTTCAATTAGGTGAAGCAACTGCAGCATATTTAAAGCAGGACGGATACGTTGTCGAATGGGTTACAGATGGCAATAAAGCTATTCATGCATTAAAATATGAATTTATTGATATTGTATTACTAGATCTTGGTTTACCCAATAAAAGCGGCTTTGATATTTTAAAACATATTAAAGCAGAAAAGTTAAAATGCGCGGTAATAATTCTGACTGCAATGGATGAGGTAGAAAATAAGATTTTAACATTGAATCTTGGTGCAGATGATTATGTAACAAAACCCTATAATCTGGAAGAATTATCAGCAAGGATACGAGCAATTCAGAGAAGACTGAGAAAAAACATCTCTAATCAAATTGAATTTAACAATGTCAAATTAAAACCAGAATCAAGAAAAGTTTATATTAATGAGGAAGAGATTAAATTAACAAGGCGTGAATATGCACTTCTAAAACGATTAATGGAAAACCCAGGAAAAGCAATTAGTAAGGAATTAATGCTACAAACTCTCTATAATTGGGATCAGGAAATTGATAGTAATACAATTGAAGTACATATCTATCACTTACGTAAAAAATTTGAAGGACACCTTAATATTAGAACATTACGCGGTGTTGGATATATATTAGAAACTTAATATGTATTCGATAAGGAAATTCTTGCTTATAAATCTTCTTATCGGAGTAACAATCATTATTGGGTTTTCGATAATGGCTAATATTGCAAATGAGCATGGCGACTTCAAACTTCAACTTGACGCACAACTTGCCATGTCTGCATACACAATTGAATCTTTTTTAGATGAAAAATCAAATCCACAAGTCTTAGAATCCATTCAAGACAAAATCAACAATATTGATCTTTTTAAAGAAGAAGCTGGTGTTCAAGATAACAACATACTTAATTTATTTCTAAGAAGTGTTCACTTTCAAGTTTGGAACCAAGATAATACTTTAATTTTAAAATCATATAATTTTTCAAAATTTGAAGCAGCACCTAGTTATTTAGGTTTTGATCAGGTACTACATGATGGCAAATCATGGCGAACACTTACAATAAAGACTAAAAGTGGCTTTACTGTTCGAGTAATGCAACTTAATAGCTTTCGACTCATGGTAGAAAGACAACTAACCAATGATTCCATCATTGTTTTGCTAATTATGTACCCCGCCCTTGGTGTTTTAATATGGATTATAGTTGGGAAAGGTCTTAACCCTGTAAACCGGGTTGCAAAGAGTGTAAAACGACGAAGAGCCACTCAATTAAGTCCAATTAAAATAGACCCTCTCCCAGATGAGGTGAAACCATTAATCGAGGCATTAAATGAACTTTTTGATAATTTGAATGATACTCTTGCTCGAGAGAAAGTGTTTGCTTCCAATGCAGCACATGAACTTAGAACACCAATAGCTGCTTTAAAGGCACGTGTACAATTAGCACAGAAGCAAGACAAAGAACACATTCAAGAAAACCTATCTAAGATCATTGAAATAACGGATCGTTGTGCACATATCATACAACAGCTTCTTACATTATCAAGAACATTACCTGAGGCGATTCATGCCAACCAAGACACCATAAATCTGAACAGTATATGTCGCGACATAATTAATGAGCAAAAGAAACAAATTACGAAACATAAAATTAAAATGAACTTAAAGGAAATTGATGAATCCGTAACAATTAAAGCCAACTTGGCACATATTCACATTTTAATGAGAAACATAATCGATAACGCAGTTAAATATTCCAGCGATAATTCAACCGTAGCTATAAGAGTATATAAAAAATTAAATCAAATTTATTTTGAAGTAACTGATCAAGGCTTAGGACTTTCAAAAAAACAAAAAGAACTGGTATTTCGACGCTTCTATAGAGTATTAGGTAATAAATCAACAGGCTCTGGATTAGGACTATCAATTGTTAAACAGATCACGAAAATTTATCGAGCAAAAATAGAATTATTGGATAATGAAAAATCTACAGGATTAACTGTAAGGGTCATTTTTAATGAGACATAAAAAGTTACTAACGGTAAATGTGGATAACTGTGTGGATAGTCATAATCGAATCGTTTCATTTACAAGCAATACCGGTTTTCACCCCACCACTGATAACATTATATACAAATTAGTACATTACAAATCAACTACTTACATTAAATCAGTGGAAAATCATCGATAATGAACCCTATTGAAGAGGAACTTTTTAAAAGTGAACATCAATTTTTAACTAAAGAAAAAATAAATTCTACCCAAGATATCAATAATTCAATTACTCCAACTAACAACATTAATCATCACAATTGGTGCAAATTTATTTTTGATTATGCAACATACAACACATATGAACTCAACTTTAATAAAATAAATAAACGTATTTTATATGAATTAGCGCACACTGATAATAAAAAAATCAACAATAGGTGGGTTGAGTTTTCTAAACAACAATCATCAATACACGTTAGACTTTACGAAACACTTAAACCACAAAATACTTCAAATACTACACCTCATTTTGACAGTGAGCATTTATTTAAATTTCAATCCATTAATAATGAAATAATATATTTTGATAAATGGCTACTGGACAAAACAAAAGTTGAAGTTATTATTCCAAGAATATCATCGCAATGGCTTCATTATATAAAGCAGAACCCAAACATCGGTTATCATTATTCTAAATCAATCTCTTCAGATGCCCTATTCCAACAATTCATCAATTACTGTAGAGAAAAATTAGCTTTTGAGCAGCAAAAAAAAATCCACCTTGAAGCATTTAATCAACAAATCCTGCTTTATTTGGATAACTTTATGAAAGAATTTAAAACGCAGACCCATTATAGTGAGAAATTCAATCAACTGAACCTATTAATTAAAAACTATTTTGTACCACAATTATTAGAAATAAATAAGCATTTTATGTATTTAGTTGAATGGTTAAATATTAATGTCATCCATTACTATAGATTTTCAAACAAATGTATGATTACAACACCAGATTATGCACACGTAGATTTATATTCCCACATTTGGCTATCTCGCATAGAATCCTGGAAAGAAAATATAGTTGAATATACACAACACAAACGCAATGTTATTCTTACAACTTATCAAAGTTCATCACTTTATGGTCGACCTCAAACAATCTCAGCGCCGATAATCACAAAAAAAAGACAACCTCAGCCAAGCTATGAACCAATATCCACAAAACATATTAGCGTATCAGGATTAACAAAATACAATAAATGCCCAATAATATATCATTGTGAAAATAATCTTAAGATACACTTAGAAGACGAATCCGATATTCATTCCAGCCGTGGAATTGCAATTCATAAAATATTAGAACTTTTTTGGAGTGAATTTAAAAATCATGACCAGCTTTGTAGCCTATCTAACTCGAAAATGGAGCATAAAATTGAAGAACTTATTAATGAAACAATAGCTAATTCTGATTCCAAAGAATATCAAATAGATCATTTTAAATTAGAAAGAGAACTAATTTTCAAGCTAATTTATAGATGGCTTAATTTTGAAAAAACAAGAAATTATTTTGAAGTAAAATTAATTGAACATCCAGTATCATTAAAAATTAATAATTATGAGATCATTGGAAGAATGGATCGCATTGATTATGATGAACATATGCAGACACATGTTTTAATAGATTATAAGTTATCAATGGGCACTCCAATATCACAAATGCTGCAGGCATTTCCAGATGTGCAGATGGCGGTGTATATGCTATCAGCACCACTAGATATTGGGGCCCTATTATATGGTCTGATTCGAACAACTGAATTTAAAGGCATTGCATTTGATGCAAATAATTTTGGATGTAAAGTAATTAAAGATTTACCTGATTGGAAAAACATCATTCATTCAAATTTGGACAAATTAAATTTACCCTTACATGCAAATCCATTTCATAGAAATCTTTGTAGAACTTGTCACTGGCATACAATGTGCTTAGATAACTGTGATTAAAATGATTATTGATAATAAAGAACGTCACGCTAGTATCAACCCAAATATGTCATTTATTGTTAATGCACCTGCAGGTTCTGGGAAAACTACTTTAATTTTGCATCGAATCATTAATTGTCTACTTGAAGTACAATCAATTAAACATGTTCTAGTATTAACATTTACACGAAAGGCAGCACAAGAAATCAATCAAAGATTACATCACTTGATTTTTGGTAAACACAAAGATGAAATGCTTAACAACAAAATCCTAGCGGTAAGAGAACACGCGCAAAAATTAAATTGGAATCTTGAAAATAAAAAAATTGAAATTTGTAAAACATTTGATTCGTTTAACCAAATGCTCTGTCTAGACGCTACTGGAATTTCACCTCATCCACCCTATTTATATGAAAAAACAATTGATTCTGTCTTAAGTGGAATTGACTACCCAATATGTAGGGATGACTTATTAATAATTAAGTCCTATATGAATAACGATACCCCAAAACTGAAAAGATTATTGGTATCATTATTATCAACTCGAGAACAATGGTTAGATTCACTTTTATCAAAAGACTATAATCCACAAAAAACATATGAGGATTTTCTGTGGTTTTTAATTGATTCAATAGATCAAACAACACCTGAGTTCCATGACCTGATTAAACTAATTAAATTGTCTCCTCATAGTTGTAAGTGCCCTAACTCCATTAATATTGATAATATAAAATTATGGGAAAGAACCCTTACACCATTTTTGACTAAAACTGGTAGTTGGAAATCAAGGTTAACTGTACGAGAAGGTTTCTCTACTAATAACAAAGAACTTAAACTGGAGGCGCAATCCCTTTTAAATAATTTATCCACTACTATGGCACATGCATTATCGAGCCTTTTTGCAATGGACTCTACTCTTGCAGAAAAAACAGAAGAAATGCTTTTAGCTCTTAGAAGTTTATTGCCTAAAATAAGCGCAATACTCAATGTGACAATGAATGAGACCAATCAATGTGACTACACGGGTATGAACCTAAAAATTTTAGATAGTCTATCAAGTGAAACCTTCATGTACCAATGTGATCAGATTCACCACCTACTGGTGGATGAATTTCAAGATACATCCCGTATACAAGTACAATTATTGACTTCAATTGTAAATAATTGGGATTTTACGGAAAAACGCTCTGTTTTTATTGTAGGGGATCCAATGCAATCCATTTATAAATTTAGACAAGCAGATGTACGACAATTTTTATTATTGCAACAAAAAGGATTAGGATGTATTGAGCTTATTTCACTTAATCTAAAAACGAACTTTCGATCAACTGCTACAATTGTTGATCATTCTAATCAACTCTTCAAATCGATTTTTCCAAAAAATAGCAACCCTTTTACAGGAGCCGTTGCCCATAATGAATCAATTCCGTTTTCAAAGGAAATTGGTAAAATACGTTGGGTACAAGAAGATGATTATGAGTGGCTTAATAAGTATATACATGGGCTTTCTGGTAGCGTTGGCATCATTGCCAGAACACGGGGCCACCTTAATGAAGCTCTAATACATCTTCGTGATCATGAAATTGACCAAGGATCTAAGGCATTAACTAATTACACGTGTGTGTTACAAATAATGTCATTAGTCGTATATCTATATCAACGGGACGAACTTTCACACTATGCAGTAAATAATTTAATACATTTGATTTCAAATAAAGATCCAGCAACAACTTTAGAAAATATTAATAGACAATCAGAATTTAAAATATACGAATCACCTTCTAGTGTAATTCTCAACCTATTAAATGATGTTTTTACGGAATGGCAATTTGATGATATTGGATATTATTTCCTCGATTTACTAGATGAACTTTATGACGCAGATATTCCACTAAGCAGACATAATATTGAATATATAATTAATCATACGTATTTTCAAAATCATGAGTCATCCAACCGTATCCAAGCATTAACAATCCATCAAGCTAAAGGATTAGAGTTTGATCACATCATTATCCCTGCCATTCATCGTTTTGGAGCAAATGATGCAGACCAATTACTATATTGCCACTCCTACAAACCGAATACTCCTCCATTAATTGGAACGATAAATGATCCAGATTTACCCATTGATGGACTAAATAAAATAATAAGAAAACATAACTATGAAGCGAATCTATTAGAACAAGATCGATTATTTTATGTCGCAATCACCCGTGCTAAAAAATCGATCACCTATATTGGTTTACCAACGAACGATCGTCGAACTTTTGCAAACTATTTAAAATATGATAACAAAATAGAAATATTTGAATTCAAAGAAATAATGGCTTATGCTGATCAAAAATAGAAATTTATGTTAAAATAGTATTATGGAGAAAAAAATAGTAAACGAACTAATTAAAATTCTCGAAGCTCACAAAGCTGAAAATATTACTGTTCTAAATGTAAGTAATCTAACCTGCATTACAAATTATATGATCATTTGTGAAGGTCGTTCCCTAAGACATATTAAAGCATTAGCTGATGAAATCATTAAATCAGATAATGTTACACTAATGAATAGTTCTAATCATAAACGTCAAGATATAAATGAATGGATGATTGTTGATTGTAATCAGGCCATCGTACACATCATGCATCACAACGCACGTGAACATTACCAACTTGAAAAGCTCTGGGAACCCATTTAAAAAATGTTTAGGATAATCTGTGTAAGTAAAGCCATGCCAAAATGGCTTGAAACAGGATTTAAGGAATATGAAAAAAGAATAAAAGGGCAATGCCAACTAATTGAAATTCAATCAAACATTCCAAAAAGACTTGAATGCTTTTTAAAAGACGATTTTCATGACATAAAATTAGATGCTCATGGCATTATGTTTTCAAGTGATGAGCTAGCAGCAAAAATCAAAAATTGGCAAATCCAATCTGTAAATGTTAACTTTTACATAGGAGGAGCTGATGGACACCATACATGTGTTCAAAATGGGTGTAAGGAATCATGGTCATTAAGCAAAAATACATACCCTCATCATTTGGTGAAGGTAATGCTTATTGAGCAAATTTATAGATCAATCATGATTCTTAAAAATCACCCCTATCACAAATAATGTACGTCGAATCTAATCAAGCCAATCAAATTAAAAATAGAATTATAATACTTAAAGCAGTCCTTGCTTTTAGTGCTTTTGTTTTATTTGTACAATGTATGTGGCTTCAAGTCTTTCAGTATCATTATTACAATGACATGTCACAATCCAATTACCTGAAAACCAAAAAGCTCCCAGCAATTCGTGGTCTAATTGTCGATCGTAACTTACAAACTCTTGCTGAGAATAAATTATCTTATGCTGTTAACGTTACTCCGAATAATCAAACAGAGTTTGAATCCATTCTTAATACAAAATTGAAAACGAAGTTAACCACCCTTAACCATGAAGAAGTAATTAAACTGAAATCTAACGTGGACAATTCAGATAAATTCGAAATATTGATGTTGAATGAACGCCATTATCCATTCAATCAATATACATTTCCAGTTGTTGGATATGGTACTAATATCAACAACCAATTTACAGCCATCAATGGCATCGAAAAATTTTATGACACGTTGTTAAGCGGAAAACCTGGGTCTGAACAATTAAGTGTATCTGCATTTGGACACAGCGAATTAACTGATAAACGTATACATCCTCGTAATGGAGACTTAATTGCCCTAACAATTGATATAAATCTCCAAAAGGTTGCCTATGATGCATTAGAGGCAACTAAGGGTTCTGTAATAGCACTCAACCCTAAAACTGGTGAGATTTTAGCCTTAGTTAGCAAACCTAGCTTAGATCCTAATACCATTACAAAGCTTTACCAAGATGATTCACCATTATTAAAGTTAAATGAACCTGAATTCAATCGGGTTACAAGTGGACAGATATCACCTGGATCTACAATTAAGCCATTTCTTGCACTTACAAGCCTTGAAGATAAAATTATTACACCAAAAACATTTATACATGATTATGGCTTTATAAAAATTGCAAACCACGTATTTCATGATTGGAAAAAATCAGGGCATGGGGACCACGTTGATATATTACAAGCAATAACAGAATCTTGTGATACATTTTACTATAAACTTGCTCAATGGATGGGTATTCAGCTGATATCTAACACGTATCAAGAATTTGGATTTGGTCAACTTACTAGCATTGATCTACCCAATGAACAGTCAGGCTTGGTTCCAAGCCCCCAATGGAAGCGATCTCGACTTAAACAAGGCTGGTATCTTGGTGATACTATTATTACAGCCATTGGACAAGGTGCACTATTAACGACCCCTATTCAACTTGCAAATGCGACAGCTGTCATTGCAAATGAAGGCTATTTTATGACACCTCACCTATTAAAATATACCGTCGATTCTAATCATCATACACATACACGTAAATACCTACCCAATCAAATTAGAAATATAAAACCCGAGCACTATGCATTAGTTAAAAAGGCCATGCAAAAAGTGATGATTGACCCGAATGGAACTGGTTACTATACATTTGGTAAACGACCTTACTCAGTTGCTGGTAAAACAGGAACGACACAAATCACTAGTCATCATCATAAGCAATCAACTAATGAGGACATTCCAAGACACCTAGCTAATCACTCACTATTTATTGGTTTCGCACCAGTAAAAAACCCTCAAATTGTAGTAGTTACCATTGTCGAAAACAGTGAAATGAATGCAGCACGTGTAGCTCGAAAATTCTTAGACTTTTATTTTAAATATGTGGCTAAAAATGATGAAATTATCTTCTAACTTCAAACATGTTGATTTACCATTAGTCTCTATGATTTTTGGTATTATTTTAATCGGAATGATTGCACTTTTCAGTGGTAGTGAACATGATTTGGATATCATGTTAAAACAATCCTCAAAGATACTGACTGGTTTCATCTTGATGATAATGATTGCTAAAGTAAAACCACACACTTTTAAAAGTTTAGGGATTAATTTATACGTGTTTAGCATCTTGATGCTCATATGTGTAAAAGTTTTCGGGACAACAGGTAAAGGTGCTCAAAGGTGGCTAAACCTAGGTGTTATTAAATTTCAACCATCTGAAATTCTAAAATTAACAATTCCCTTGATTATGGCCTCATGGTTAGATTACCGAACTGAGGCATTAGCAAACCACTTTATTTCTTTTTTAATATTATTATTTCCCTGTATGCTTATTTTAATCCAACCAGATTTAGGAACAGCGATTCTTGTTGGTTTAAATGGATTGATATTAATTTTAATAGCTGGACTACCAAGACCACTTATATGGTCAGGCCTTTCACTTACCCTAGCAGCAATACCATGGTCTTGGTTTTATGTTCTCCATGATTATCAAAAGGCTAGAATAATTACTTTTTTAAATCCTGGTGCAGACTCAATGGGATCTGGATATCACATAATTCAGTCAAAAATTGCCACAGGTTCAGGTGGGATTTTCGGAAAAGGATGGCTTAATGGAACACAATCACATTTAGCATTTTTACCAGAGCATACAACGGATTTTGTTTTTGGAATCATAGGAGAAGAATTTGGTTTATTTGGAGCAGCTATTGTTATCAGCTTAATATTGATGATCAGTTTTCGCATATTAGATCATGCTGAAAGAATCAATAATAAGTTTAATCGTTTAGTGTGTTGTGGAATAGCAACAAACTATTTTTTTTGTTCCGCAATTAATATTGGAATGGTGATTGGTATTTTCCCAGTTGTTGGAATCCCCCTTCCCTTGGTTAGCTATGGAGGCACAAGTGCAACAATATTGTTGATATCGTTTGGAATTGTTTTGGCGATGATTAATAATAAGGAGTAGTTAAAACTTTTTTTCTAAGTTAATATATTGCTTATGACTAAATCCTATTTATTAACACTTTTATTATCCATTGCGGTGGGTTGTTTTCTTGCTTTGTGGCACCCTATTTCAAACTCAATATCTACAATGCATTATTATAAAGTAAATATCAAAGATACTAATAAAAGTTACTACCTACTATTGAAATCAGATGAGTCTAACCCCATATATAAATTACAGCTCAAAGGGCCATTTGAATATATTTGGGAAGCCCATCAAATTTTGAGTCAAGGTGATCTACAAGTTAACGGCAAGTGGATTTTGAAACAGTTACCCATATTAGGAAATATTGAATGACAACTATTATTTGTGTAAAAAGAGACAACCATGTTGCAATAGGCGGTGATGGACAAGCAACTCTTGGCAATACTGTAATGAAGCAATCAGTCACAAAAATAAAACGTTTATACAACAACCAGATTGTTACAGGAATGGCTGGAAGCACTGCAGATGCTTTCAACCTGTACGAACGATTTGAATCTAAATTACAAAAGTATCAGGGCATCATTACAAGAGCAGCGATTGAGTTAGCGCGTGATTGGAGAACAGATAAAATATTGCGACAGCTGGAAGCAATGATGATTGTAGCTAATAAAGAACATATCCTTTTAATTAGTGGCAATGGTGATGTAATTGAACCTGATCAACCAATCTTAGCCATTGGTTCAGGTGGAAATTATGCACTTTCTGCTGCAAAGGCACTGTATAGTCATTCTAAACTTTCTGCAAAGGAAATTGTTACAGAATCACTTAAAATTGCTGGTGAGATCTGCATATACACTAATCAAAACCACACAATTGAAACATTATAATACAGGATTTAAAAATGAAATCAGTATATACACCACATGAGATTGTTGAACTTTTAAACAATCATGTTATTGGTCAAGATGACGCTAAGAAAGCGCTTGCCATTGCCGTTAGAAATAGATTTCGAAGACTAAACAGTGATGATAGTATTCGTAAAGAAATAGTACCAAATAATATTTTAATGATTGGTCCAACAGGTGTCGGTAAAACAGAGTTGGTGAATCGATTACGAAAAGAAATCAATGCACCCTATATAAAGGTAGAGGCAACAAAATTTACAGAAGTAGGTTATGTTGGACGTGATGTTGAATCCATCGCAAGGGATTTAGTTGAAAAATCCTATCAATTACTTCGAACCAATAAAATAAATGAAGCTATAAAGAAAGTTGATAATATAGTCATTGATAAGATTATCGATATTTTACTCCCTGGAACCAATGAGAAGGACGATACAAATCTTCGAGAAGAGTATCGTAAGAAAATCAATAATGGTGAATTAGACTCTACAGAAATAGAAATAAAAGTCACTAAACCTAAACCTGCAGGAATAGAAATAATGTCCCCTCCTGGTATGGAAGATATGACTGATCAAATTCAATCACTCTTTCAGTCAATGAGCAAGGGGAAACAAGAAACCAAGAAAACAAGCATCAAAGAAGCCAAAGTTCTACTGGCAGAAGACGAGTCTTCTAAGTTCTTAAATGAAGATGATTTAAAGAAAGAAGCGCTTGAATATGCGGAGAATGAGGGCATTGTATTCATAGATGAAATTGATAAAATTGTTCGCTCTGGACAATCACATGATGTATCTCGAGAAGGGGTACAAAGGGATTTACTTCCACTGATTGAAGGAACAATTGTTAATACCAAATATGGACCACTTAAAACAGATCACGTATTATTTATTGCATCTGGTGCCTTTATGGATGTATCACCTTCTGATTTAATATCTGAATTACAAGGTAGATTACCTATTCAAGTCAAACTTGACAAACTATCTTTAGAAGATTTAGAAAACATTCTGACGAAACCAAAATATTCGTTAATTAAACAATATCAAGCACTGATCAAAGTCGATGCGGTGAAGCTTCAATTTACAGATTGTGGTATCAAATCCATCGCATTAGCAGCGTACAATGCTAATGAAAATCTTGAGAATATTGGAGCTAGAAGGCTAAATAACGTCATGGAAAGCATCCTAAGAGAAATCCTTTTTCTTGCACCATATGAATCTCAGAAGCAGATCAAAATAGATAAGAAGTATGTTGAAAATCATTTAAACAAAACAATGAACGACTTCAATTGGCGTGATTGGGTAATCTAGGGCTTGATTTTTAGGATTGTTTTCCATATTATATAAAGACATTGCGGGGTGGAGCAGTCTGGCAGCTCGTCGGGCTCATAACCCGAAGGTCGTAGGTTCGAATCCTACCCCCGCTACCAATGAAAAGCCCTATATGGGCTTTTTTAGTGTCATAGATAAGGTAATTTAATATGAATCAAGACGAAATTTTGTTATTTGCAAATGCATTAGCTGTTGAAAAAAAAGTAAATATAGATGTAATTCTAGGTGCAATTGAAAATACACTTCAACAAATATTAGCTAAAGAAATTGGTCCCGGTGCAAACATCAATGTTACTGTTGATCCTAAAGATGGTTCATTTAAAGCTAAACGATTACGAGAAGTAATTAGTGATGAAGACTATGATGCACTTGAAGAATCATTTGAAGCGTACTTCAAACTTTCCGACGTAACCGACCACAAAATAGGTGACTTAATAGAAGAGCCTATGGAACTTGATATGTTATCTCGTATTACAGCACATAATGCAAAACAGATAATGTCACGATTACTAAGAGACTTAGATCGCGAAAAAACAGCTAGTAAATATCGTCAGAAATTTGGAGAAATAATTACAGCATCAGTTAAAAAATTAACAAAAGATTACTTTGTACTAGAAACTCACGATGGCATTGAACTGATGCTGGCACGAAACAAAGTAATACCTAAAGAGCCTATCCGTATTGGAGACCGAATTAAGGTTTGTGTAATTGGGATTAATGATGGTACACATGGTCCAGTAGTAATGGTTAGCCGTTCTGATCCAGAAATGCTCATTTCATTATTTACAATTGAGGTACCTGAAATCGTAGATGGTGCAATTGAAATTAAAGCCTGTGCACGTGAACCAGGAAATCGTGCTAAAATTGCTGTTCGTGGTATCGACAAACGAATCGATCCAATTGGTGCATGTGTTGGTATGAAAGGAATTCGAGTTCAATCAATATCTAATGAATTAAATGGAGAACGTATTGATATCATTAATTGGAGTGATGATCCTGCACGTTTAGCAATAGCTGCAATTTCACCAGCTGAAGTATCTTCTGTTTACATAGATGAACAAAGTAACTCTATTGATTTAATTGTTGAAGAAGATCAACTCTCACAAGCCATCGGCAAAAGTGGTCAAAACATTCGTTTAGCAAGTAATTTAATTGGTTGGGAATTAAATGTTAAAACTGAAAACGACAATCAACATCAGGATAAAGAAAGTAAATCATTTAATAATTTAAACCTTTCTGAAAAACAAATCACACAACTTAATGAATTAGGTTATGATTCACCTAGTGCCTTAAAAGATTTAACACGAGAAGAGATCATTTCTAAAACTGATTTAAGCTCTGATCAGGTTGAACAAATAATAAATAATGAGTCTGATCAGCTTGATATTACAACACTTGATACGATGCTTAGTATTGATGAAGTAACCATTATAAACCTTGAATCTGCTGGCATTCATTCTGTAGAAGATTTAAGCAAAAAGACTCTCGACGAGATAAAAGCCATTGACGGCATTGACGGTGAAACAGCTGAACGAATATTAGCTGAAGCACAACTTTTGATTTAGGAATACGATATTGAAAAATTCATTTACAGTTAAGCAAATTGCAAAAATTATTAATTGGGACCCTACCGATTTATTACCTTTTGCATCAAAAGTTAATCCTAAAATCAAGACAGTTGATGATAACATTTCAAACGATGAATATAAGAAACTTGTTTTACAATTAAAAAAATCCAAGCCTTCAAAACCAAATAAGTCGAGTACTACAACACCTGTCAAGAAAAATAGTTTTGTTCAAAAAAAAGTAGAATTTCATAAAGCTCCTGCAAAAAAAGTAGAATTAGAAGAAGATATTGAAGAAGAAAATAAACTTTCTGAAATTCAAAATAAACAAGAGTTCAAAGAAAAGCCCGAGAAGAAAGCAACTCTTAATACCAAAAAGACACTTTTAATTTCTGAAATCATGACACCTAAAGAATTAGCACACCAAATGGGTATCAAGGTAAATGACTTAATAAAGCAGTTTTTGACTATGGGAATGATGATCACAATAAATCAGTCGTTAGATCAAGACACATGCATCCTTGTTGCTGAAGAACTTGGATTTAAATGTAAATCTGTAAACCCAGAAGAGGAAAACCTTGAACACATTGCAAACAGTTTAGACGATATAAAAAATGCAACTAGAAACATTGTAGTGACAATCATGGGACATGTTGACCATGGAAAAACAACACTACTTGATTATATTAGAAAAAGTCGTGTTCAAGCAAAAGAAGCTGGTGGAATTACTCAACATATCGGTGCTTATGAAGTTGAAACTGATCACGGAAAAATAACGTTCTTGGACACCCCAGGTCATGAAGCATTCACATCAATGAGAGCTCGAGGTGCAAATATTACAGATATTGTAATTCTTATTGTAGCTGCTGATGATGGGATAATGCCACAAACACTTGAGGCTATAAAGCATGCAAAAGCTTCTGGCGTACCTATTATCGTAGCCGTTAGTAAAATTGATAGACCAAATGCAGATTTAGAAAAAGTCAAAACCCAATTATCACAACATGAACTTACCCCCGAAGAATGGGGAGGTGACACTATGGTTTTACCAATTTCTGCCAAAACAGGTGATGGTATTCCTGAATTACTTGAAGCAATCTCTTTGAATGCAGAAATGCTCGAATTAACTGCACCGATTAATGGTCCTATCAAGGGTACTGTGATCGAATCACGCCTTGATAAAGGTAGAGGTCCAATGGTTTCAGTACTCATTCAATCTGGAACATTGAGAATATCTGATATTGTCTTATGTGATATTGCATACGGACGTATACGGACGATGATGAACGACTCTAGTGAAAACCTAAAAGAAGCAACACCAGGAATGCCCGTTGAAATCACAGGATTTTCAACAGTACCTGTAGCTGGAAGTCAGATTACAGTGGTACATAATGAAAAACAAGCACGTGAGTTAGCTGCGAAAAGAATTAATCGACAACGTCAATCTCAGCTTGCTGAGAAACAAAAATCTCTACATGATGTCTTCACTGAACTGAAGGAAGATCAAGATAAAAAGATTCTTAAAGTAATTGTTAAAGCAGATGTTCATGGTTCTTCAGAAGCCATTGCAGAATCATTAAGTAAAGTCGGTAATGCGCAAGCAGGTATTCAGATCATTAACGATGGTGTTGGATCGATAACTGAAAATGACGTTTCCTTAGCTGCGGCATCGAATGCAATCATTATTGGGTTTAATGTTAGACCAGATGCACAAGCACGAAAACTATTACAAAGTGTTTCAGTTAACCTTTTTTACTTCAATATTATTTATGATCTTATTGAAAAAACAACAAATGCATTAGAGGGACTTCTAGAACCAAAAATTGAGGAAAAAATCATTGGATATGCTGAAGTTCGTGAAGTTTTTCATTCTTCGAAATTTGGTGATATTGCAGGCTCTATTGTTGTTGAAGGAATAATGAAAAAATCTGCACATGTGCGCGTTTTAAGAAATGATATTGTTATTTTTGAAGGCAGTCTTGAGTCACTTCGCCACTATCAAAAAGATGTTGAAACAGTCAAAAATGGTAGTGAGTGTGGTATTGGAATTAAAAATTATAATGATATTAAAAAGAAGGATCGTATTGAAGCCTTTGAGTTGGTGAAAACAAAAGTAAACCTTACATGAGAATAAGAAAATTAAGAATTGAACAGCTCATAAGAAAATCAATAAGTAATATTCTAATCTATCAGATGAATATAAAATTTGATAATAATATAAAGCCTACTGTGTCGAGAGTATCGCTATCAAATGATTTAGGCATGGCTACAATTTTTATACAAAAAAATAAAGAGGAACAAGAAAATATGATAATAATAAAAAAGCTGAACCAAAATTCAAATTTTATTAAAAAAATACTCTCCAAAGAAGCATACCTAAAATATGTTCCTAAAATAAAATTTGAAATTGACGAAGAACTAGAGTTTCTTACCCAATTAAATGATTACATCAATGAATCTAAAAAGTGATATTTCTAATCAACAAACCCATTCATTTAACGTCCGCTCAAGTTGTAAGTAAAATTAAAAAAACCTTTCAACTAAAAAAAGTAGGTCATTGCGGTACGCTGGATCCCCTAGCAACTGGTATGTTACCTATCTGTGTTGGAGAAGGTACAAAGTTTAGTCAATATATACTCTCAAAAAATAAAAAATATCGGGTTGGAATTAAACTTGGCATTAAAACTGATACTTATGATGTTACTGGCACTATTTTAGAGAAAAATAATTACAATCACATCTCCTACAACCATATTAAAAATACGCTCTATTCCTTTATTGGTAAGTCAAAACAATCACCACCACCCTATTCTGCAATTAAAGTTAAAGGTAAATGTGCATATAAATTAGCTCGAAAAGGTATTTATCTAGATTTGGCCCAACGAGATATATCCATACACTCAATTAAAATTATTCGATACGAAAAGAATAAACACTTTGAAATAGATATCTTCTGCAGTAAGGGCACTTACATAAGAAGTCTTGTTAACGACCTAGGAAATAAACTTCAAATAGGCGCAACTGTTGAATCACTGCATCGACTATGGGTTGAACCGTTTGACAACCACAATATGCATCATATAGAAGAAATTACATCTATAGATGCTGTATCTATTGGTATGCTTTTTGACTATAAAATTATTATCAATGAAGCAGACTATGAGGCTCTTAAACAAGGGAAATACTTACCCTATAATACAAATAATTATTTAGATCAGGTCGCTTTATTTAATAATAATAATCAATTTTTAGGAATTGGTCGTATTACGACAGAAGGCATAAAACCCGTTAAAATCATACAAAACATTGAAAGTTGCTTGCATGCACTGACGAAAACGATTAAAATGAAATCTGAAATTATGGAGAACAGCTAATGATAGCAGCTGAAAAGAAAGAAATTATTAAAAAAACTGTAAAAGATATACAAAACACTGGAGCGCCGGAAGTACAAGTTGCTTTACTAACTCAGCGTATTAAAGATTTAACAGAACACCTTAAAAAAAATCATAAAGATGAACACTCCCGTTATGGAATGAAAAAACTTATCAGCCAACGTAAGAAAATGCTTTCTTACCTAAAGAAAGTTTCAAATGATAGATATCAAGATCTATTAAAGAAACTCAATCTTCGTCGTTAACTTAATTAAAGGATTACAAATGTCAATTAACACTTATAGCTTTGAAATAGGCCAGAGAACTTACAATTTAGAAACTGGCTATTTTGCCAATCAAGCACACGGATCAGTCGTAGTTGAAGAAGGTGATTCTCAAATTTTTTCCGCTGTCGTATGGGATAAGAACTTTGATACAGTCAATGATTTCTTTCCATTAAGAGTTGATTATCAGGATAAATATTATGCAGGTGGCCGCTTTCCAGGTGGATTTTTAAAAAGAGAAGGTCGACCATCAGAGTCAGAAATTTTGAAATGCAGAATTATAGATCGTTCTCTTCGTCCTACTTTTGCAGATGATTTTAATCAAGAAATGCAAATCATGACAATTGCGATGTCTTTAGATCCTAAAACTGATTCTGACGTCAATGCTCTATTAGCTAGTACAATTGCTACAGCTCTAACTGGTATACCCTGTAAACATATCGTTGCTGGTGTTAAAGTTGGATATGATGGAAAAGACTTTATATTAAATCCTACAAAGGAACAAATCGAAAAATCAAAACTTGATTTATTTGTAACTGCTAGCAAGTCAGGAGTTATAATGGTTGAAGCTATGTCTTCAGAATTACCTGAAAAGGTTGTACTAGATGCAATTGACTTCGCACATGAGAATATCAAAAAATACATAGATCACATTGAAAAATTTGTTAAACAATGTAAAGTCGAAACAGTTAAGTTACCTACAGTGACTGTCGAAACAGTTGACCTTTCAAAACATACAAAAGATATTCAGAAAGCAGTGTCTATCAAAAGTAAAAAAGAACGTAATATAGAACTTGAATCCTTACTAGCAAAAATTATTGATGGTGTTGATGACACAAAAATACAGCTTTACAAAGACACCTTTAAATCAATTGTTAAGGATACTGTACGAACAATGGCTCTTAAGGCTAAATCTCGCCTAGATGGAAGAGATCTCACAACTGTTCGAGATATAGATATTAGACCAGGCATGTTAAAAAGAACACATGGTTCTGCAGTTTTCAAACGTGGTGAAACAACTTCTCTCACTGTCGTAACTTTAGGTTCTAGCGATAAAGATGCACAGATAATCGATGATGCTAATGGTGAATTTAAGGATCGCTTCTTATTGCATTACAATTTTCCATCATTTTGTACAGGCGAGCTTGGATTTGCGGGATCTCCTAAAAGACGTGAAATTGGCCATGGTAATTTAGCCAAAAAAGCACTTAAGCCAATCATACCAGCACCAACTGAATTCCCCTACTCTCTAAGATTAGTATCTGAAATTCTTGATTCAAATGGATCAAGCTCCATGGCCACAGTTTGTGCTAGTTCGTTAGCTTTAATGGATGCCGGTGTACCGTTAAAAAATCACGTTGCTGGTATAGCAATGGGTCTTATTAAAGAAGATAAAGACTTTGCCATTTTAACTGATATTTTAGGAGATGAAGATCATCTTGGGGATATGGACTTTAAAGTTGCTGGTACTAGAAACGGAATCACTGCTTTACAAATGGATATCAAAATAGATGGTATTGATAGAGCAGTTATGATAAAAGCATTAGATCAAGCCAAATCCGGTAGAATTCATATTCTAGAGTTAATGGAAAAAGCCTTATCCAAACCACGATCTGACGTTTCTGAATATGCACCACGAATTAGTAATTTAAAAGTGCATCCAAATAAAATAAAAATTGTTATTGGGAAAGGTGGTGCGACAATACGAGAAATCACAGAAAAATTTGGTGTTGATATCGATATTGATGATAATGGATTAGTAAAAATTAGTTCAACGAATGGAAGTGATGCTGAAGCTGCTAAAACTTATATCACTAATTTAACAGCAGATGTAGAAGTTGGACAGATATATGAAGGTAAAATAACTAAAATATTAGAGTTTGGAGCATTTGTTCAATTACCAGTTGGTAAGGATGGTTTCCTACATATCTCACAGATATCTGATGAACATGTTTATGATATTAATGATAAATTAAAGTTAGAAGATGTATTAAAGGTTAAGGTTTGTGAAATTGATCGTCAAAATAGAATCAAGCTCACATTAAAGGATCTTACATCTACTGCATAATATTGAAAAGTTATGTCAGACTCAAGGATTGCGTCAGAATTAAAAAATATTCGTGAAAAAGCAGCTGAAGTGCATGATCATTCCATGTTGCTTGCTTTTTTGAGCACTATATTATCTATTATTAATACTATTCTTGTATTTTTCACAATTGGTATGAATGCTTTCGATATTATGACATTTGGTCTATACCCTGTTTGTATAACCATATTTACAATATCACTGATTGCCGGAATTTTTGCCTATTTTGTTTCTAGAGGCGAAAATTATTTTCAATCATCTTTTGAAAAAATCATAAAAAAGATGAAGAATGATAATGTTTCGTTTAATGAAAATGAATTTTACCACCAAATTCAAAAAACAAATCATATCAACATTTTTTTTGCATTATTTATGAATTTTTGTGCTGATTTTATTGCAATATCATCATTTTTGAATTTAATTTTTTATTTGTGTACGCACCTACTCATCAACTCAATATCACTTCATATAATCGTCGTATTCGCTTCAATTTTAGTTGCATTCAGTATTACATTATGGCGACACAAGATAATAACAGATAAAGAAGATTTAACGGCTAATCGATTAGAGTTGATCAAAAGAATTAATAAGACTAACAAACTAAATAATAATGTTACTTATATTGAAAAACCTACTAATATTCCAAATAATATACAATATCAGATATTATTCCTAGTTTTATCTATTGCAATTGGCATCTTATGTTTCTATTTACTAAACAACCTCATTTTATTTAAAAACCCATATATTTTTTCAAATAGTTTTCTTAATTTATTAACATTATTTGAAAAGATTGTGAGTGTATCAACATTATGCGTATCAATGGCAATTTCATTTATTTGTCATCGGATATTTGTATCATTATATGAAAAAAAACCTGATTTTCATCTTACTTTAACTCTAATTCAATTTGTACTATCATTCTTAGCCTTCTCACTTTTTGCCAACCGAATGGCTGTTGTAGTTGTTAATTTATTAGCGATTGATGTAAGTAAAAGTTTTATTGATTATCTTGATAAACTTGTATGGTTTGGAGGATTAGTATTATCCAGTAT
The DNA here is from genome assembly GCA_902603055.1 of Coxiellaceae bacterium. Taxonomy (GTDB): domain Bacteria; phylum Pseudomonadota; class Gammaproteobacteria; order Comchoanobacterales; family Comchoanobacteraceae. The sequence goes on along the minus strand of CACKTD010000009.1, from coordinate 22,347 downwards.
TTATGGTCTTACGTATAATCAATTAAGAAGCAAAGACCGTATATTTGATAGGGATACAATAAAACTTAGTGAAGCAGTTAAAGAGCATGAAACAACTAATAAACCAGTACCATCCGAAAGTTTTGCGAATGTTAATGCAGTTAATGATGAATTATACTCATCAACTAATCAACCTACTGAAAATCAAGTAAGAAATAGCTGCACTATATCCTAGAGATGTCTCTTGACACGATACAACACGCATGAAAGAATAAACTTTTAGAGGTATATACATGGCACATTATCATTTGATCGGAATCCTTGGTACAGGCATGAGCGCACTTGCAAAATTTTTATGTGATCAAGGCCATAGAGTTTCAGGAACAGATCATGGATTTAATGGTAACCTTCCAAATTTTTTCGTAGAATCACATATTGAAGTCTTCCAAAAAGAATATCCTAATATGGCACATGTAAATTATGTTGTTTATTCTACTGCAATTAAATCACAACATAATGACTTAGTTGCTGCCGTCAACAGAAATATACCCTGTATTCATAGATCTGAACTGATTGCAGAAATAGGTTCAAAATTTAAAAATAACATTGCGGTTACAGGTACCCATGGTAAATCAACAACTACTGCTTTTATAGCATGGATAATGCAATCTCTTAAAATGGATTCGTCATATCTCATTGGAGCATCACCAAGTGGTTTTTCTAATGCAAAATTCCAAGGAAAACAGACGTTTGTATATGAAGCTGATGAAAGCGATGGCTCTGTGTTAAACTGTGAACCAACACACGTACTTCTCACTAACCTAGAAGCAGATCATTTAGAATTTCATGAAGATAATTTTAACGTATTAATTGATAAAATGACGGGGTTTGCAAAACGGTCTAAATTTTTAAATGTATTTATTGATGATCCACAAATATCAAAAATGATTAAGGATTTTGATAATACAGTCATTACTTATGGAACACATCGAAGTGCTGATTATCACATTACTTCAACAACTCAAAAAAAAGACAGTATCACAATAAAACTAAAAATTAAAAAACCAACTGTTGAATCTTATTCTTTAACAATCAAAACACTGGGACTATTTAACGCATTTAACGTGGTTGGTGCAATCAGTTTAATTCATCAATATTTTCCAGATATTGAAAAAATCATTAAAGCAGCTGAATCCTTCCCTGGCATTGATCGTAGAATGAAGGCTTTAGGAACTACAACCATCGGTAAATTTAATGCACAAATTATTGATGATTATGCTCATCATCCAACAGAAGTTAAAAATGTTCTGGAAAGTTTAAATCAATTAAAAAAAGAAATTATTGTAGTTTTTCAACCACATCGATTGTATCGTCTAAAAAGCTTTTTAAGTGAATTTGCACTGAGTTTATCATTAGCTCAAACTGTTATACTATTGGATGTTTTTGATCCAACCAATGTTGTTGACCATGATAACAATATTAAAAAATTACAGGATAAGCTTAAAACAAATAAGTGCAAAACCTGTTTATTACTTGATCACTCGAAAATGAAAGCTACTTTAACCCGTTATGTTAAATCTGATGTAATTGTTGTTTTCCTTGGTGCTGGCAACATTACCAAAATTGCAAATGATCTTGTAAAAACATGCCAGAATACACCGATTACAGCTTAAAGAAATATAATAGTTTTAAAATTGCTTCAATTGCTAAAAATGTATTCGTACCAGAATCATTTTATGAACTAAGCCTTTGGGTTAGAAAACAAAAAGACTTTGGATTATGGATTGGTCTAGGTAGCAACGTTTTACTTCCTGATCTCATTGAACAAAATGTTGTATTAACAAAATCATTAAGTGCTATTCACGAATTACCTAATAATAAACTATACGTCCAATGTGGCACACCTTGTGCAAAGGTTGCAAAGATATGTAAAGAAAGAGGTTACGAACAAGGTGTTTTCTTTGCAGGAATTCCTGGAACAATGGGTGGTGCGTTAGTCATGAATGCTGGTGCATTTGGTGAAGAAACATGGGATCATGTAAGATTCGTTGAAGTTATCGATGAAAATGGGTGTATTATTAGATTAAATCAGCATGAATTTCATCCTTTTTATCGAGCACTCAAAACAAATCATAAGATCAGATTTTTAAGCTGCGTTTTAGAATTTAAAGTTGGTTGTAGTGAAAAAGCAAAGATGAATCTTAAACAGTGCATGGATAAACGAAATAGCACACAGCCTATTGGCACATTTAATTGTGGCTCTGTTTTCAAGAATCCATACCCTCATCATGCAGCATCACTGATAGAATCATGTAATCTAAAAGGACATTCAATACAAGACGCTAGCATCAGTATGAAGCATGCTAACTTTATTGAAAATAACGGCAACGCATCATCTAAGGATATTCGTGAATTGATTGTCTACATAAAAGATCAAGTTGCAAATCACCATGATGTACAACTTGAAACTGAAGTTATTTTAATCTAACTTACTCTTTTACTAAATGAACATCTAACCTACTGTATGGGAACCCTATCTTATACTTAGTAAACGCATCATTGATATCATTAATAATATCTGATTTAGCAATGACTGTATTACTAACATTAGAGACCCACATACCACAAACCAAATTGATTGCAGAAGATCCAAATTCTTTGATATAACATATATTATCCTTACCTGCTACCGAGTGCTTTGATGCATTCATAACACCTAAAACAACTTTTATAGCATTTGGTATATTCGCGCCATAATCAACAGGCACATCTATTGTCAATCGAATACATTTTGATTTTGCCCTTGTTAAATTCTCAATTGGCTCTTTCATAACATAGTCATTTGGGACTGTGATTACTTTACCTGTTACAGTAGTGATCTTCGTAAATAGAAAGTCAATATCAGTAACGATACCTTTCATTCTAACTCCTTTCAAAACAGTACCAAAATTCACCCAATCACCTATTCTATAAGGATTAAAAAATACAACCCAAAAACAAGCAACAATATTAGAAAGTGAATTACTTGCAGCAAAACCAAGAGCAAAGGTAGCTGAAGCAGTGATTGCAATCAATGGTGTTGATGAAACACCAAGATCTTCAAGAACTACAATTAATGCATAATCAGCAATTAACAATATCGCAATTCTACCTATTAATTTTGAAAAAGTATTATTTGAAAGTATTAAATTATCAGCGATAAAATGTGTATAAATAAATATAATACCTAATGTTGCAAAAAGTAGAACAATTAAGGCATGTAAAACAGGGTATGTAATAACAAAATAAATGAATGAATCATAATAAAGAATATTTAAGATAGATAAACATATAAATACAGATACCAAAAGTAAATAAACATACTTAAAATAATGTTTTATAAGATCTTCTTTATAAAGGTGTTTTACGTAAGGTTTTAAGATTATTACAGCTTGAATCAAAAATAATGAAAACAAGGATGCAAAGTAATGAACAAAGTTAATATCATTTAATTCTATAGCATCATATGCTAACAATAAAAATAACGCGATAGTTTGATAATAAAATATAGTAGTTAATATTTTCTTTAAATCCTTCTGCTTAACAACATAATTTATAAAGTTTATTACGAAGGTAGCAACTATTGGAGCTAAAAATAATAATGTAATAGTTTTTATATATTGATCAATATAATAAAGAGGAAAACCAAAACTAGTCAATGGTTCTATTAATATCGTCAGATTGAATAATATGGCAGTAACCAATACGTATGGGATACTATAGGCTTTCAAATATTTGTGTGCTCTAACAGCATTGACTGCATCATTAAAAAGATATAAGACAAATGTCAATCCAATTACAAAAGTAGCAATGAAATCAATATATTGAGTTAGATTTATCTTCATTCGTTTAATCAATGGAGCGTTTAAGTATGGTATTGAATACAGCAGAGATGTTACATAAATAACAAATATACCCAAAGACAATAGAAATAAGTTGTTCAAAGTATATAATTTGAAACGTATAAATAGCTTATGAATTAAATAAAGAAATAAGAGCCCTATACCTATTAATGAAATCGCAGAAAGAGAAAGTAAACTAAGATTTAAAAATTGTTCATTCTGATAATAGGTTCCCATCAATAGACCATAATAATATAAGGTATCTACAAAGTAATGAATATAACCGTACATAGAAGCTCCTAAAGTAAAATCCCCCTATCGGGGGATTTAATGTTTGATGATTAATAGTCTCTTGGACTAGTAAAGAAATAATAAATATTTGGTAAGGTATACAGCCTTGAAATAATGTGATCAATAGATATTACTGAAGCTCCATTAATGAAGTATGTAATAATTATAATCAAGAAAAAGATCGGATACTCCCAAGCACTAATCGAATCAAACCAGAACAATGATGTTGAATCTACACCTGTAATATAAATTGAGGCCATGTAAATCACAAAAACGATACAACCTAATCTTGTGAAAAATCCAAGTACAAGAGTAAAACTAACGATCATTTCTAAGAAAGCAAAAGTAAATAAAGTACTGTTAGGTTCTAATACAATCAATAATTTGTCTGCAAAGTATGGTATTAAAGAAATACCAACATAAATACGGACAATACCTAATTGCCAATCAGCAGGTAAAAACCGATAGGTTCCACCCTCTTTTGAAAAAAAGTCTGTTACGAAACAGGCAATTAAATCAAATGTTAAGAGTATTGCTTGTGCAGATATTACATTGGAAAAGAAGGCGATGTTCATCTTCTTAGTACTGTAAAAACTGAGTATTGCAATGAAGTAGGATACATTAAACAATCCGGCGGCAATGGGATTATTACCGTTATAAGCAATTTGTAAAGTAAATACAAAAAAGTTTATAAGTAACAAAACCGCAAACGTTTGGTGAATGTACTGGTGGTCAATATTAAGCATCATTAGCATTGCTATTGATGCTGCGTTAATGAACAAACATATAATGCTTGTTACTAGGTGGGGTTGATAAAAGTCATGCGTTTTCATGTTTGCTATTATACATTAATTTTTTAAATTACAATAGAAAAAAGTTATTGATGATGCCATAGCCAGATTTAAACTTGGAAAATTTGGATTAGTTTTGATGGTGAATATCTCATCCACCTCTTTTCGAACAATGTCCCTTATTCCCTTGCTTTCTGAACCAAACACTAAAACACTTTTATCACTAAAGTCTATCTGATCAATGCTTTTCTTAGCCCTTTCGCAGCTTCCATATACCCAAAACCCATGGGATTTGAGATATTCCAAAGTCTTAGAGACATTCGTTACGGTAAAAAGATCTAGTTGTGAAACACCTCCAGCGGCTACTTTGTAAACTGTTGGTGTAAGGGATACACTACGATCCTTGGGGATTATTATTGCATTGATATTAAAGGCTAATGCAGATCGTATACATGCACCAAAATTTTGTGGATCAGTACATTGATCTAGAATTGCGATGGTCAAATTATCAGATTTATTTTCATTAATAAAGGTCTTTAAATCACCCCTAAATAGATTAATTTTACATAAGCATGCCATGTGTTGGTGACCCTTAGGAAAACGCTCGAAAAATGATTTAGGTCTTTTTTTTATTTGAAAATCTGGCTTTTGAATTAATGACTTAATCTCAACAACATCACTGTCATCATTTACAGCAATCTCTTTAATAAAATCGGAGTTAAATCTCACATAGTTTAAGACAGCATGTCTTCCGTGAATCCAATCAAAATTATTCAATACTTTTTTACTCATATTATATATTCTAGTATCAATATGTTTATTTTGAAATTTATTTTTTATACGTTCCTTTTTGTCATTATCTCTGGTTGCACCTCCTACTCAGAAATGTCAGTTAATAATTTTGATCCCAAGAAAATCAAATCCCTTAAGGTACAGCAGGAACCTATCAGTATTCGTGGTAAAAAAAATTATAAATTAAACGGTGTTAAATACTCCGTCAGAAAAAAAAGAAATCATTTTCATCAAACAGGGCTAGCTTCTTGGTACGTTGGGAATAAGAAGGATAGTGTCACTGCAATCAATGAGGCCTACGACATATATGGTTTAACTGCAGCGCACAAGACACTACCGTTGCCATCATATGCATTAATCACCAATCTTGAAAATCATAAAAGAATACTTGTTCGAATTAATGACAGAGGACCATATATAGATGGTAGGGTCATTGACCTATCTTATGCTGCTGCTTATAAATTAGGTATGCATAAATCAGGAGTTGCCCGTGTACAAATTGACACGATCGATCATTATTAATATAGGTATTTACCAATAGAAGGTTATCCTAGCATTTCAAAATTAGCTTAGATATAATCGGGAGATGAAAAGCTTTATGAAAATCCTACTTAAATTCACTGTAGCAATTTGTCTATTTTCTTTGTCTTGGGCTGACCAAGAAAAGTACATTATTCGACAAACACCATCAATTAGTTCCCCCACATTCATTTTAATGGATGCAGATACTGGATTGGTACTTGCCGAACGTTGTGCAGATTGTAAAGTTCAACCTGCAAGCATTACCAAGTTGATGCCTCTTTATATACTATCAGATGCATTACAAAAGAAAAAAATCAACTCAAATGATCTCGTTCCTATTTCAAAAGCTGCTGCTTCACTAAAAGGTTCAAGAATGTTTGTTAATCCAGGAAGCAATGTTTCTGTTAATGAACTTATGAATGGTATAATCGTATCTTCAGGTAACGATGCTACGTTTGCAATATCTGAGTACCTTGGTGGAAATGAATCTTCTTTTATTGAAATTATGAATGATACAGCAAAGAAGTTAGGGATGACAAACACTCATTTTTCAACCTCCACAGGACTACCTAATGATGATCAATACTCTACCGCAAGAGACCTTGCAACTCTAAGTCGGGAGCTTGTTACAAAGTTTCCTGAGTATTATCCAAAATACTCTCAAAAGACTTTTGAATTTAATAAAATTAAACAAAATAACCGCAATCACCTTTTATGGGCAGATGATCGAGTTGATGGAATGAAAACCGGTTATACTGATAAGGCTGGGTATTGCTTAGTATCATCTGCTAAATATAAAGACATGCGACTAATAAGTGTGGTTCTTGGTGCTAAGACAGAATTAGCCCGAAAACATGATAGCCTTAACCTTTTAAATTATGGTTTTCGATTTTATAAAACAAAACATATGGATTCAAAATTAATTAAAAAAGTACCTGTATGGTATGGCAGTAGTTATGCAAAAGTAGGTCTTGCCGAAAGTGTAAACGTCGTTGTTCCAAGGTTTAATGATGAAGATGTGAAAGTAGGTGTAAAAATCAACTCTCCCCTATTCTCCCCAATTAAAAAAGGTGCACCTATTGGAAAATTAATTCTTACTTATAATAGTACAGTATTGAGTGAATATCCTTTAGTGGCACTTGATGATGTTAAAAACAAATTTTATCCCCTACAGATTTTTGATTATTTCTCACTCCATTGGCATAATTTATGGGGCTCTAATAAAGCATGAGTATTTGTTATTCATTTTTGAATGGCAATTTCATCAATACACATGATGCCAAGATCAGCACAAATGATCGCGCTTTTTTATTCTCACATGGTGTATATGAATCCATTGCTATTGTAGATAAAAGTCCCTTTTATGTAAAAGAGCATATCAGCAGACTAATACATAATCTTGACCAATTATTAATTCCTAACCCATATACTGAACTAGAATGGATCACTCATATCAAACAACTCATTGAGAAAAACAACATTCAATTTGCTAAATGTTACATACAAGTTACAGGCGGCGCACCTGATGAAAGACTTCATCACAATAATGATAAACCACAAATAATCATTCAATTATATCCATGGGATCCATCAAAGAAAATGGGCACGCATGCTATCACAGTTGAAGATAATCGTTGGGGACGCTGTGATATTAAATCCACATCCTTATTACCAAATATCCTTGCTGCAAGAAAAGCTCACTTATCACAATGCATTGAGGCTATTTTTATCAATCAAAATAATCATGTTTTAGAAGGGACAAGTAGTAATGTCTTTATGGTAAAAAACAGCGTTCTCATAACTGCACCATCCAGCTCAAATCTTTTAAATGGCATCACGCGTCAAATTGTAATAAAAATTGCTAAATTGAATGATATACAGGTTGATGAGTCATTGCACTCATTACAAGACCTTTATAATGCTGATGAAGTTTTTACAACTTCTAGTTACAAACACGTACACCCTATTACTAAAATTGATAATAAGCCAATAAATAATGAAATTACTGGAAAGACCACCCAGTTTTTAAGAAAAAAATATCTTGAGGTAATGAATTTACATTATGAAATGGTTTAAATTAAAACAAACACCATATATCGAGGTTTATAATTTCATGCGTGAATTCACAGAAACTAGAACACCCGATACTGAAGATATTGTAATTATGTTAGAGCATTGTCCAACATACACGTACGGTATAACAACACCACCTAATGATGTTCCAAGACATACTTCAATTCCCTCGATACAAACTAATCGTGGTGGTAAACTTACTTACCATGGGCCAGGACAATGCATTTTTTATCCCTTACTGAATTTAAAACGACTGAAAATGTCCGCAACCAGTTTAATTTTATTATTAGAAGAAACTGTTGTTGATACAGCTAAAAAATTAGATATAGAAGCTTATCGAAATCCCCTTGCTCGGGGAATTTATGTTGAAGGTAGAAAAATCGCCTCATGCGGCATTAGAGTGAGCAAAGGTTGTTCCTATCATGGGCTATCTATAAATATAGACATGGATTTATCACCCTTTAATGCAATAACAGTTTGTGGTGATGAAAAACTAGACATGGTCCAGTTTTCTGAGTTAACTTATGAGAATAGTACTAAAATTGAAGACCTTCTAAAGTCTACTTTTTTATATAAATTGCGAAAATTTCATACTAAGAACGTTGAGACTATTGCGATTGAAAAAATAGACCAAATTAATTTGAAGATGAATTATGAAACAACAAAATAATGACATAAAGGAACGTGGCCAGGATAAACTTGCTAAGATACCTGTAAAAATTATTAATGATAAACCAGCTCTTAAGAAACCACCCTGGCTTAAAATTAGAGCATCACATAATCCAAATGTCGAAAACCTAAAACAAAAACTCCGTCAAAATGGATTGGTTTCAGTTTGTGAAGAGGCATCTTGTCCTAACCTTAACGAATGTTTTTCACATGGTACAGCAACATTTATGATTATGGGTGATCGTTGTACACGCCGTTGTAGTTTTTGTGATGTGGCTCATGGAAGACCATTGCCACTGGATCCGCTAGAACCTTTTAAATTAGCAAAAACAATATTCGACATGAAATTAAAATATGTCGTGGTTACTTCCGTAGATCGTGATGACTTATTAGATGGTGGTGCATCTCATTTTGCTGAATGCACTAAGATGATTCGAAACCATTGTCCAGATACTAAAGTTGAATGGTTAGTTCCAGATTTTAGAGGGCGTTGGAATAAAGCGCTGGATATACTTTGTCAGTATCCACCCGATGTATTCAATCATAATCTTGAAACAACCGAGCGACTTTATAAAATTGCAAGACCAGGTTCAAACTATGCTTGGTCATTAAAAATATTAAAAGAGTTTAAGATGAGATTTCCATCAATACCTACAAAATCTGGAATTATGGTTGGTTTGGGTGAAACTGATGAAGAAGTTATCCAATGTTTAAAGGATATGCGTGAGCATAACATTGATATGGCAACTATAGGACAGTATCTTTCACCAAGCGCTTATCATTTACCTGTTAATCGATATGTTTCACCTGAAAAATTTAAAGCATGGAAAAATTTAACATCTGAGCTTGGTTTTACAACAATTGCAAGTGGCCCTTTGGTTCGATCTTCATATCATGCAGATGTTCAAGCAATGGAATGTTTAAATGATGTTCATTAAAAGCTTGATGACCTCTGTGCTTGACAACCCATTGTTAGCACTCACCTTTGCATTTTCTTTTGCATTTATTGAAGCATTACCTATTCTTGGGACTTTTATACCTGGAATTGCTTTAATGAGTTTAGTTGGTTATTGGATTGGAACAAATATTATTTCATTCAAAACCACTGTATTAGTATGTTTTATTGGAGCATTAGTTGGCGATTATATTAGCTATTGGTTTGGTGTAAGATATAGCGGTTATGTGATGTCATTAAATTATTTTAAAAAGAAGATACAAATGATTAATACGGCGAAAAATTTCATCAACCGATACGGTGCTCTAGCAATTATAGTTGGACGTTTTGTTGGGCCTGTTAGAAGTTCGGTACCCATCATTGCGGGGTTATTAAACTTAAATATAAGAACTTTTTTCATAGGAGCTATTCCGTCAGCTTTATTGTGGAGTATTGTATATTTATCACCCGGCATTATTTATGGATCTTTTGCAATGAACATGCCTAAAATAATTACACTTAGCTTTATATATTATGCTGTATTAGTTTGTGTAATAAGTTTTTATTATCGTTTCCAAGAAAGTATTGCAGGTTTTATCAAAAACTATATCTCAATAAATCAAGATTATATTGAACTAATACTCTCCATAGTCATATCCTGGGGTATTCTTTTTTGGTTGTATATTTGTGTTACAAATGGAAAATTCATCTATAGTTTAAATCAACCAACTTTTTATCTATTACAAAGTATACGGACTCCTTTTTTAGATAATCTAATGTTTTTGATTAGCCTCTTGGGTGATAAGTATTTCCTAGTTCCATTTAGTTTATTATTGGGATATTTTCTTGTTCGAGAAAAGGAATTTAAGCATTTGCAATACTTTTGCTTAAATGTATTTATTGCCATAATTTTTGCACATTTTATAAAAATCATTGCAGGTATTCCTCGCCCTCCTATTGGAGAACTTATTTCAGATACAGGTTCATTTCCAAGTGGTCATGTTGTCATAATCGCAAGTATTATGTCTGCATTAAGATGGTCAATGGACAATAAAAAAAATATTCCTTTACTTAATCATTTTGTATTCACTATAGTTGGTTTAACAGCATTTTCCAGGATTTATCTAGGTATGCATTGGGTTACTGACGTTATTGCAGGCATTGTACTAGTCCACCCCATCTCAATTTGGTGTAAAATTATAATTGAAAAACCCTCGCCGCTCCATCCATCAAAATTTATAAGCATTGGAGTAATCAGCTTTGTAATTGCGCTGATGTTAATGAGCATCTTTCCAAAACATGAACATTACATAAAAAATTACCGTATTAAGCATCCTATAATACAAGTCAAAGCAAATACTTGGCGAAAAGTTGAACTTCCGCTCATTCGATTCAGCCGTACACGAAAGAGTGCGGACCCTTTTAATTTACAAATCAAAGGCAATATTGATGAACTAGATAGGCGTTTAAAGCAACTTGGATGGAGCATTAATCAAAATTCAACATTTTTAGACAAACTAAAAAATATATCTATCCCTCAAAGAAATTACCTTTCACCAATATTTTCGCCACTTTACCATGATCGAAGTCCAATAAGGACCTATTATCAAAATAGTGGGAAAATATTACAAGTTATTAATATATGGGAGAGTGATTTTCTAATTGATGATTTGCCAATACTAGTTGGAACCTTATTTAATGTTACCGATCCAAATGAACCCCATCCATGGTTACAATCAGTTAGAAGATCGTTTACAATTGATCCACTAAAAGGTTCTTTTAAAAGAAATTTTATGCTTATCAATATTAACGAACAATTACCTAAGATAAAATCCTCATGGGATCATATGGTATTAAAATTGGAATTACATGATGAATGAACATCTCATTAGTACTTTTATGTTTACAGGACAAGGCGCCCAATATCCTGATATGGGTCGTGGACTAAGAACACATAATCCCTACTTTGAAGAATGTATTCAAAAATGCTATGGCTTATTTAAAGAGCATGGAATTTATCTTGAAAAAGCTATAGGCACAGAGGAAGTCAATACAACCTTATATACCCAACCTGCTCTTTTTTCTCTAGAGTATGCTCTGGCGTGTTTATGGCAATCTTGGGGATTAACGCCGAACATTTTAATTGGGCACAGTATAGGAGAGCTTGTAGCATGTACCTTTTCAGGTGTCATCTCATTACCTGATGCATGTCAATTAGTAAGCTCCCGAGCAACCTTAATGAACTCTATAAAAATTGATGGTGGCATGTTAGCAATTCTTGCTGATTATGATCAAATCACACCGATCATACCAAAAGAAATCGATATTGCAGGCTATAACACAAAAAAACAAGTGGTTGTTGCAGGAGCAACTGAGGATCTCAGTCGATTTAAAGCGCATTTAAGAGATTTAAAAATTAAATCCATTCCGTTAGTAGTATCACATCCATTTCATTCAAGATATATGCAACCAATCCTTAATGAGTTTATTAATACAAATGTTGATATAGAATTTAATAAAGCAAATATACCCATAGTGTCTAACATCACAGGTAATATTACGATTAACTTTGATATTGAGTATTTTGCGAAACATATTGTGAGTGCAGTCCAATTTTATCCTTCAATGCAATGTGCACAAAAGATGGACTGTAATCTTTGGATAGAGTGTGGTCCTGTACCAATGTTAATTAACATGATTAAAAAAGAAGTTTCAGCAGACCAGCTAATACCAAGCTTCCAATCAAAAGACCCTTTAGATATGTCTATTAATGACTCTAAACAAAAACTCATTGCTCAGGATATATTGCATGGCAATTATTAGTCCTTCCCTATTTGCTGCGGATCCCTTAAATCTTAAGTTTACAATTGAGCAATGCCAAGAGGTTGGTATAAATAACTTCCATATTGATATTATGGATATTGGTTATGTTAATAACATAGGTTTAAATATCAACTTATGTAATGTTTTATCAACATATGATCTCACTCTTAACATTCATATTATGACTCAACACCCCGAACAAGTGGTTAAGTTGATCTCTATGGATAAACATATTTATTCAATAGCATTTCACCCTAAAACAACAAATCACCCTGAACATTTAATTAGGCAAATACAAAAACATGGAATCAAAGCAGGTATTGCAATAAATCCTAATGAATCACTGGATGATTCGCTAATCGATATTTGCGATTATTATCTACTAATGGGCGTACAACCTGGTAAATCAGGTCAAGAGATAATACCAGATTTTAAAACAAGAGTTCAGGATCTCATGAAAAAAATAGATCAGTCCAGACAATGCATTCATGTTGATGGAGGTATTAACAAAGATAAAATTCTTGAATTAAAATCCTGTTCTATTGATTTATTTGTAGTTGGTAGTGCACTCTTTAAAAACGACGCTATTCAAAAAAACATTCATCAGATCCAGAATGCATTAGTCCCTGTGGAATAAGTTATCAATATGTTGGGTACTTAACTTAATCCATGTAGGACGACCATGATTACAAACATTAGCTAAATTAGTTTTCTCAATCAAACGTAAGAGATGATTCATTTCAGTTTTTGATAATAATCTATTGGTTCTAACACTTCGATGGCATGCAATTGTCGCTAGTATATTTTCAACTTGAGTTTGAATTTTATGTGACTCTTGAGATACCATTAGATCGGATAAAACATCAATAAATAGTTCCTTTGCATCCCGAGAGTATAATAATTTCGGATAGCCTGACAATTGATAAGCGCCATCTTCTTTTTTCATTTCAAACCCAAATTGTTCGATCACTGGTAAAAACTGCTCAATTACAGCACACTGTGAATCATCCAAGCTAAGCATAATTGGCACAAAAAGCTTTTGAACTTGAACACCTTGTTGATGATACTCTTCTTTCATTTGCTCATATAAAATTCGCTCGTGTGCAGCATGTGCGTCAATAACGATTAATCCATCAGATGACTCAGCTAGAATATAACGTTTACCAAGATGGTGTAATGCTTCACCCAATATCGTGTTTGGAGTGAGATTAATTTGTTCATGCGTGGGTGATTGTGTTGGCGATACAGTAGGGGTTGAATTCATTGACATAGCCTCAACTGGCTGCTGAGGAATTTTAAATTCAAAGCGATTCGTTTGGGGTGTTTGTGGTTCAAGCATAGGTTGTGGTGCTGATTGCACTGTAGCAGTTTCAAGAACTGGCGTTTCATGATGCGTGTAAGAAACATAGGATGGGACTTCAACTTGCTTTCCAGGTGAAAGCATATCCATGATATGACTTTTTAAGACGGATACAATCCATTGTGTGATTTGTTTTATATCCTGGAACTTAACTTGTTCTTTAGTAGGATGAACGTTAAAGTCTACTACCGAAGGATCGATATTTAAATATAATACTAAAGCAGGATAGCGCCCGACCATCATTACATCTTGAAATGCACGCTTAATTGCATTTGCAATTGCAGGATCCTTTATAACGCGTTGATTTAATATGATAAATTGCATATCACTGCGAGCCCTTGAATATTTAGGATGAGCAATCCAAGCTTGAATAGATCCCATCTGTGATGAATGCTCAAGAAAAGTGGCATTTAAAATAAAATCAGGACCCATCAACGACTCAATTCGAGACTTAGCTGATTTTATTTCCATTGCGCGAGGTATTTGTCTTACTATTTTATTTTGGTGTTTAAATGTTAATTCAAACCCCATATTAGCCAATGCGATTTTTTTTAGTACTTCATCAACTTTAACATACTCTGTTGTATGCTTTTTCAAAAATTTACGTCTAGCTGGTGTCAAATAAAATAGATCCTCAACCACCATCTGAGTACCTTCAACACCAGCAGTTGGCTCACATATTTGTCGATCTAAACCATCTGTTTTTAGTTGCCATGCTAGCTCTTGCTCTTTAGGCTTTGAAATAATTGTAAGTTTTGCAACAGATGCAATACTGGCTAATGCTTCTCCCCGAAACCCAAGAGTGCTTAACCCATTAAGATCATGAATATGCTCAATTTTACTTGTAGCATGGCGCTCAACTGATAAAGGTAAATCATCTTTAGAAATACCATGACCATTATCGGTAATGATCATTTTTCTAAGACCCCCATCAAATAATTCAATTTTCACCTGATCAGATCCGGCATCAATTGCATTTTCTAACAGTTCTCTAATAACCGCTGCAGGACGATCAATGACTTCACCCGCTGCTATTTGAAGTGCTGTTAACTGCTCTAATTTGTGTATTTTTCCCATAACTTACCTTACAAATAAAATTTGATTGACTGCCACCTGCTTACTATTAAGTAGGTTCATTGCTGAAATTTGCTCTATGCTAAGCCCCTTATTGGCTGCGATACTATAAAGTGATTCATTGGAAGCAACCTTTACAGTCAGGGGTTTATTCCTAGGTTGATCACAAACATACTTTAGCTTATAGCGACTGGAATCAAAATAATTAGCAATTATTTTAGACATTTCTTTCGCTAAATAGCTTAAATAAAATGATTTTGAAAGGAGCTCACGATCCTGCTCATTGGATATAAATCCCAATTCAACTAGACAAGATGGAATTTTTAGTGATTTTAAAACGATAAAATTAGCATATTCAACCGAATCAGTGTGAAGCGATGTTGTGTCCTTTAACCCACTTAAGAGCATTTCACCTAATACGCGGCTTTGATGACTGGTTATATCGCGCTCTAATGTTTGAATAACATCAAGTTTCTTCTCAAATAATGCATTTTCTTTTTTTGCTAATAATCTTGCTGTTCTGCTGGATGCTCCTCTTTCGGACAGTGTAAAGACTGATAACCCTCTTGCAGAATTATTAGGAGCTCCATCAGCGTGAATGGATAAAAATAAATCAGCTTTATTTTGAATCGCTACCCAGGGCCTTCTTTGCAATGGCACATACTGATCACGAGTCCGTGTTAATATAGAGCGAATTGGTATTTTTTGAGCGCGAAGTTCGTTAGCTAATAAGTGAGAGAATTTAAAAACAATATCTTTTTCCTTTACTTTTTGAGAAATTATTCCAGGATCATGACCACCGTGTCCAGGATCAATTACAACAATAAAGGGATCTTTTTTAGTTTTTTTCCAAGAACATTTTTTTTCAATCTGTTCGTTATAAAATATTAGATGACGTTTGTTTTGGTACTTTCTTTTATGTTGAGTAGAATAATCTATAATATAGCTCTGATTATTTATATTTTTAATCTCAATAGATGAGGCCATTGGACCTACAGCGTTCACTTTCACACCCTTTGGTAATGCCGTAATTTGACGGTAAGGGTTTTGCTTGGAGTATTGCTTATAGTCAGGTATTGCAATTTTACATACTAAATGCGTACTATCTTTTGTAGTAATTAAATCACATGCAAACACATGATTTAATAATATTAATGAAAAAATAAAATAGCGCATAAGAAGACATTATACAATTCTATACGATCAAAATTAAATAGAAAAAAATTATTTATTTGCGATCATATAATATGCGATTATAAGGTCATGTTTTTAAATTTTCTAATCGTTATATTAACCCTACAACTTGTCATTATTATTCATGAATGTGGTCATGCATTAGTTGCTCGAAACAACAATTTTGAATTGATTAGCTTTAACGTAGGATTTGGTCCTAATATCCTTTCATGGAAAATAGGCAAACTTCCCGTTAATATTCGACTTATTCCATTTGGAGGGTTTGTAGCTATTAAAGGACTCTCCACTCAAAATCGAGACACCCTTGCCTGTATTAAAGTTATATTATCAGGCCCTATTTTCAACTTTATCGCTGCACTAATTGCGTTTAATCTCCTTTTTTTAATTGGTTATTATGAAATAAAACCACGAATCGAAACAAAACAACCAGTCTACATTAATACTGTAAATAATAAAATCGTATCTACATGGAATGAGGCCTATTCCAAAATTATGGTTGGACTTTTTTGGAATAAAAAAAATACGATTGTTTTAACTAATAAAAAAATCAATTATCAAATTGAAGACTTAAGTTTCATGTCACCAAAACCAATATTAGAACAATTGGGCATCACACCATGGCAACCATTAATGGCACCAATCATTCTAAATTCAAATATTAAATCCATTCAAAAAAATGACCGAATAATATCCGTCAACAATCAAAGTATTTCAAATTGGAATGAGTTTCTAAAGCTATATTCAAAATCACCAAATCCCGTATTAATTAAAGTAAAACGAAATGGAAGTATCTATCAACACGCAATAAAAAAGCCCTATTTTCACATGCCTTTTGAACCCATTCCTCCAAAATGGCCGCGAACAGAAGTCGTATTTATAAAGTTTAATTTAATATATTCAACACTTTATGCCATGAAACGCTTTTGGGATACACTTTCGTATCAAGGTGCAATCCTTCTAGCTGCTTTTTTTGGCTTAGTGCCCTTGGATGCATTTGCAGGTCCAATAGGGATTACAAGTACATTAACCCAATCACTTAACGGTTCATTCCTTGTCTGGATCGTAATGTTTTGTATTTTAAATATCGCTATTGGTCTTGTAAATCTATTGCCCATACCTGGATTAGATGGTGGGCAAGCCTTACTTACAATCCTTAACCGATTAATCAATTTTAAAATATCATTACGATGGGAACGATTAATTCAACGAGTTATATTCATATTGTTTGGTATATTAATTATTCATGTCACGCTTAATGACATAGAAAAACTACTTATTCAAGCAATCAGTAATTAAGGTGTAAAATTATGCATTACCTAATAAAATTTCGACAAACTTTTCGTACCGGTTTAGCAGGCACAATTGCAAGTATGATTTATTTTTATTCATATCAATCGCACAGTATTTGGGTAGTTGTGGGGGCCATCCTAATATCACAAATCCCTGAAAAAAATACAGCACTAGAAATGATTTATGGTGTACTTGATCGTGTGATTGGAACAGTCATTGGTATTTCACTTGGTATCATTGGTTATCAGTTGATATTTATGAGTATTACAGACAATAATAATGAGCTCATATTTTTCATAATTTTTGTTATATTTTGCTTAAGTGATGCAATTATTCAAATTGTTCCAAGTCTCTCCACAGTTACAATATCAGCAACCATTGTAATGCTGATTGGTACACAGACAGATTCGGTTATTCATGTTGCAACACAGCGTTCTGAAGAAATACTGATTGGTGCGTTGGTGGGAGTGATTGTATCAATCATTATCCCACCTCGCAAAAAAGTTAATAAGAAAAATTAGTTATCTTTATCAAATTGTTTTTTCATGATATCACCAAGAGTAGCTCTTGATTCTCTGCTATCAGATGTTTTAGATGTTCTAATCCGTGGTTCTGTCATGGACATTACAAGTGCATTGAATTTACGATCATAATTTAGGAAGTAGACTTCAAGGTGATCACCTTCATTCGCTTTGTAGTCGTCCGGCAACTTCTTAATGATTGCTGGTAACCCTTGCATAGTATTAGCATTTAGTCTTCCTTCTTCAACGTTTAGAACAGTGATAACAACTCTATCTCCTTTATTATGTGAAGATAAGAAATCATCAAAAGGGTTGCTCTCAAGTTGCTTGATTCCTAATGAAATTCGTTCCTTTTCTGGATCTAAACTCACAATAACTGCAGTCAGCTCATCACCTTTAACAATTTCTTTAAGCTTTTCATCAGCATCTTCTTTCCATGTAATATCATTAACATGAATTAATCCATCAATTCCACCATCTAGTCCGATAAACACACCGAAATCAGTTGTTGATTTAACAACACCTGTAACCTTATCACCGATGGAATGTTCTTCAGCAAACTTTTCCCATGGGTTTGATTTACATTGTTTGATACCTAAGGAAATTCTTCTTCTTTGAGCATCAATATCCAGCACCATTACTTCTACTTCTTCGCCTAAATTTAAAACCTTACTAGGATGAACATTTTTATTAGACCAGTCCATTTCAGACATATGTACAAGACCTTCAATACCATCCTCAATTTCGATGAAACAGCCATAATCAAGCATGTTGGTCACTTTACCTTTAATAATTGCTCGAGATGGATATCGTCTATCAATATTTATCCATGGATCATCAACCATTTGTTTTAAACCTAAAGAAACTCGATTATTATCTTGATCATGGTTAAGCACTTTAACGTTTAACTCTTGACCAACACTAATTACTTCACTTGGATGTTTTAAGCGTTTCCAACTGATATCAGTGATATGCAATAAACCATCAATTCCACCTAGGTCAATAAATGCACCATAGTCAGTCAAGTTTTTAACAACACCTGTTACAATATCACCAATCTTCATGGCTTCTAATAGTTCCTTACGATCCCCATCGGTTTCCATATCATGAACAAGCTTTCTTGAAATAACAATGTTATTTCTTCTTTTTTCCATTTTCACAATCATGAAATTAAATGTTTTATTTTCAAGATCTTCTGGTGCTTCACGAACAGATTTAATGAAAGCATGAGAACCAGGAAGAAAAGCAGTTACAGATCCAAGATCAACAAGGAATCCACCTTTTTTACGTTCAATTACTTTACCTTCAATAATCTGCTTGCTTTCAAATGATTCGGATAATTTTGTCCATGCTCGATTCTTGATAGCTTTTTCGCGTGAAAGAATTGTACAGCCTTCGCCATTATCAATTGTTTCAAGAAGGAATTCAAAAGCATCCCCAATTTCAACTGCGATATTTCCTTTTACATCTGCAAATTGTTTCAAATTTATTCTAGATTCTGATTTTAATCCTGAATCCACAATAGCATATTGTCCATCTATTCTAATTACTTTACCTTCGATAATTGTACCCGGTTTAAGATTAATAATAGATGATTGTTTAGTTTCTAAGTCTTTAAAGTTAATTTGTTTAGTCATTATAATTGCGCATGTTGCGCGGGTTTAAGTTTATAAAAGTGCCTAGGCACCGCTCTTTAATTCACAAAGAGATAATATTTTATCAACAACCTCTTCCAGAGATAGTGATGAAGTATCAATCTTTACCGCACCTTCAGGAACCACTAATGGAGAATTTTTTCTATTAGTGTCATTAAAGTCACGTTGAATAATATCCTTACGAACATCTGTAATGTTAGCACCGTTGCCTGTTTTTATCAACTGTTTCCAGCGCCTTTCTGCTCGAACTTCAACAGACGCTGTGAGAAATATTTTAAAGGAAGCATGTGGGAAAATCATGGATCCCATGTCTCGTCCATCCGCAACAAGGCCCTGAGGTGATTCAAAGTTTCTTTGCTTCATAATCAGGGCTTCCCGTAATTTTGGTGATTGAGAGATTAAAGAGGCTAAATTACCGCACTCCTCTTTCGATAAATCACTTGTGATATCTTTATTACCACGAATAATAGAGTAGCCGTTTATATTAGCTTCGCACGGTCTAAAAAAGATATCGTCCGACAAAACAGCATGTATGATTGCGTCTAGTTCCTCAACAGAATATACACCATCTAGTACGTAACTTGCTGCAATTCGATAAAAAACACCACTGTTTAGATAATTAAAACCTAAAATTTGTGAGATTTTCCATGCAACTGTACTTTTACCTGTACCAACTGGACCATCGATAGTAATTATTGAATTGTTTTTCACTCAACCTCTTCTACAGGCTCTTTAATCGACTGTACAGCAACAAGTGATTCTTGCTCAGCAAGGTTAATTAATTTTACACCCTGAGTTTGCCGTCCAATCAAGGAGATGTCAGCCGCTTTCAATCGAACCATAATACCACCAGATGAAAGTAGTAATATCTCATCATTATCATCGATGGAGACAGCACCTATCACCAACCCTGTTTTACGCGTAAGACGCATACTCATAACGCCAACACCACCTCTGCTAGTCTCACGAAAGAGTTTGAGATCAGTTCGTTTACCAAAGCCGTTTTCAGTTACAGTTAGCACCTTACCTCGTTCAGACTTAGCAATCATGGATATAACAGACTGACCCTCACCGAGCTTTATTCCTCTAACACCTCGTGCATTACGGCCAATAGATCTTAAAGTTTTACATGGGAAACGGTTAACTTTTCCATGATTTGTAAATAACATAATATGATCATCTTCACTAATAATATTTACACCAATTAAGGAATCACCTTCATCAAGATTAATTGCGTTAACACCAGAGGATCTTGGCTTAGAATATGCCAAGAGTGGTGTTTTCTTGATGATTCCATTTTTTGTAGCCATTACAACATAACGATCCACAGTCAATGAATCAGCACAAAGAATTGCACTAATTTTCTCATCACTGAGTAATTTTAGATAATTAACCAGTGGACGCCCTCTTGAAATCCGACTAGACATTGGAAGATGATATACTCTCATCCAAAATATGCGTCCTCTATTAGTGAAGCAAAGCATATGATCATGAGAATTCGTCACTTCAACAAATTTAACAAGATCTTCTTCTTTCATTGAGGATGAGGATTTACCACGACCACCTCGTCGCTGTGCAGTATAATTCTCTAAAAGTTGAGCTTTTGCGTAACCCTCCTGGGTCAGCGTCAATACTACTTTTTGATTAGGAATCAAGTCTTCGCTATCAATTTCCTGATAATTATCAATAATTTCAGTACGTCGATCATCTTTGAATGTTTCTCTGACCTCTATTAACTCATCTTTAATTACAGACATGAGACGCTCGTATCTAGAAAGAATATCCATATAATCTTTAATTAAATCAATTGCAGCAGCATGATCTGATAAAATTTTGTCTCTTTCAAGACCTGTTAGTCGATGCAACCGCAGATCAAGAATAGCCTGTGCTTGGACAGGGGATAAGTGATATTTACCATCCTTAATGCCATAATCGAAATCAAGATCTTCGATTTTAGTTAAATCAAGGTAAGAAAACACAAGTTGTTTAGTATCAACAGTCCAACCTTTGTTGATTAAACTTGATTTAGCTTCACTTGGTGTGCTAGCTGATTTTATTATTGCAATGACCTCATCAAGGTAATTAATCGCAACTGCAAGACCTTCTAATATATGTGCTTTTGATTTAGTTTTATTTAAAAGGTATATAGTTCGTCGTTTTACAATGTCTCGTCGATGGTCAATAAAAGCTTCTAAAATTCCCATTAAAGGCATACACTTTGGAACGCCGTTGTTCAAACAAACCATGTTAATTCCAAAAACAGTTTGAAGTGCAGTTTGTTTCAGTAGGTTGTTTCTCAAAACTTCAGAGTTTTCACCCTTTCTTACCTCAATTGCAATACGCATACCTCTGCGATCACTCTCATCACGTAATGTGTGGATCCCTTCAATCTTCTTGTCTTTAACTAACTGACTCATATTATGAAGAAGCTTGGCTTTATTAACTTTGGTTCTGTTGATGGAGACTCTGCTGCTGCAATGCGTTATACGGAAATACGG
>CACKTD010000008.1 GCA_902603055.1 Coxiellaceae bacterium | reverse complement strand
GATTTTATGTCACATTATACGGATATCTTAGACGATAAGTTGAAAAATATTGAAGGTCTTGCGACATACTTTTCATCACCAAACTTAAATGGACCAACCACTGCTTTCAGTGGACTGAGTTTGACACCATGGCAAGATCGAACCAACATTACAGATTTTACCGTCATGCAAGAGCTCAATAAAATTACTCATGATATTCCAGGATTGAAATACCAAGTATTATTAATGCCTTCATTGCCCATTATGAAAAGTATGTTAAAGCAGATCGTTATAAAAACTTCAGAAAGTCCAGAAAGATTATATGAGGTTGCACTAAATATTCAGCGTGATGCATTAGCAACAGGTCGATTTTTATTCATCGATATGGATTTGGCAATTGATCAGTACAAATACTCCATTAAACTCAATCGCGACCTTATGAATCAACTTGGTGTTACAGCCCAAGACGTTGGTTTAGCACTGTCCACGTTAATGAGTGGAGGAAATGTCACGGAGTTTGATTTTGATAATTATAGTTACTATGTTGTGCCAAAATCGATTGAGTCAGGTTTATTTTCATTATCTAATTTAGAGCGTTTTCCAATTGCCGTGAAGGATCAAGTAATACCACTCTCGTCCATTGCAACGATTGAAACCTTCGTAAGTGCACAGTCGTACCCAGAGTTCCAACAATTAAACTCTGTAACCCTTTCATTTTTGCCAACAGATCTCAGGGACTCAAGTATACTCAATGTTTTTTATGACCTCGAGAAAAAGTATATGCCTTCATCAATGACGTATGATTATCGTGATCAGCTTCGGTTTGAAGTAGAGTCGGGTAACGAACTTGCATTTGTATTTTTAGGTGCTATTTTATTTATTTATCTTATACTTTCTGCAACGTTTGAAAGTTTTGCTGATCCACTAATTATTATGATGACGATACCATTAGCAACTTTAGGAGCTTTCATACCGATGGCCATGGGGTTATCTTCTTTTAATATGTATTCTCAAATTGCGATTGTGACTCTGATGGGTTTGATTACAAAACATGGAATACTGATTGTGGATTTTGCAAACCATTTACTCCCAGAATCAACAGGACGATTAGATGCTGCTAAAAAATCAGCAGGACTACGTTTACGGCCCATTTTAATGACCACACTTGCAATGGTTCTTGGTGTGATACCACTTATTTTTGCTGAGGGTCCTGGTCAATTCAGCCGCTTTGACCTAGGCCTGATCATTGCGTGTGGAATGAGTGTAGGTACCATTTTTTCACTTTTTATTATTCCTGTTTTATACGGTGTTTTGGATCGATTATCCAAGGTTTTGATCTATTTATTAATTTTTATTTCACAAGGCTATCTATTTTCATATATTATATCATTGTTGTAGGAGGCGAATGATATGTCTGAAGAGGATTTTCAAAGTAAACTTAATCATATAAAAGCAGAAATTTTATTTGATCTGAAAAATGATCCTAGTATTAAAGCCCAAATTAATGAAAATATTGCTTCACAAATAAAGCGTACTCGAGCTCAGAAAAACAATTCACTTGATTTTAATTTTATTACTTTACTGTTGCTGATTATTTTAACAACGGGTCTTACTTGGAGCATTGGCTATTTTTATCATCAACAATATAAGCGCAATACCCGTCAATTAGTCCATTTATTACATCATGATAAGATGGATAACCTCAGAGACCATGTGAAAGTGATTGATCAGCAAATAAATGAATTCACTATTCAAAATAGAGCCGCCATAGAAAAAATGGCAGCAGCGATCAATCAAAACAATGCCCACCAAAAGGGTTTAATTGAATTTTTATCAACTGCACTGCGGATTGAAACCAATGCATCGATTGCAAACATCTTGACGACGATTGAACTAAAACAACTAGTTCAACAAAAAGGATCGTATTATAAAAGTAGCACGTTATCTAAAGAAATTAATGATATTTTAAACTTCATGCTGCAATTGAAATCCGATCAAGCATCTACGTTAAATGATGTTGATATGTTGGGTGCTATCTTGGATCCACTGACCATGACATTGGTGCGCATTGATGATGCACCACATTTAATTGGGATTGTTAACCAATATTCTGAACTTCTACAATCAGATGATTTGCGTCAACGAATTACCTTATTTACGCTTCGTCAAATTTTAGCATACGGTGAGCCTAAGAAAGCTAAACAATCGTTTTTGTACAAATTTTATTTGGATGATCTAGTGCAAATGAAGTCAGTACATAGTGGAATAACAGCAGTGAATGCAGTGTTTTTACAATACTTTTTTGAAGGTGAAAAACTTTCTCATCAAAATAGTAATCATATGATTAAAAATTTATCCAAGGAAGAAAAAGCACTATTGATTTATACTGCGATCCAAAATTCCAGATCAAACAATGTCGATATGTTTCCAACACGAAATCAAAAGAATGCTGATCATCAATTTGAAAAGTTTTTAGAAAGTCACCGCCCATTAATTGAGAAGATGATGGGTGATAGTGAAATTAAAGTGGCATTTATGCACTTAATGGATGAAAATATTTTACCTAACACACCTAAATGGTTGAAAGCGTAGGTCAAAACTTTATATCCTATCATGGTTTTGGTACTATAAGTCTTTAAATATTGATTATAAAATGGAAAAATTCACCGTATTTGCATTATACCAATTTGTATCTGTAGAGGATCCAATTGAGTTACAAAAAGAACTATTAAAATTCAAACGTTTCAATGATTTACGTGGTACGCTCATTATTGCCAAAGAAGGCATTAATGGCACAATCGCTGCACATGAGGCAACGATTATTCAATTAGAAAGTTGGTTTAAAACCTCAACACCTTTTCAATCTTTAATGGCCAAAAAACATACTTTAGGAACAAATCCTTTTTTAAGATTTAAAGTTAAAATTAAGAAAGAGATTGTGACGATGGGACAAGAGAATGCACAACCTACTCAAAAAGTGGGCCAATATGTTGATCCTAAACAATGGAATTCATTAATTCAGGAAAAGGATGTGTTGGTATTGGATACACGTAATGATTATGAGACAGCGATAGGAACCTTTAAGGGAAGCATTGATCCTAAGACTAAAACATTTAAAGCATTTGCGGATTTCGTTAAGAAAAATATGGATCCAAATAAAAATAAGAAAATTGCGATGTTTTGTACGGGAGGTATACGTTGTGAAAAGGCATCATCATGGATGTTAAATGAAGGATTTGAAAATGTATACCATTTAAAAGGAGGCGTATTAGATTACTTTAAAGACGTGAATGCTCAAGAAAGTTTATGGGAAGGTGATTGTTTTGTGTTTGATCAACGTGTTGCACTGAACCATCAAAATAAACCAAGTGGTCACACACAATGTTATGCCTGTCGAATGCCTCTAACTTTGGAACAAACTCAGCATAAAGCTTATAAGCCAGGTGTTGCATGCGAGTTTTGTGTTAATGAGAAGACAAATCAGCAAAAAGCACGATATAAACAACGGCACTTACAACAACAGCTTGCTAAAGCAAAGGGAAAACAACATATTGGAGTAACACATGAATCATAAATTACCAATCCTATATTCATTTAGAAGATGTCCTTATGCCATTCGTGCTCGAATGGGGCTTGCTGTTGCAGGTCTAAACTATTGGTTGCGAGAAACTGATTTGAAAGATAAATCATCATCATTGTTAGAGTATTCCCCAAAAGGAACAGTACCTGTGTTGGTGCTACCGAATAATCAAATCATTGATGAAAGTCTCGATATTCTAGATTGGGTTCAGCCAAAAATCAAACGGTCAGGTTGGGATGGCTGTGATGCTATTGCTTCCTATGAAATAGTGACCGACTTAACCCAAACATTTATTCCTAATTTACAAATTTACAAATACCATGAACGACATTCGGAAGAAAAAGTTCTTGAAGCTAGAGAATTTGTGGATACATTTCTTATAACACTCAATGAATTGTTGACTCAAGAAAGCTATGTCAACAGTGCGTATCCGTCATTAGTTGATGTAGCGGTATATCCATTTATAAGACAATATTTACGCATAAAACCTTTAGAGCAACCTAATCATTTATCATCTTTAATGAGATGGTATGTATATTTTACGAACCTACCACTATTTAAAGATCTCATGAAAGCATCCCCACGTTGGGATGAAGAGAGTTTAGGTATCCTCACTACGAATTCTAATACGATTTAAAATGGGAGTTCTTTTTTTGCGTAATCTAAAAACTTACCTGAATCACTAGGAGATAACTCCTCGATAACTTCAATGAGTTTTCCAGCAGCAAAATCTGGTTCAAATAAGTGATCTGAGGCAACACCTTTTTGGAAAGGTTTAGAAAGATAAGAGTCGACAGTTCCAGGATGTAAACTGACAATAATTGGGTCTGGATGCATGCGATTTACTTCAATTGCAAAGTTACGCACAATCATGTTAAGCGCTGCTTTCGAGGCTCGATAACCATACCAGCCTCCCAATCCATTATCAGAAATACTACCTACTTTAGCAGATAAAAATGCCATCACAGATTTTCCATGATGGTCCATCTTGGGCATAAAGTACTTACCAATCAGTGCAGGACCAATTGTATTGACTTCAAAATAATGCATTAATTGTGCTTTATCCAGATCGTTGACTCTCTTTTCGGGTAATAGATTATTCTCATGTAAAATACCAGAGCTCACAATCAATAAGTTGAAGCTATCTAGTTGATTTGCAGCTTGTTCTATAGAGTCTGAATCACAAACATCAATGGAATGATGTTTGAATTTTGGATTATCGATTGTGTTTTCTGATCTAGAAAACCCAATAATTTCATCCACGTTTTCATATTGAGATAATAAATCAACAAACGAATGCCCTAAAGCACCGCTACTCCCAATGATCACGATTTTCAATGGTTTTTCAAATGATTTTAACTGCATAATTATACCTACCCATATATGGTTAATTATAGCATTTTAAACCTGTAAATGTTGCCTATAAATTATAAATTGTGTGATTCCAATAAAACTAAATACTATCGCAGATAAGCTTAATGGCAGTGTGTTTTCAATGTGATTTGCAATGATAAGCCCAATGATGCCTGCAAAAAGAAAACGCATACTACTGGATAAAGCAGATGCATATCCTGAAATATGCCCAAATGGTGACATAGCGCCGGCACTTCCTGCAGCAAGGTTAAATACACCACCAGTACCCATCAGAACCATTGGATATACAAACCCATTAATTTCTAAACCGTAGTTAAAATGCCATAAATAGGCCCAGACTCCACCTGTTAATGAAATACAATAACCTAAAAGGCAGGTCCAATATATGCCAACACGTTCAACAATGAGGCCACTTAATATACTGCCTAACATGAATGATGCACCCATATAGGCAAAATAAAACCCATAGTCGAGTTCTGGAAGCTGGAGTTTAGTTAGGATGATTATTGGGGAGATAGTACAGAAAATGTAAAAGTATAACATTCCAAACGATCCAGAATAGGCATAATACCGGAATGTTTTATTTTTCAGAAGCGAAAGGTATATAGTAAATAGTTTCTTATCAAGAGGGGTGCGTTTAGCTATTGAGAGAGTTTCTCCTAGACTAGGGATGTAAACAATCATCACTAAAACTGGTATGAGTAGTAAAATTAAGAACGTTGATTGCCAACCAAAATATACATCTAGATAAGCACCAATAAAAGGTGCAAATAATGGAGCAAAAGCAATCACACCATTTAAACCACTGTATAATTTTGCTAGTAAATTTCCTGTATATAGATCGCGTGCTATGGCATTTCCAAGAACAATCAATCCACCAGCACCAGCTGCTTGGATGACTCGTCCTATTATGAGAGTTGTAATATTATGTGAAAGTGCACAAATAATACAACCAATTGCAAAACTTAAATTACAAAGTAAAGTAGGTCTGATTCGACCAATACTATCAGAATAGGGCCCGATCCATAATTGCATGATACCAGTGGTTAACATGAATAAGTTTAAGGTAGCCTGCATTAAAGCATCTGTTGTATTAAAGACTGTAGTAATATGTGGAACTGCTGGCACATAGATATCCATACCAAAAGGAAGTGCAAGCATTAAAGGAAATAGTGCAAAAAATGTTCTAATCATTTGTTTGATTATAGTGAACTTATTTCGCCGAAGCTATTATTTTATTCGGACATGACCATTAATTTTCTGGACATAAAGAATGTTCTTAAGGCTGTATACATATTGCATAGTAGAAATACGCTGGCAAGACCTTCTAAGCCAAAGTTATTAGCAAATGCAAACCCAAGTACAAATAGTATGATTAAAGCATGAATCACAGTATCTCTAAAATCTGTGACATCTTGTTGTCCGTAGATCATAATCGTTGCAGGTATTTGGATAGCACTTAGAAAACCACCAAGCACTAACAGTGTGAAGGCTGTTTGATTACTTAGAAATGCTGACCCAAATAATGTGAATATATATGGGAAGCCTATTAATAATGCAATGGCAACTACAGCACTGATCATGACATTCAGTAAACGCATCTTTTTAAATGTAACTAAGTTTTCACTTCGTGTTTTCTTATTAATAATATAGGGTTTAATGGGTTGTAAGAAAGCAGAGCTTATTACGTATAAGAATGTGGAAACAATCAAGTAGGCTGCAAATATACCGACATTAGCTTCATTAACGAATGAGATTTCAGCGATGAGCAAAGGCGCAATCATAAAGAGTTTTAAAATAATTGTGCTGATCATCAGTTGAACTGAATGCTCATCCCATTTAATGGTTAAGGGCACAACATTTGTAAAGTTCTTTAATTTAAGTGAGGGGATGGATTTGAATAGGAGGTTGACCGTCACCAATAATGTGAATGCGTAACAAAAGAATAGTGCAATCAAAATATGATATTCAGCAATTTGTATTTGTGCTAAATAAGCAATGTTCATCAATATAATTATTAGGAACAACCCTGGTA
Source organism: Coxiellaceae bacterium (assembly GCA_902603055.1). Taxonomy (GTDB): domain Bacteria; phylum Pseudomonadota; class Gammaproteobacteria; order Comchoanobacterales; family Comchoanobacteraceae. The sequence continues at coordinate 38,174 of CACKTD010000008.1, read as the reverse complement.
AAATTTTTAAAATTGTTTGCGCAATCGCTGTTTTATGATTGATATAAATAATATTGGCCAATATTAATATTGCTGCTGTAATGGGAGTGAGTAGTAAAAGATAGAAGCTTATATGAGGAGCTGCTAAACCACTAAAATGAAGTCCTCCCAATACGATAGCAATCAAAAAGATGATTAAAATAGTTAAACGTACTGGGTAATACAAAAAAGAAAAGAGCCAGTGCGTGTATCGCAGTATATTCTTTTTCTTTTTATCACGAATGTGTTTACTTTCGTACATCTCTCGCGAGATTTGGCTGCCGAGAATGGCAGTAGAGGTTGCAAATATTAGCATAAATAGCCCAACTTGGACATTTCCGTATGATTCAGCACCTAAATGATTTGCCAGAAACATATTCAAGCTAAATACAACTAGCATAAACGCTGAAGCAAGTACTAAATTCTTTAAACTAAAAATTATTTTACTTCTCATATAACTAATTATAGACCAATTTTGGGTAATATTTGCTAAATTACTAGCACTTATAAGGACTTAAATCTGTAATACCATGTTGTTTTAATAGCTCCTCTACAATAAGGCAATGACCGCTAAATTTCCTAGAGTCTTTTTGAAGCAATATATAACAAGCATCAGCGACCATTTCGGGTTTATGCGCAGATGCTAAAAACTGTGGCATCAAGTTTCGAATAGCTGCTGTATCAATTGCTCCTGATGGCCATATTGAATTGACTGCAATGCCATGTGGCGCTAGCTCTGGTGCTTGCGTTATTGTCCACATAGTCATAAGTAGTTTTGCAGCTATGTATGCACTTCCAAGCTTTGCGAAGGGTTGTGTGAGAATATCAACAGGGGGTGAGGCATTCAAAATATGTGGATTATCTGATTTTTTTAAATAGGGTATAGCATATTTGGTACAGAGGAAACTACCTCGTCCATTAATTTGATGCATCAAATCATAGTGTTTTTGATCTGTATTTTCAATGGTAGACAGAAAGATTGCACTTGCATTATTAATGAGAATATCTAATTTACCAAAATGCTCAATTGTTTGATTAAACGCAGTTTTTATATCGTCTTCGTTTCGAATGTCCACTTTAATTGGTAATGCTGAACCACCAAGTTGTTCGATTTCTTTAGCAGCCGTATAAATTGTACCTGGTAGTTTAGGGTGGGGTGTATCTGTTTTAGCTGCAATAACAATGTTAGCGCCATCTTGTGCTAATCTTTTTGCAATGCAAAGGCCTATGCCTCTTGACGCACCAGTAATAAATACCACTTTATCTTTAAAATAAGCCATGTTTAATTCCTATTCTTTAGAAGTATAGTTAATTTATTGTAATGATATTAATTAAGATTAAATTTATTATGAGTATGGCCGTAACAATGCCAGTAATAATTTGTCTTGTAATGATGTATTGATTTGGATATGCATCCTCGTTAACAATATACACATCAATCAAATAAAGCATGTTAAAAGAAAATAATTGAATCAAAAGCGCTATGCTTGGAATCTTATAAAATAAAATACTTAGAAAACTCAGTAATGAAAACACGATACTAATTAGTAATGTTTTGACTGAACGTTCTACTTCAAGACTAATTCCCCAGTGCATACCTGATATAAAAGACTGAATAACTGCTCCATATCCTATGAGCGCAAATAAATAAAAAGAAGACTGCGTTATAATAATACCAAAGGTAGCAATAATAAATGGTATTGCCCCGGCAAAGGTTAAAATGCTAATTAATAAATTTATAGGGTCCACTCATACAATATAGACCTTTTTCTAGAAATTAACAAAGACCAGGAAGTGGTAATTTAGGAAATGTTTTAGTTCGTTTAAGAGACTGGCTAGAGTTATCGCTACAAGCATTAAGCTCATGGAATAAGTTCACACGTCCTAAAGCAGAATTTATTCTGTTGATATCATGATTTTCCTCAGCTCGTGGACGTTTGTTAGGTAATTCAAATGCACATGTTTTACTAAATGAAAGAGTAGCATTTTTTGATGATTCTCGTACGTAAGGAGAGGTATCTGGTGGTATTGCGATTGGACATAATAGAGTAGGTGTCTTATATCCATTAGAAGTATTTTCCCCTACAATGTAATCTTCATCATCAGAGGAGAATTCATTTTCAAAAATATTTTGTAACTCCAAATCCTTATCAGCACAAAAATTATCGTCTGTTGGCATTTGTGTTTTTAAGTGTCGATCAATCTTTTTCATAATCATTATCTTACTGTATTAGTTCTAAATATCTAATTCAAAAAATCTATAAATACTCATTAGCATAATGCGCTTTAAATATTAAAAGGAACTAGATCTCCTAAGTACAGGGTTTTTAGGTAGATCTTTATTACGTTGTTTATGAGGCGTTTCTGGTTTTTTATTGTAAAATAAAGATTGTTGTAAACCCGCAAAATCCGCAGTGTTTTCTTTTGTAGGACTAATTCTATCAGCGACACCTAAAGGACTTTCATTTTTATTGTTATAATTTTTCAAATTTTCATGATCCTCAGCGGTTGGTATTCGATTTAAATATTTATCAGGTCCCTGTCTCACTAAGTGATTATTGATATAATGTTGTTCTGAAACTGTATTTGCAAAACTGACTCTTCCTATTACAGTAATAAATTCATTTGGTGGATAACCCTTTAGGCTAATAAAGTATGCATCTTCTTCGGTAGTAATATTTCTTTTTGCATCTTTTTCATCTTTTACAACCTGTCCTATGATGACGTTTTCGACATCACATGCATGAACAGTTAGTGTATTATTAAAGTCTAAATTTTCAATAGGATAAAATATTTTTACAGTAGTACCATTTACGTCACATTCATAAGAAGCCAACTTACAGTTGAGATCTGGAATTGTGCATCGGTGGTCAGGCATTTTGGTTTTGATACCTAATTTTCTATATTGCGCAACTAGTCGCTCGTATAAATTGAACATAATTGCTCTTTTTAATTCTACTGGATTCATAATTTAATTCTCTTTTAGTATTATTTTAAATCATGGCAATATAAGTAATACATTACTTTTTAACTATGTTTTCAATAGGTAAAAGCTATAATTAGAATTTTCTATCTTTTCTGCGAGTGGTGCGTTGCAATATGTTTTTTTGCACTCGAGATAATTGCGTCTAGGTTTTTGTTTTTGGCAAGTAATGCGTATATTAATGACATACGATTATTATTTTTTAGTGTCGATTCATTTTGGTGTAAAAAGTACCAATATAAATAATTGAATGGACAGGCATCGTCCCCAAATTTTTGATCCACATGGTACCGACAGTTTTTGCAGTAGTTTGACATTTTATTGATGTACGCACCGCTAGCAGCATAGGGCTTTGAGGCGTAAACTCCTCCATCTGCAAAAATAGCCATACCATATACATTAGGTAATTCAACCCAATGGTAGGCATCGGCGTATACAATCCAGTACCATTCGTTTATTGATTTTGGGTCAATGCCTGTTAATAATGCATAATTACCAGTAACCATCAATCGTTGGATATGGTGAGCATAGGCTTGGTCATGAGTAGCCTTTATTGCTTGTTGCATACATTTCATATCAGTTTTCCCCGTCCAATAAAAATCAGGGAGAGCTTCTTTTGCTTTGAGAAAGTTAAGCTCAGTATACTCAGGCATTTTCAACCAATAGATGCCTCGCATAAATTCACGCCATCCAAGGATTTGACGAACAAACCCTTCAACTGCAGACAGTGGAGCGGTATGCTTTGTGTATGCATCACACGCAGCTTGCACACATTCTCTAGCTTCTAGTAAGCCAGTGTTAAGATAAAAGCCAATATGAGCGTGATACATCCAAAATTCATCGACGAGCATTGCATCTTGATAGTCCCCAAAAAGTTTTATACGTTGTTGTATGAAATCTTTTAATACTTTTAAAGCGTGTGATCGTGTGACAGCATAGTGGAAGTTAGTGGTATTACCAAAATGATCACCAAATCGTGTTGCAACCATTTGAATCACTTCATCAGTAATCTCATCAGGTGTAAATGCTGTTGGGCTAGGAACATCTAAACCATTTTTTGGAGGTGATTTTCGGTTTTCTTTATCATAGTTCCACTGGCCGCCTATGGGCTTGCCTGATTCATCCATTAATATATGATGGTCTACGCGCATTTTACGATAGAAGTTTTCCATACGTAATTGTTTTTTAGTACCTGCCCATATTTTAAATTCCTCTTTACTACAAAAGAATCGATCATCTGAACGTATTTCAATAGCAATGTTTTGTTGAAGGGATTTAATGAGTTCTAAGACTCTATATTCACTCGGTTCAGTGACGATAATTGGTAACTGAGGGTGTTTTTTGCTGATTCTTAGACATTCTTTCTCAAAACTACCAGTATTATTAGGATCATCCATTTTGATGTAGACCACCTTGTAGCCCTGTTCCTCTAAACTTTGAGCAAAGTGTCGCATTGCAGAAAAAATTAGAACTAATTTCTTTTGATGATGTTTTACAACAGTGGCTTCATGTTGAACTTCACACATGAAAATTATATCTTTATCAGGCTTAGTATCCTTTAGGGAAGTAATGTTTGTGTGCAGTTGATCTCCAAGGACCCAACGTATAGATTTATAACTCATGATTTAAGTTGTGCAAATGCATCCAGTGCTTTTTGTCGAGATGTTTTTAAATCAACAATCGGGTGAGGGTAATTATTGCCGAGTGAAATTCCTGCTGCTTTGAGAACTTCTGATGGTGCTTCCCATGGCTGAAACAAGTAGTTTTCAGGCAAATCTTTTAGCTCAGGAACCCAATATTTAGTATATTCGCCATGTTTATCAAATTTATCACCTTGGGTGATGGGGTTGAATATCCGAAAATAGGGCGCAGCATCAGCACCACAACCTGCAACCCATTGCCAACTAGCAAAGTTATTAGCAATGTCAGCATCTACTAAACAATCCCAAAACCAAGCAGCACCTTCACGCCAATCCAGTAATAAGTTTTTTACTAAAAATGAACCTACAATCATTCGAACCCGATTATGCATATAACCCGTTGCATACATTTGACGCATTCCAGCATCTACTATTGGATAGCCTGTTTTCCCTTGTTGCCATGCTTTCAAAAACTGAGGGTTAGTACTCCAAGGGAAACGATCAAATTTTGGCTGCAGATTTTCAGTTAATAGTTTTGGAAAGTGGTATAACAGATAGTATGAAAATTCGCGCCATCCTAATTCACTTAAAAAATGATCTTTGTCACGTGTGTCTACATCTGAGTTGTTATGAATCATATCATAAACTTGGTTAGGCGATAATGTTCCCCAACGTAAGTCTGCTGATAGCATGGATACGTTCTTCTTATTAGGGAAATTGCGTCCATCTTTGTACCCATTTAAGCCATGCTCACAAAAGCGTGTTAACCGTTGCATTGCCCCTTGCTCTCCAATTTCCCAGTGCGAAATGAGAGTATTTTCCCAAGGTTTATGTTCCAATAAGTTTAAATTCTCAACTCCTAAATGGCTTTCCCCAGGCAAAATCGCATCTAAGTTCGCCTTCGGTAGAGGTGTGCGTGGTTCTCTTTCACAAGGTATACAACCTTTTCGATAAAATGGCGTAAATACTCGATATGGAGTATTATCTGACTTTAAGACATGCCATGGCTCCCATAGCAAGCTCCCGTTATAACTGTGTACTTTGATTTTTAAGGACTCTTTCAATGAGCGGTCCCTTTGAATAGCATATGGGCTGTAAGCTCGATTCCAATATATGGCATCTGCTTTAAAGTGTTCGATGATCTCTGGAAGGATTTTTATAGGATCTCCTTCATAACAATTTAGTTTTGCCCCAGTATCTTTTTGAAATTGTGTTATTAATGCGTGCAAATAACAACGACTTGCTGAGCCTAATGTTTCAACGGTAGACTCATTAGAGTCAAGAATATAAATTAAAATAGTTTTACCGCTTGTGGTTGCGTTTAAAAGCGCAGGGTTATCTAAGATTCTAAAATCATTACGTAACCAAACTATATTATTAATTCCCATACCTTCTTATTATATCATATTACATAATACGACACATTACCTCTCGTTTTGATTTTGAAATTTTTTCATGGCTTTTGGATAAGATTTCTTTAGCAACAAAAAACTTCGGCTTAAATACTTTACAGGAGTTATCATTGTCAGAAATTGAATTGGATTTTCTGCTGATTGACCTGAGATTAAAAGCGGATGTATTAGATATAGTGAAGATGCAATAACTCCTAACTATTTCCAGGTTACATTATTTTTTGATCAAGTTAAATAGAAGGTCCTTGAGAGGGTTTCTTCTCAACACCCTCAATGTCGTCTAATGTACGGTCTGGATTGTTTTGAACTATCATACTCAATACAAACTTTGATAACATTTCGTGTGTATCAGTATGATTTTCTTCAGTCTCAAAACTTAATATATTATCGGCAACAGCTGCTTGTTTAGGTGTAAGATAATGGAATACAACATTAGTTATATTGTGTTCACTAATAGTGTAATTGTTTGGATCTCTACATGCATTATATTCCCGTTCTGGACTCATTGGTCCAAAAAATCCGGCAGATCCAGTGCTCCCATCACTGTTAGGTACACTTTCGGTGTATATAGTTTCAGGAGGTGAATCATAGGATGCAGGTGGGAATGTCGTATCTTCTTTAAGTTCTTCACTTCTGAATTTATCTAATTGAGAATATAGTAAGGCTCTAAACTCTTTCTGTTCTGGAAATTCTATTAGTGCCTGTGGTTCCTCTTCATATAAGTACACAGAGCTTAATATATACTCTATTAAAGCAGCGTAGTTATTTGTGTTATTACTAACAAACTGCAACATTGTAAGTTGTTCAGGAGATATTAAAAATTCCTTAAGGCAAAAATCATCTTCTTGTACTCTATCTTTTATGAGAAAATCGGTAAAACGCTCTACTTTTGTCTGCTTACGTGATGGTTGATCTGGATTGTTTTCGTTTGTACTCATGTTAATCTCTATATTTTATTATCCCTAATTTAAATATAGCTAAATATGTACTACATGAACATTTGAAAAAATATATGTAATTAATATGATTTGTATATGATTAAATTTTACGAAACCGCCATAAAAGTTCTTTACCGTTACGAATACCTATTCTAGGAAAACTTTTAATTAAGGTAGGTCTTTGACCTTGGATTAAATACTGTGTTGGATTATTGATTAGAGAGGTATTATTTAGTTCCATATCAATGTCCCATGCTTTTGTAAACTTACCAGGACCATCTATGAGTGTTTGATCCTTAACCGCTCGAATAAATACTGATCCAGCACGGCCATTAATTTCTGTAATCATATTAAAGCAATAATGTTTTCCATAAATCATATATACATATATTAATCCAGGTGGACCAAACATAATGCTATTACGCGGCGTTCTTTTTTTATAAGCATGGGAAGCAGGATCATCATTACCGCCATAGGCTTCTGCTTCAACGATTACACCTGAATGATTATTAATGCTTAAAATACAACCGATGCAATCGTAGGCCACTGCTTGAGCTGGTCGTGCAAAAAATTTTTCAGTTAATATAGAAGTGGCTTTAATCATATGAGATTAAAGCCACTAATAAAAAAAGATATCATTTTAAGATGATATCTTTTTCATTATGAGCCAATCAATAACAATGTTATATACGGCACTAAATTAAATACTAAAAACAATATTTTATAGTGCGTTATTGCTTTAAATAGGCTGTGTTTATTCTCTTTGTCGCTTAGACCGTAGGACTTTTTGTGTAATTTTAACAAGCCAACCTCGTAGTGTACTAAAATCGAAATTAAAACAATTAAAATGAAGTTAATACCGGTCATATAGCCCAAAAAGGTTATCATCCAACTAATATCCATTGCAATCACCCCCATAAGTCTATTATACTTAATTTTTAAGTAATATTCACCTCGGTGCCGCACTATGTACTTGATTTTAAACAATTTATTGGGGATTTTAAAAATAATAATAAATGAGATTTTGAGTTTAATATTAATTATTCCATATTTTATTTATGACAAATCACGTATTCTATTAGCTTTATTTGGCGCTGATTTTTTTCATGAAAAACGCTCATTTAAAGTTAAAATAAAAATGATTAATAGTCACATTGGTGGTGTCATGAGTGATGACGAGATTTTAGACTCTGTAATCAATAGTGTGCTGGGATTTTGTATACGTGATTCCTATGTGTATACTCTTCTAACACAGACTCCATTTATAATTTTACAAGTATGTGCTGTTATTATCGGTATACCCACATTAGTTTGTACGATGATATTAGATTTTATTTTTGATCATTCTTATTTAAATTTCATACCTTTAATGCGTGATACCTATAATGTGCTCACATTTCCTATCAGAGCCATACCTTGGGGCTTGACTGCATTGTTATTTGAAAAATTAGAAAAAACACAGTCTAGAATTGAAATGATTAAAGGAAATAAAAATTTAATTGTGGTTTTCACACCCAGAGGATTATCTTTAAATGATTTGAGGTACTTTAAAGAATCATTTAATATCTACTTTTCAAATGATAAAACCTTCTACTTCCCAGAAGTAGATAATGAGGCAAACATACTATTTATTTCTCCCGGGTATGATACATATTCATTATCGAGACTTTCTTCGTATTGTTGTGATGAAATAAATCCGTATTTGGAAGGTGTTACTCGTCTGACTTTTGTTGGACCTTCACTTGGTGGAGCAGTTATTCCAAAGATTTGTACGGATTTAGCGAATAATAGAATTGCAGCGAATCAGTTGATGCCATTGGTTGATATACAATTATGGAATACGTTTAGTCGTTTTAATGATGTGCTCCATCATTTTAACATTCACGGAATGGATCTCTACTTAGGTCTTTTCTGGAATTTTGATAATGATAAATTATGTTCTGATCTTTTGAAAAAAGATTATTGTAGCAGTATTAAACAGTTCGATCTTCAAAATGATAAAGTCGTCCCAACACATGCTAGAATTCGTTTGTTTGATAATTCGTTAACTATTAATAAATCTAGTAAATATAGACAATTAACATTAAATTGCGGTGGATATCACAGTGGTTATTGGCATAATCCCAAACCCTTTATGCCCTAACTAATTACAGGCTTTACAATGCTGGGTTTTACAATGGGGGGCTAATACATCATCATCAGGACTATTATAATACATAGCTGCTGCTAAGCAGATAAATGAGCTAGTCAGACAGACAATTTCTAAGGCAAATTCTACCCCATAAAATAACATGACATTAGTACAAATAATTAGGGAAAGATAAATAGCAACGCAAATCAAACTATATATCAAGTAATAATTGTATGACTCATTCGCATCAATCTGAATACCTTCTAACGTTTCTTGATTGTTTGGTATAGTTATAGAGAAAAAAGGTTTTGTGTTTATAAGACGGCATCCCTCTGGATTAGAGCTTGCTGTTTCTTTAATGATTTTTTGGAGAACACTTATTTCACCCGCACGAAATTTATCATCAAAAATTAACGAGGATGGAATATCTAACAATGCGTTCCGTTTTTTAACTTTTTCTTTGAAATGTTTTTGTGCAGCCCCTTGAATACTCACATAAATACAAGGGCAACAGCATATTAAATTGGCAGTGAAAGCCATCATTCCAAATATAATAGAGCCTTGCATAATGCTAAATGTAACAGCCATAGATAATGCAATCAAAATGAAAATAGAAGGCGCTATACTTGCAATGAGTTGATGATTTGATTTGCTACATGTATCTTTACAATTCTGGAGATTAAAAAGTTGTTGGATTGCAATGATGCTCATTGCATCATGAAGCATCATATCAATAAATGGATAGAAAAAGCTCATAAAAGAAAATGACCAAGATAAACAAGCTATAACGACCATAATTCTATTTTGGGACGGCATTTTAAAAATATGTTTGTTGTCGGGATCTCTAAAAATGATATACGCTAAACCAATTGCGTAGATAAAACTAGTTAAATATGCAAAAGTAATACTGCTTATTAATGGTAATTGAGACAATACTAAGGGCATACATATTAAAGCAATAATCATAAGAGCAGTGGTACGTTCACTTTCAAAATTTTGATAAACCTTATAACCCAAGTATGCGGAGATCATACTAAATAGTGCGATACCGATGGGTGTAAATAAAAATGCTTCTATAATAGGTAAACTGACAACAACCGAGAGAGCTAATAAAATATAAGCTTCTGATTCTTTAATTTGTTTTATAATTTGGTTAAACATTGCACTTCCTACAAATGGTTTGTAATTCAAGGGGTTTTGTCACTAATTGACAGTTGTTACCCAACGTCATTTTCCCTAATTCTTCTAATAAAAGGGGCTTGGCCTTGGTTTCTAAAACTTTTTCACAACTTATACATATTAACAATGTCATGACATCATGCTGACTACAACATGCAATATGATGACATGCCATAAACTTATTGATACTACGAAGCTGGTGAATGAGATTTAAGTCACAAAATACTTTTAAAATCCTATATATAGACATCGGGGGTATTTTTATTTCATGAAGCTCTTCATATTTTTTTGAAATTTCATAAGCAGATATCGGAGTATTTTGCTCAAGTAAAATCGATAAAATATTCTTTCTTTTTTTAGTAAAAGCAATATTTTTTTCCTGAAAAGTACTATGAGCTTGTTGTAAGAGTTCAATATTATTTGACATTATTGCAACATATACCCTTAAAGCAGTTTAATCTATGATTAATAAAGTGCGAAAGACTTACAATACTAACTCCGAATATCGTTAGTATCTTTTCAAGTGACTCATTATCAATTAAAATACCTGCCACCATCAAGCTAATGCCTATAAACCCACAGATAGCAACTGATTTTCGGCCATGCTGTAGATAACCTTTTTGAAATCCTGTCCATGCAAAATAACAGGCTGGCACGATAATTAGTGCATGAAAAAAGTCGGATTCAAGGTAATTTATGGACAACGCACTGAGTGCAACTGGTAAAACAATGCAATGAATTAAGCACAGTAGTGAACAAAATATTCCAAGGGTGTCTTTGTTTATTATAGGTGTTCTTATATTTGATAACATAAATGATACACTATATCATTTATAATGCGCTGTCAAATACTTTGATTTTTTGATGGGATTTTTGGTTGCACGTATTCAACATCAGGATCTTCAACTTGCAAACTAGGATCCTGATTTGAAGAGGCATTGGTTGATGGGAATTCTGTGCTATTTAAAGGCTCATATTCATTAGCTATGGATGCATTTGTATCTTGGTTATATTTAGTTGCGTAAATATAAGCTTGAAAACCCCAGTTAAAAACCGCATCGATGACTAGTATTGCTGCGGCGAGGCTTACCCAAAATGGAGCAATAAAATATGATAGCGATACAACTGTCATAGCGGCTATTATTATAAGTATTTCAGAAGTGTTTGCTTTTCGATAGTTATTCTTTGGCGTATTTTCGCTCTCATCTGTTTGTGGTTTAAAACGAATTGAGTCGTATGCATTATGGCCAATTAGTGACATAATTGCTGAGAAGGCAATTAATCCAGCCAATGCAATTAAATTAGTTACAAAAATAAACTGATATATAATAGGGTTAAAGAATATGACCATAGCGAGTGCAATCATAATAATAAGAGATAATACTGTTATGATTCTAGATAACATTTTTCTTTTTTCTTCGGAAGCATCAATTTTGGAAGTGCCGATTAAATAACTGAATATTGGAGTTGTTGCTCGTTCAGTTGATCCAAAGAGGACCATTAAAAATCCCAGTGCAGAAACTGCACCCAATAAGGACGTTGCTGCAACTATGGTTTCTAAATTCGCAACTGCAGCAATAAAGCAAAGTAATGCAGTTAGTGTAAATAGTCCATTAATGATTAGTAAATAAAGGTCTGTACTCATAATATTAATTCTTATGTATATTTTATCATTAGCATTATTATTATGCAATATATTAATTAATTAGGATCATCTTCTAGGTGGGATCGACATTCATTAATTAATGTTATAAGTTGATCTTGCATCAGAGGTTTCACGAATACTCCGAAAGCACCTTGTTTGAGGCATTTTTCTTCTAGCTGTGAAGTAACATGTCCACTTAAAAAAACAATGATTGATTTTTTGCCGCGCTTCAAATTTTTTATTCGTTTAATTAATGCAATACCATCAATATCTGGTAAACCGATATCTAGAAAAATAATAGGGTAGGTTGTTTCTTTAACTTTTTGAATGCACTTTTTACCATCTTCTGCAAGCTCTGAAGTGATGTTGAAATTCATGAGCATTTGTTGGAGAGCAATACCCGCTAACTTAACATCTTCAACTATCAATGCTGAAATCGATTTTGAAAGTGGTTTAAGAAGAGTAGTGTTCTTGGTATCTATTTTTTTGGATGGATTATATTTTTTAAAGGTATATTTCGATATGGGGATTTCAATTTTGAATTTTGATCCAACGTCTACTTGGCTTTCAACATCCAGTTTGCCATTCAATGCGTTGATATGTTTTTTAACCATGAACAGACCTAATCCAGAGCTGTCAAATTTACTTGAAAAGTTTTGTTCTAATTTTGTGAATCGATCAAATATTTTTTTAATGTTTTGTTTTTCAATACCAACACCAGTATCTGAAATGGATATATAAAGTGCACTCCGGGTGCGATTAAAATCCACACTCAATTTTACATGCCCTTTTTTTGTAAATTTTATTGCATTACCAATAATGTTGGCCAATACACTTTTTAGACTTATTTTATTAACTTTGATAAATTCTGGACAATCCTCAGAGAGAAATAATTTAATTTTAATATCTTTAGCTTCAGCTGCAGATTGGAATAGGGTAATGGTGCTTGTAAATATATCTTTGAGATTAATCTCATTTTCTAGTTTGTGAACATCGCCTTGATCGGGTTCTTCAATGGAGTATAAAATATCATTAAAATAGTGCAAAAACTGATATAGTACATTCTCTAACTCTACAACTTTTTGAAACTGTGAGCTTGATTTTTTCTCAGAAATCTCTTCTTTAAGAGAATTTATAAGTCCGAGCATTCCAGTAATTGGCGTTCTTATGTCATGGCTTAAATTCGCTATAAATAAATCTTTTGCTTTTTTATCGGTATTTGCTTTTGAAATTGCAATTGAAAGTTTTTTTTCAACTTCTTTTTGTTTAGTAATATCAATAGATACACCAATTAAGCCTACTATATGATTGTTTTTGTTTCTAAGTGGTCGTTTGTAGGAAAGGTAGCTTCGGTATGGTCCTGAATCCTTTAAATTTTCCTCAAACACCCGATCTAGGCCATAGTTAATTACACCATGGTCGTGATCAATTATTTTACCAAGAGTTTGTTGGTTCTCAGTACTAAATTCTTCTATTTTTTTTCCAATTATTTGATGGGTATGGGTCAGGCCTAAATCCATTAATTGATGTTGATTTACACCAAGATAAGTGCCATCTTTAGACTTCCAATATAAATTGCATGGTATGCTATTAATGATATGTTCAAGTTGATGAATTTTTTCTTTCAGGGCTGTAATCTCTTTGGATTCCCCCCATATCTTTAATTTTTTAATTAGGTGTAACAACATGTGTTTCTTCAAGAATAAATTCTTCATCATTATCATCATTTTTAGAGCCTTTTATTTTCAGACTTGAGAAGAATAAAATACAATGTTCTGTTCCTGTAGAGTCAAGGCTATCAGGAGCAGTATCCTTAACTTGCTCATCATTGCTACTACCATCAGAATGATCAGAGCCCTCTGTTGTTGTTCCACCTAAGGAATCTCTTCTTTGCTTATCGGTACTGTCAGGTAAACACATATGGATCGATGTAGCTTTACCGTAAATGACTTTCGTAAAATTTAATAGATAGTCAGGTGATGGGCCTGCATAACAATGAAAGACTTTATTATCTTCCATATCTTCTTCTCGAGCGCACTCTCTAAGAGTAGTTATACATGCTGAAAGCTGATATTGTTTAGATGTTTCGATAAGTTTTAAGTACCTTTTATAACATTCATCCAGGTCTTTGATAGAACATATGTTTTCCTTAAACTCTTGTCTAGTAGACATATATAATATAATGTTGACGCGAACATCTTTGAAAAATAGCTTCAAAATGTTTTTGTTTCTTTGTGTAAATAGGTCAATTGTGGCAATAATATCTGTCGAACTTTCCATTTTTAGTGGAGACCCATTGAGTGCATCTATTAGAGCTTGAAAGTAATCCCAAGCATTAATTTCAGTGTCCTCAATTTCAGTGCCCACTGGCTTGTCAAACGCCTCGTATAAAGATTTGATTTTATCGTCAATCTCCTTTAACAAATCTTTCTGGTTATAAGTTGTAATATAACGTTCAGGCAAGAAAAATCTCGTTGGGTTTTTAAGTGGGTTCTTTAATTTTTCCGAATCCCAAGTCATTTCTTCTACAAGCAAACGCATTCCAGCAAGATAAAGGAACTCAACAACAGGGTAAAGCTCATCATTGTTATTAGATCTACTGATTATACGATTAGACTTAGAATCCTCTGGTTGCTTCTCATTTTGTTGTTTCTTCATATCATTTTCTAGAATCTTTAGCCATTCTTTTTCATTTTCTAGAATCTCTAGCCATTCTTTTTCATTTTCTAGAATCTCTGGCCATTCTTCTTTATTTTCTAGTGTATATGGGGGATTTTTTAGTGTATATGGGGGGTTTTTTAGTGTATATGGGGGTAGGCGTAAGTGTTGAATACTTTCCTTAAGCCATTGAGCACCTTCTTCAGTTGCTTTTTGCGCTGAATTGAAACTTTCACCTGAATACTCTTTAACTCCCATTTCCCTTAATAAATTATAGGAGTGTTGATGAATGCTATCTATAACAACCCATTTTTCTTCAAATTGGATTTTTTTATCTTTAAATTTGTCTAAAGATCTTAATGTATCTAAAACATATTTTATTTTGTCTGTTTTGATTTCAGATCCAGCACTTATAGGGATAATCATTTTATGCGCTTTCGATGAAGTATTTAAATTTAAAATCCTAAGAAGAGAGTTGAATATTTTATCATCGAACAAGGCACTATATTTATTATCAATGTCATTTCTTAGCGTGTCCTTAATTTCAGATTCATTAAAAAAACCTGATCCTGAATTATAAATAATTTTGTTTAAACGCTCTTTCAATGTTTTGTCATCTACTACATGTTCAATGTAAAGTAATGCGCCAACTTTACTCTTGAATTTTGGTTCTTCATCGATATTTTGCTTATTTTTTTCAGCAACTTTAAAAAGCTTTTTTATATTATCGGGTAGTCGTTCTAAATCTTTGATCGAATTATTTAAAATGTTTCGTGCTTTTATATTTTTTCTTGAAGGAGAGTTTTTGTTCTGTTGATTTTGAATATAAAATCTTTCTCCAATCGATTTGAATAAACTTAATGTAGGATCTGTACTTAATTGGTCTATTATATCTAAACCAAGTAAGGTTGGATCAAGTAGAAGAGCTTCAAGGAGCACGATATAGTTACAAAGCGCCATCATATCAACATGCTGAAAATAAGCAAATGATTTAATCTTTCTTTTTACTTTATGTGTAGGCATAAAAATAACTCCAAAGTGATTATAACTTTTTTAAATAACTAAAACAATAAAAAATATATTTTGCTTTAATAAAACATACTGTAATATCAACACTATACGTTTTTGTTGTGCGATATAATTTATAAGATGCATGGCTTTAATCTTGCATTTATTTATTTTGATCTACGGTTTTTTATATTATAAAAAACAGGCTATTAAAAATTCATATCAAATTGGTTTATACTTATAGCTATGTTGTTATGTTTAGACATTGGGAATTCACAAATCTTTGGTGGCGTCTTTAAAGGTAAAACTTTAAAGATTACATTTCGTCACAATAGCACCCATGCTTTTTCATCAGATCAGTTCGGTATTTTTTTAATCAGTTTGTTGAAAGAAAACCACGTGAAGCCAGACTCAATCAAAGATATTCTAGTGGCTTCGGTTGTTCCTTCTTTGGATTATACAATTCGAGCAGCATTCATAAAATATCTAAAAAAAGAACCCAAGTTTGTTAACCCCGAAAAAGAAGTTGGGTTGAAAGTTCTTTACAGAAACCCCTCTGAATTAGGGGCTGATCGACTAGCAAATGCAGTTGCTGCTGTTAAGGCATACCCTAAGAAAAATTTATTAGTTGTTGATTGTGGTACAGCGACGACATTATCGGTGATCAGTCATAAGAAAGAATTTATTGGGGGGGTTATTTTCCCTGGCATGAAAGTAGCGATGGACTCCCTGCATTTACAAACAGCAAAATTATCTTCAGTTGAGATCATTACACCATCATCTATGATCGGGCAGACCACTGCTGAGAGTATTCAAATTGGTTTATTCCATACCCATTTATCAACTATTCAAGCGTTTAAAATTGCAACAATCCAACACTTCAAAGATGAACCACTTGTGACGATTGGTACAGGAGGGTTTGCTAATCTTTTCAATGACCAGCATATTTTTGATCATTTGAAACCAAACCTGGTTTTAGAAGGGTTAGCGATCATGAGTCAGTTTTATGGCTGTCAGTAGTCACAAACGTATTTTAATTGGTATAACTGGCAGCATTGCAGCATATAAAATACCTTTTTTAGTACAACTACTGAAACGGCATCAATTTGATATCAAAATAATGTTATCTAAAAATGCTGAAAAGTTTGTGACAAAGACCACATTAGAAACCTTGTGTGGCCATCGTATTTATTGTGCACAACAAGATGATATGCAACACATTCAACTTGCTAGATGGGCTGATAGCATCCTGATAGCACCTGCAACAGCTAATATTATTGCAAAACTTGCAGTAGGTAGTGCAGATGAGTTACTGACTCAAACTTGTCTGGCAACCAAAGCCCCCATACATATTGCACCAGCAATGAATACAAATATGTGGAGCCATACTGCAACTCAAAAGAATATACGTAACCTTCAACAGCTTGGTTATCAGCTAATTGACCCTGATCATGGTGAACAAGCGTGTGGTGATATAGGTGTTGGTCGTATGCAGGAACCCGAAAGTATTTTAGCTCGTATTTTAAAATCGGAGAATCCAAGCCCCTCCATACTCATTACTGCTGGACCTACACACGAGCCTATTGATTCAGTTAGATATTTAAGTAATCGTAGTTCAGGAAAAATGGGATACGCCATTGCAAAGGCTGCAGTGCATCGCGGTTTAGCAGTTTCGTTAGTCAGTGGACCAACTGCTATATCAATGCCTTATGGTGTTGATGCACATTATGTTAAGACAGCACATGAAATGCATAGTAAAGTCATGGAGGTAGCCACTTCACATGATATTTTTGTCAGTGTTGCCGCAGTGAGTGATTTTAGGTTTGATGACCCATCAGACTCAAAGATCTCGTCCAGGAAAGAAGTGCTAGACTTAAGACTAGTCAAGAATCCTGATATTGCTGCATCTGTTGGCCATTTAAAATCGAAGCGGCCTTTTTGTGTGGCCTTTACCCTGCAGGATATGCTCGATACAAATAAAGCCTTTGTGAAATTAAACGAAAAAAAATGTGATCTTATATTTTTAAATACAATCGGTCCAGATAGTGGATTTGAGGTGGATGAAAATTCATTATCTTATATGAGTTTAGACGCCCGAACACCAATTGACTTGGGGCAGGGTAGCAAGCTCTCTTTGGCAGAAAAAGTTATGGATGTGATTTTAAATACTCATTATGATTCGTTTAAAACGTAACACATTTTCTTTGCAGTTTGTTCTGACGATGCAGGGTTCTGACCTGTTACTAACCAACCATCAGTAATAACATTTGGCTCAAACAAATCAGATTTTATAAAGTTAGCACCCAACTCCCTTAGTTTTGATTCAAGTAAGAAAGGAACTTCCTGTTCTAATTGAACAATTTTCTCTTCTTCATTGGTAAATCCAGTCATGTTTTTATTTTTGATAATGGGTTTACCATCTACATCCATGACATGAACGAATGCAGCAGGGCCATGACAAACAGCACCAATGACTTTATTTTGGCTATGAAAACTCAGAATAAGTTGTACCAATGTTTCTGAATAGGAGAAATCCCACATTACACCATGTCCACCGGGTAGAAATAATGCATCGTAATCATCTGATTTGATATCCGAAATACAAAGTGAGTTTTCGATAAGACTCATGTTTGTTTTATCTTTTATAAAAGACTCAACACTATTAGGCAACGTATCACTTTCTAAGTAACTTTTTGGATCAATTGGGATACGACCACCTTTGATTGAGGCAATGTCCACTTTAAATGAACAGCTTTTGAAAACGTAAAAGGGTGTAGTTAACTCCTCAAACCACAAACCAGTTTGCTGTTGAGTTGAACCAATCTGATCATGAGATGTTGCAACTATCAAAATCTTACTATTCATATGCATACCTTCCTAATACCAATATTCCCATATTAGTCTATGAAAGTCTATATTTTATATTAGTTTAACGTGTTATAATTGGCCCATGATTCAATCTAAAAATCAATTATTTATAGTATTATTAATCTGGCTTAGTTTATGTGGTCTAAGTAAGTCCATAACCGTATCTAACCCGAATCAAGGCCGTGTTCATTTACAAGTAGAGCCTGCATGTACGTTACAAGAAAAAAACTATGGTTTACAGTATCGTAAGGCACTTGGTAATGATGCAGGAATGCTCTTTGTTTATGATACACCGATGTATGTTAGTTTTTGGATGAAGAATACCTTAATACCTTTGGATATATTGTTTGTTAATGACGAAGGTGAGGTGGTACAAATAGAAACCCGTATGGATACGCGTTCCTATCGAAAGACAAGCTCAAATGAACCCATTCAGTACGTTTTAGAAATTAATGCACATCAAGCAAAGAAGCTTGGAATAAAACCATATTATTCAAAAATAAGCCTAGAAGATCTCCATTCAGTATGTCCCTAAGATCTTCATAATTCCTTAATATTCTATTGTTATAATAACAATAAAAGGTAAAGAATTATGAGTAAAGAAGCACAGCCGTTATTAGGTAAAAACTTTAGTTTCCTAGACTACTTTAGAAAAGATTTAGATGAGAAGGTTAAGATTGATTTTTTTAATTATGTTCTAGCATGTCTAAACTGTTTAATGGGTTATATTATACACAATCACCAAGATGCACTTGATGCTATTGAGAAGATTGAAAACTTAAGAAAAGAATATAACAACATTAGTAATAAATTTTATTATTCTAATTTTTATTTTGAATCTAAACCCTATTACGGTTCTGATCAAGAACGTGAAATTGTTGTAAATGCGTTCGAATATGCTAAAAAAATGTATGAATCCGGTATCTCAGTAGAATCTATGCCAGCAAAAATGAAGCAAGTTTTGGTGGGGGAATCTGCTTACCTAATAGACAAGATGTTTAGTTTTGGGCATTTAGACTTAGAGAACATGTCTGAGATAGAAGCTCGCATGTTATTTTCAATAATAAAAGATCAAAACAAACTCTCTAACTTAACTGTAGATTTGAATAATGAGTTTATTGACTTTTTTGGTAGTAAGTTACCTTCCTTTTTTAATGATATCGAAAATACATGCTTAGAATCTGAAATGAAAAAGCGTCTAGAAATGCTTGACAATAATATCGAGACGCCCTCTGAGAATGCAATTCATTTACTAAAATCATTATTGAACTATAAGGATCAAGTTAATGTAAAAGACTATTTCTTTGAAGAAAAATATACTGAACGTACTAAAATGATGATTAATAGTGGAGATGTCATACTCTATGAACAAGCCCAAATAGATCAATTTAAGAACAAGTTTGACCAATTAATCCGATCTAACGAACTTTCTAATTATGGAAAGATGTTTGTCCTTGCACATGGTCTCCAAACCGAAGAAAATAAAGCTGAATTAAAACGCCTATTTATAGAAAATGTTTTAAAATATAAGGACCTTCCCAGTTTGTACCAAATTAGTTGTTTAAATAAACTGATTAATAAAGTGGACTTAAAGGGTAATGAAAAAGAGTTAGCTTTATTTATCCTGAAAGCAAACCCTGTAGAGTTTAGTAATTTATGGGATTATGTAAAACCAGCAGGGTTACAAGCACTTGTAGAAGATAAAACTATGGATCATAAGACATTAACATCTATCTTTGCTAGTAGTGCAGATGATACTTTGAAAATACACTTTATCCAAAAAGTTACTAAAGAATATTTAGAAGAAGTTGTACGCAAAAATCCAAATGGTCGAGTGATTGATTTTTTATTGGATTATGTATCTGAGTCTGAAATTTTAGATGACTATTGGCCTGATTTGAAAAAATACATTAAGGACGATAAATCAAGTATATTTATAACCAAAGTAGGTCCTTGTAGATATACAAACGAAGATATAGCTGCAAAGATAAATAAGATTGGTGATGTTTTTTCGCATAGTAGTATTTTTAAACCATCAGAATATAATACTTATTATTTATTACCTTCTACTCGAGACTTTCTAAAATCATAATCATAGTGCGATGATCTGCTTTCGGTGAATACAGTTTACCAGTGGCCAGGTCATCGCCATTTGGTGTTGCAAATGAATGGTAAGCATCTCCAAAAATATGTAACTGCCAGTCGATATCATGATCAGACATCTCCTTTTTAAAAGCGTCTAACTGATCGTCTAAAACCATTGGATCTTTTGCGCCATGTAATGCAAGTACCTTCGATTGAATGGGAACACTTTTATGGTCTGGAGCGGCACTTAAGAAACCATGTATACTGATGGTCGAGTGTAACTTTACACCACTACGTGCTAGATCTAGAGCAACTAATCCTCCAAAACAATAGCCCATAATGCTTACTTTAGTAACACCTGTTAATGTTTTCACATGCTGATAACAAGCAAGTATTCTTTTTTGCAATAATGGTCGATCATTTAAAAGTGGCTGCATGAGTGCATTATTCTCTTCATCATTATGTCCAAGCTGACCATTTCCATACATATCAACCGCAAACCCATGAAAGCCTAGTTTAGCAAATTCTTCTGCCTTTTCATGAAAGAATTGGCCACACCCACACCAGTTAGGTGCAATTAAAACTGCATGGTCTGATGGTTTATCTGGTTGGGCGTAATACCCAATAAATGTTTGATCATCGATAGTATATTTTGATTGCATAAGACAAAAACCTCCAACAACATTCTAGCATAGAAAATCTCCAAATATTAAATATCAAACGAGAGTTGGTTGTTATCTTTTTTTGGGGGCTTTTTGGCGATACGTTTTCTGCTGCCAAGTTTATTGTAGACTTTTTTAGCCGTATCTTTAAATCCAATTTCATGGCGGATTGCACTGATCTCTTTGCGAGCTCTTTGAACGGATGTCGTATGGTCGACAATGGGAGCAGGGTAGTTTTGATCCAGTATGCAATGGGCATCTTTTTGGATCTCAATATTCATTTTCCAAGGTTCATGAATAAAAGCTTTGGGTACTTCTTTAAGTTCAGGAACCCACTTTTTAATATATATTCCCTCAGGGTCATGGTCCAAAGATTGTTTCATGGGGTTATACATGCGGACTGCATTGATACCAGTTACCCCAGACTGCATTTGAAGTTGGCTAAAATGTATACCTGGTTCAAAGTCTGTGAATAATGATCCTAAATAGGGCCCATATTCTCGCCAATCTAACCACAACTGATAACCCGCAAAACTTGCTAACATGGCGCGCATTCTAAAAGTAATCCAACCATCATGGGCTAACTGACGCATACACGCATCAATGATAGGATACCCTGTCTTACCTAGCTTCCATGCATCGAGCCAAGCGTCAGAACATTCTTGGCGCATTGTCTCAAATCCTGGATGCATGCATTTAAACTCAATGCTAGGTTGGTCTTCTAGTTTTTGAACAAAATGACAACGCCAAGATAGTCTGGATGAAAATGCTGAGTAATGTTTAGAGTACGCGTTGTGTTGTTTTAATTTTTCTAATGCATGCACGACCTCTTTCATTGATAATGTGCCCCATGTTAAATGTGGTGATAACCGTGAACAATGGGTTGCTGATTTTCCAGGAGCAGATATGTAATACAAGTAGGACTTTCCACGCTCTTCTAAAAAAGAGTCTAATATGGCAATACCTTCTTTCCGACCACCAGCTTGAGGTTTTGCGTTATCTTGTTGAAAGATCGAGTCTTCCTTGGTTGGTAAATGACCCGGGTTAATTGCCTCAATCCCTATGATTTTTTCAGGTGTTGGAACAATGGATGTACGCATACGTTCATTACGTAATTTGGACCAAGCATCCCGATTGGGTAATCGTCGGACAACGCCGTTTGTAGGATATTCTGATAATTTAACTCCATTAGCACTTGACCATTTTCGAACTGCAATATCACGTTGATAGGTCCAATCTGTACCGGTTTCTTCATGACAAATAATTTCTTTAATACGATAGTTTGATTGAAGGGTATTTAAAACAGCAATAATTTCACCCGTTCGAACAACCAAAGGTTGTCCCAAACCTTTGAGTGCATTGTTAAGATCAACTAGACAATCGTGGATAAATTTCCATTGTTTCATAGAGGCATACGGTTGTTGCCAATAGTCTACTTCAACGACATAAAGTGGTACGACAGGAATCCCTAAGCGACTGGCTGCAAAAAGGGGGGCATGGTCTTGAATACGTAAATCACGCTTAAACCATACAATGGCTATTTCTTTTTTTGCTTCATCTTGCATTACTATTTATTATACCATGAATCATTCAGACATTGGATTGAGTCTTGCGATTTGACGTATATTCGATTAGTTTGTAGCTATAAAGAGGTATATAAATGCAATCAAAGTCTATCATACCGGTTATAATTGCAGGTGGAGTGGGTTCAAGGTTATGGCCAATATCACGAGCAATGCATCCGAAGCCATTTGTGAAGTTAAATGACGGTCAAAGTTTAATTCAAAAAACAATATTGCGTGCCAGCGCACTACCCAATGTAAAAGAAGTGTTAACAATCACTAATAGGGCACTTTATTTTTATACTAAAGATGAATATCAGGCTTTAGAATTATCCGTTAACACCACTTTTATTACAGAGCCATTTGGTCGTAATTCCGCACCGGCGATCGCTCTTGCAGCACATTACGTCCAAAAACACCATGGTGATGATGCCATCATGCTGATTTTACCTGCGGATCATATTATATTGGATGAAAAAGCATTTTGTGATGCTGTTTTGCAAGCAGTTGATTTGGCACATCAAGAAAAATTAGTGACATTTGGAATTAAGCCAGATAGTCCTAAAACAGGGTATGGCTATATTCAAGCTAAAAATAATGATGTACTCCAGTTTGTTGAAAAACCAGATCTTGAAAATGCAAAAAGATATCTAGCTTCAGGTGATTATTTTTGGAATGCAGGCATGTTTTGTTTTGGTGCAAAAACCGTGCTTGAACAAATGAGCCAATACTGTAATGCCATTGTTGAAAAAACTCATGCATGTTTAATGAATGCAGATGTGTTTACCAATAACAGTCTTTATCAAGCTGAAATAAAAGCAGAAGACTTCGATGCCATTGAGGACATTTCTGTTGACTATGCATTATTTGAAAAATCATCAACTGTTGCAGTCATTCCATGTGATTTAGGTTGGTCTGATGTTGGGACTTGGATTGAATTAGGGCAACTAAATCCAAAAAGTGAGAATGGTAACCATATCGAAGGAGATGTGATATTGGAGGATGTACAAAACTGCATCATTCATTCCAAAAATCGTATGGTGGCAGGCTTGGGTTTGCAAAATCTTGTGATCGCCGATACGGAAGATGCTTTGTTAATCATGGATCAAAGTAAAGCTCAAGATGTTAAAAAAATTGTGAATCAATTAAAAATAAACAAAAGCTCTTTGTATAATGAATTTTCAAAAGTTTATCGTCCTTGGGGAAGTTATACCGTCATACAAGAAGGTTCTGGATTTAAGATTAAACGTATCGAAGTAAAGCCACAAGCTGCACTCAGTCTTCAATCTCATCGACATCGAAGCGAGCATTGGGTTGTGGTGCAGGGCAGTGCTGAAGTGCGTAATGGAGATGATACATTTACATTACAATCCAATGAATCAACTTTTATTCCAATAGGGAATATCCATCGACTTCGTAATAAAAGTCAAACCTTATTGATCATTATTGAAGTACAATGTGGTTCTTATTTGGGTGAAGACGATATCATTCGCTATGAAGACCGTTATGGTCGAGTTAATGAAAAAGCTTCATGTGAATAATGATTATCAGGTGCGGGCAATTTTCGCTACCTTGTGTGATATATTTTTATAGTAACCACCTCGGCCAACTTGCGTAAATATAAAACCGGTATTTTGTAGTGAATGTAAATCATGCACACTTTCTTTTATGACATACTCCATTGCCGAAATGTTAATTGTTGTAAGTGCCATGAGCTATTTAATGAGTATCTACACACCAGACTACAGTCATTTGATGAAAGAGGTGAGACAAATAGAAATACAGCAAATCTCTAATCAATACCGATTGGCTGTTGAATCATGTTATTACTCAAAAGGTAGTTTAGATCCCTGTGAAAGTGGTCATTATGGAATACCCAAGTGGCATAAAAAAAGTCAAAGCATCATTGATGAAGTAGTTGTCAAAAAAGGGGGGTATATTACCATCAAACCCAAAAATGAATTTGGTTTTTCTGATCGTGACCAATTTGTGCTAAAGCCTAAGTTAAAGCAGGGAAGTATTGAATGGGGCTAGTAACTAGGTTCTGAATTTAAAAGTATATTATTGAATTTCCTAAGTATGAGTCGATGGGTTCTTAGATATCCTGATTTCATATCCAATTTTATATATAGTTTAAAGCAAAAGATATAAGAGTGTTCTTTGATTGCAAAAAAAGAAATGTTATGTTAGCTTCAAAACTAAATGGAGCTAAAATGACTAACTATAAATCCTTTGTCGCAGTATTTCTTTCATGTTTTTTTCTAATTTCATCAGCGAATGCTCAAAAAATGAACATCGCAAATACTGAAAATATTCTAAAAAACTGGAATCATGAGGGCATAACTAGGGAGGGCAATCGAGTTTTAGAGGTGCTTTCACCAGGTAAAAATGCTAAAGAGTCATTTGGTGTTGAGTCAGTTATTAATCCTAAATATACACAAAAAGGATTTATGGATTCGTTTTTGGCTCAATTAAAAGCCTCAAATCCTAAAGATGAAATTGTAATTTTTGATAAAAGTGAAAATGAGATCGTTTTTTTGAAATCTGATCCTACTAAGCCAGAAACTATGATTGTAAGGTGGGTTGTAACAGGTGAAGTATTTCAAAACCTCAGTTATCGGAATGTTATTGGACCTTTGAGTGATGAGGATAGAGCGGCATGGGTGAAGCTATTAAAGTCGATTAAATTTAGAGAATATAATGTGTATGCAGCTGTTAATCCTCATTTAGATCAGCAGCGTTGGATCCAACAAAGCTCCACTGCATTAGTGCAATCAGGTGCGTTCACTGATGGTTATTATTTAAAGGATGAAAACCCTAATGAATGGAGTGAAATGGTTCATGTGCGATTTATACCTTATGGGAATGATGTCCGTAGTTTTGAAGACTACTTTTTTAAACTACGTAAATTGTTCCTAGCACCCCAACATACAACAGTTACCATCAATGGCAAGGATACTTATGAGATGCATAAGAAAGCACATTGGGAAACGGTTGAAATGAATGCTCATGAACGCATTATTAAAGCGCGTGTTGAGAATGAACAGTTTCTTAAAAAAGGTGTTAGTGAGGTCTCAATTGTACGTTTGGTAGACACTAAAGAAGGGGTATACCAGTACAATTATCGTACTTTATTAAAAGCTGGTGATGATATCGACTATGTAAAAGCACATGAGTGGATTGATAACTTAAAGCGATTCGAAATTATAAAATAATAACTCCTATTGGTCTTTAGCGTATGATATGCTTTTAGCATGGAGGTATGCTATGAGCGTGGATCAATTTAAAGCAGAAGTAGCAAAAAAAGAGCGGTTTGAATTTGGAAAAAACTGGAAGTTTTTTCTGGAAAAGTTAGATGATGAGAAGATTTCATTTGCAAAAGCATCTCTTTTGAAGATGGTGGATATGAAACTTTTAGAAGGTAGAACTTTTTTAGATATTGGTAGTGGTAGTGGCCTGTCTTCATTAGTAGCAATGAACTGCGGGGCAAAAGTTACCGCCTTTGATTACGATGAAAGTTCAGTATGGTGTACACGCGAATTAAAGTCACGATATTATTCAGGAGATGTAAATTGGGAAATCCACCAGGGTTCAATTCTTGATCAAAAATTTATGAGTCAATTAGGGACCTATGACGTGGTTTATTCATGGGGTGTCCTTCATCATACTGGACAGATGTGGTTAGGTATTGAAAATGCTTTACAAAAAGTAAAGAAAAATGGTGTATTCTTCATTGCAATATATAACGATCAGGGTCTCAAGTCACATATATGGTGGGTTATTAAGTATATTTATAATCAGTTGCCAAATTTATTAAAAAAGCCATTTGCATATGGTTTAGGATTTTTAGTTCAATTTTTATTACTCATAAAATATACCTTAAAGCTTAACCCAATGGCGATTTTATCCCCGTTAATGAATTATCAATCCGATCGTGGGATGAATGTTTTTAACGATATGATTGATTGGTATGGTGGTTTTCCATATGAATTTGCAACTTACCACACCCTTAAAGATTATATTGAAGGGAAGGGATTTAAGCTATTGAAAGGTAAAGAGGCAAGCTCATTAGGTTGTCATGAGCTTGTTTTTCAAAAATGTAAGTAGCAAAAATCTCCGAGCTATTATGTCTATAATTAATTTATGAATAAAAAAAATAAATTTATTATTGAACAAAATCTTTTTAATGGTAATTGGCAAGAAGGTAGCAGTGACCAATCTTATGATGTATTAAATCCATTTAACCAAGAAATCATTGCCAAAGTGCAATGTGTGAATCAAAAAGATGTTACGGAGTGCATTTCTTGTGCAGAGAAAGGTTTTAATGCCTGGTCTCAAGTAGCAGTGAATGAGCGGAGTCGTATTCTTTCTGAATGGGCCAAGCTACTAAAAGCTAATAGTGACGAAATTGCAACGATTATAACTTTGGAGTCTGGAAAACCTCTCAAAGAATCTCATGGTGAAATTATATACTCAGCAGATTATTTAGAGTGGTTTGCATCTGAGTCTTTACGAATCTATGGGGATACGATTGTAAATGATTCACAATCAAAAATCATAATTACTAAAGAACCAGTTGGGGTATGTGCATGTATTACTCCATGGAATTTCCCAATGGCTATGCTTGCTCGTAAGGTTGCACCAGCGTTAGCAGCTGGGTGTAGTATGATTGTGAAACCTTCTGAGCTAACACCTTTATCCGCATTCGCCTTTGCAAGGCTAGGTCATGATGCAGGGTTACCTATGGATGTCCTGAGTGTGATAGTGGGTGATGCATCCATGATTGGACAATTGTTTTCGAAAAGTGATGTTATTCGTAAACTTTCATTTACAGGCTCAACCCCTGTAGGTCAGATTTTATATCAGCAAAGTGGTGAGACTCTAAAGCGTTTATCAATGGAGCTCGGTGGAAATGCCCCTATGATTGTCCTAGATGATGCAGATATTGAGCATGCTGTGAAGCAGGGCATTATTGCAAAGTTTAGAAATGCAGGACAAACATGTATTTGTGTAAATCGTTTTTATATTCATGAGAAAGTCTTTGATACATTTGTAAAAAAATTTATTTCCTTGTTAAAAAATGAGGAGGTTGGTGATGGTATGGACCCAAAAACGACTATTGGTCCATTAATTAATCAGTCAGGTTTAGATAAAGTAGTGCGCTTAGTGGATAATGCAAAAGAGCAGGGTGCTAGGGTTTTATGTGGTGGTAAGATATCTGATTTGAGTAAATCATGTTATGAACCAACAGTAATTGTGGGTGTTTCACCAGATACACAAATTATACAAGAAGAAATATTCGGTCCAGTTGCAGTATGTATTCCATTTAGAGAAGACAAAGATGTTATTAAGAAAGCAAATGATACTAAAGCAGGGCTCGCCTCATATTTGTTTGGTCGAGACTTTGTAAGATTAGAACGTATTTCTGCAGCTTTAGCCTATGGGATGGTAGGTATTAACACGGGAATGATATCAAATGCCAAGTGTCCTTTTGGTGGTGTGAAATACTCTGGTTTTGGGCGTGAGGGCTCTAAATACGGTCTAGAAGAATATTTAAATATCAAGTATTGTAATTGGTATTTGAATTAAAGCGCATTTTTAAAACTTTATTAATAAGATTTGCGAGAATAGTACTATAATTTTTGTACTATGAAACTAGATTCATGTCTCGAAAATCTTTTAAATCAATCTGACATCCCGTCACTAAACCAGTTGCGCCATGCCTTAAAAGCTTTGCAAAAAGAACCTAGCTTGGCAGAGCTTGATGCGCCAGATAATATGAACCCCTATAATCGAGTGCTATTAAAGGAAACAGATAATTTAGCAATATCATTAGTTTGTTGGGCACCGGGCATGTCATCAGCGCCACATGATCATGATGAATCCTATTGTAGTATGAAAGTTCTAAAAGGTTGTTTAAGCAATGTCTTCTGTAAAGTTAAAAATAATAAGCTTTCTAATTTGAAGCAGTCAATCCATAATTCTGGAGATATATTATCTATAAAAGCAAGGCAAATACATATCATAGCCAACTTGTCAGAGGAACCTTCTTATTCTCTACACTTGTATGCAAAGCCAATTCAAAAGATGAAGGTCTATAATCCAGATCAAAATTGTTACTACATAGTTCCTGATGGTCATGGTGCCTGGCTGCCTCGAAATAAAAATTCAATTATTGATAAGTGTAAAATCGATGTCTGATATCTACGATTGGTGTGTAATTGGAGCGGGCGTAGCGGGCATTTGTATGATTGCTCGACTACTTGATAATAATATTCCCGCTAAAAAAATAGTATGGATTGATCCTGATTATAGTGTTGGGGATCTTGGTAAATACTGGCATATGGTACCAAGTAATACAGACGTGGGTCTGCTGCTAAAAAGCTTAGCTCAATCACGTGCATTTTCGTTTAATAAATCTAATCAGAGATTTAGCTTGCAAGATTCAGATCCGAATAAAACGATACCGTTAATTCAACTGGTACAGCCTTTGCAGGAAATTTCAGACAACCTAAGAAAGCAAGTGCTTATTTATCCTGGATGTGTTTCAAAACTTAGTTATGAAAAGAACTGGCAGATAACAATTCAAAATACTCAGCAGGTTTTATCAAAGAATGTTGTGCTTGCCACAGGATCAGAGCCTAATGCACCACTTTATGATTCTCCAAACTTTGTCCCATTAACAACAGCACTTGATCCTGAAAAGCTTGCCACCAGTGTCAACTATAATGATAATGTTTTGGTTTTTGGTTCATCTCATTCCGCAATTTTAGTGATGAAAAACCTTGTTGATTCCGGTGTAGGAAAAATAGTAAATGTTTTTCGTACCCATTTAATTTACGCTGAAAAGCATGGTGACAAAATAAAATATGACAACACAGGCTTAAAAGGTATTGCAGCTATTTGGGCAAAATCACATATCGAAATAAAATTATTAGATAATATTTCGCGATATCATATTGATGAAGTGGATATTGGATCGTTATTAAAGGAATCTACGAAGCAAATCTATGCTACAGGATTTCATCGCCGTAAAAACATTACTGCTGATATCAACTTAAACAATTATAACGTACATACTGCGCTTATAGATACCAACATCTATGGAATAGGAATTGCCTATCCTCTAATGAAAGAAGACCATTTTGGAATTAAAGAATATAAAGTTGGCCTGGATAGCTTCTTGAGTCAAGCAGATTATATCATTGATCAGGCGCTTTAATACTTGTAAATTTCGATTTAACATGTACTCATTTAGAGAAGACAAAGATGTTATTAAGAAAGCAAATGATACTAAAGCAGGGCTCGCCTCATATTTGTTTGGTCGAGACTTTGTAAGATTAGAACGCATTTCTGCAGCTTTAGCCTATGGGATGGTGGATATTAACAGAGGAATTATATCAAATGCCAAGTGTCCTTTTGGTGGCGTGAAATACTCTGGTTTTGGGCGTGAGGGCTCTAA
This sequence comes from Coxiellaceae bacterium, assembly GCA_902603055.1. Lineage (GTDB taxonomy): Bacteria > Pseudomonadota > Gammaproteobacteria > Comchoanobacterales > Comchoanobacteraceae. The sequence goes on along the minus strand of CACKTD010000008.1, from coordinate 7,923 downwards.
ATACGGTCTAGAAGAATATTTAAATATCAAGTATTGTAATTGGTATTTGAATTAAAGCGCATTTTTAAAACTTATTGATAAAATTTGTGAAAAAGGAGAAAAACAGGCCAAAGCATGTTCTCAGTCTTCTTAGCCAAAGTGAATTATTTAAGAAAGTTACTAGATGATTTTTTTATCAGATTATCGAATTGCTAGTGACTTAAAATTCGGAACACAAACTAAAGAAAACGGAAACGAAAGAAAAAACATAAAAAAGCTAAAATAAATATATCTGGGAACACCTGCTAAAGAAAAAATCAATAAAGCACCAATTAAATAAAGACTCATAGAAGATGTCATAATTGCTATAAATGCAGACTTTGCAATAAAACTATTCCTGTTTGAAAGGGCCCTATAACTAAAATACAAACATATTATTTGTAGTGGTAACAAAAATATATAAGCACATAAGTGTCCAATTCTACTAAAAGAAGGGAAGTATGTATCAAGATATCCCTTACCTGGGGAACTAATTAACATCCCTCGACCCATCACATAAAAACGATGTTTAATATACGCAAGTGGATACTTTCGTATTGTTTTTAACCAATGTGTGTGTAGTAGATTACGTTCATTTAAGTTAGATGTTGCCCTCAATGGAGAATGTTCATAAACAACAAGAGGCTCCCAAGCTAGCTCATAGTGTTGTATTATTTTTTCTAAGCTTACTCTATCATTTCTAATTAAAAAAGAGGGTAGAAGTATTTTTTGTTGGTAGACACTCATACCTGATAAATCAAAAATATCTCTATACTGCCATGCATGGTTAGCTTGTAGACCATTATTGGTAACTTTATAATTAACCAAATTAATAGTTTGATTCATTGTAAAGCCTGCAAGACTACTGATTAATAGTAATCTAAGTACCTTGAAATTAAAATTAACATAAAAAAACCAAAACAACATACCAGGACAAATAAACCTAGCCTGATATTTAACAGATGTTGCATAAAAAAGAAGTGATAAAAACACAAACATCTTCCCAATATTCATTTTCTGATTATGAATTTGGTAATCAATGAGCCATGCACTTAATAGCCCATAGGTAAATGTGAATATAATATCTTTCCAAATATAACCAGAATAAACAAGTATTTGTGGAAAAAAGGGCATCATTAAAAAGTACCATTTTATTGGAGAGTTTCGAAATATTCGAAAAGCCATTATATAGACAGTACTCCATAAGCAGATAAGGTTATATAGATACATTAAAAGGGGACCATCACATATGAAAAGTAGATAGTGCCAAACAAGCCCCATTAAAGGAGGGTGGTGATCACCATAAGTATGTGCTTTTGCATTTCCAAGAATAGAGAACGAGTCCGCAGATAATAAACCAGGATAAAACAAAGCAAAATTTATTAAAAATAAACTAACAAAAGTGAAGTATGCCAAGTTTATTTCATTGAATTTATAGGTATTAAAATAGTGTTTTTTATAAAAAGTAATCATATCAAGGAAATCTTATTTTACGCTAAAAGATATAAAATGAAAACAAAAAATAATTTCGATATTTCAATACAAAATTTGAAAATACAATGTTATTCGTTATCCTTGTATTAGGAGGCAAATAATCTGAATGCAAAACTTTCCAAAAATATCTTTTGTAAAATTAAGCATGGTTTTAGTATCAATTATATTATTGTTTAATGTATTTAAAGATTTAAATATCAAACTGTTCATTTTTAGTTTTACCCAAGTTTCTTTATTAACTGATCTTATATTGGTTTCCATAATTAGTTTAAATATCCTTGTTATTTCAATGAGATTATATCGCTTGTTGAATTGGACTAAACAAAATTGTTATTTTTTAAATGCGTTGGAAGCTAATATTTGTGGGATGTTTTCAGGACTTTTTTTTACTAATCTTTTTGGCACTATACTGGGTAGACATGCAATATTAAAAAAACTTGGTATAAAGTCAACCTTGATAGCACTAATTTCAATATACGAAAGAGCTATAATGTTTTTAATAGGCCTCGTTTCATTTGTTTTGGGTGTCTTTTGGTTGTTTCAAGATACTTTTTTTGAGATATTTAGAGCCGTTGACTACATTTATTATATACCTGGTATTTTTATAGTATTAGTGGCAAACCTCCTTATTTTTAAAAATTATCTTAAGAATTGGGGATATAATTCTCAACATTTATTTCTAATTTTAAAGGCAATATCAGAATTATCATTTTATACATTGGTTGCTTTCTTTATTATGTGGTTAGCTTTCATTGTAGCATTGCATTCCTTTAACTCAGATATTGGTCTTATGAATCTTATTGCTGCATCAGCCATTGTATCATTTATAGCGTCATTACCAATAAGTATAAATGGATGGGGTGTTCGAGAAATGAGTGCTGTTGTTGTGTTTGGTAAGTTAGGGGTGTCAAAAGAAGATGCTGTAACAATTTCAGTATTAATTGGTATTTGTTCCACATTCGCAATTGTACTTTCTTCAGTTGTATTTACCCTTGTTAAAAAGAACTCAATGAAATTAAATGTATTTAAGAAGGAAGTTGCGTTCAATAATATGGTTGATTTTAATAGTATTTATAAGATTATGTCGACGTTTATTGTTGCTACATTAGTTTTTTTTCAATTATCCTTTAATATTGGTTCTTCAACTCTTTCATTGAATTTGGCAGATCCAATTGCAAGCATAGCCTTTTTTATGATGTTAATTAATTTTATTTCTGAAGAACAACGTTTAGTACAATTTATGCCTGGTGTAGAAAGGTGGTTAGTTTTAATTTCAATTACATTACTTTTTTCTTTTATGAATGGTTATATACATTATGGTTTTATAAAATGGGCATTTGTAAATAGACTGATTGGTTGGTTTATAATACTGGGTTACTTTTCGGTAGGTGGTTTTATGGTAAGCGAATTTGGTTTAAAAGGGTGGCGTATTCTTTGTGAAATTGTTGCCATTTCTTTAACAGTTTGCTCAATTGTTGCAATAGTGTTTGCATACGCACGATGTTTGGGATTTGAGACATTAATGATTAGACCAAATTTTGAAGCTTATTCCGCAAATCGAAATACTTATACATTTCAAGCACTGATGGCCATATCATGTTCTTTTGTATTATCAAAATCTGTGGATAAAAGTAAAATTGGAAATACACTATGTATATTTATGCTTGTATTACAGTTTTATTCCATATATTTAACTGCTTCACTTGCTGCCCGTTTAATTTTGCTTGTTTTAATAATGGCTGCATATATATTAAATTTTTGTTCAAGGGCAATTATTAAAAAAGCTTTTTTATTAACTGTATTAATTATTCTAATTAATGTTTTATTAACAAATTTAAACATTTTGAACTACAGGCTTTTGAGCATACATGAGGATTTTGCATATATAGATCCTGAGAATCTGCATTATGGTATGTATTACACCGAAAAGCTTTATCATTGGGAAAGTTTAATTGCAGGTGCAAGGGCATTTATGTCATCTCCGATATTTGGTATTGGTTTGGGTGGCTTTTATAAATTGGGAAGTCAATTCAGTCAAATTTCAGAATCTAATCTTGTGATTCATTCCGTACCGATATGGTTGTTGGCGGAGTTTGGTTTGTTTGGTACTTTGATAATAATGTTTTTCCCATTTCGGTGGTTTATAGATACATTGAGAAATTATAGATATTGGCAAAATCCAAGATTAAGACTGGTTCTTTTAATTTCAGCTTGTTTTTGTGTAATGGGTATGGTGCATGATTTGTCTTATAGTCGTGTTTTTTGGTTATTATTAGGTGGGTGTTTAGCCACTCCTAAAAACATTAATAAAGTTAGTTTGATTAAAGCCAGTCATTAGTGAACAATTCTTTGTTATCAAATTTATAGTGAAAAACTCATGCCAATGAGTCGTTCTTAATTTAGATCCTCATCCTGTGATCAATCAAACTATTTTGGAAATGGATATGATATATGCTTAATTTTAAATTAGTATTTATAAATGAAAAGTGGGGTTATAATGCAAAATGAAACTTTCTCATATAGTGTAAATCAAAGATGGAGTTGTATATGAAATCAAATAATCCAAACCCAAATACCTTATATCCAATCGACGGAGTGACGCGTACAGTTTTCTTAAAAAATATTATTCAGAATCCACAAATTGAAATAGGGGATTACACTTATTATGATGATCCTGAGGATGTTGAAAACTTTAGAAAAAATGTTCTATATTTTTTTGAGTTTATTCCAGATAAATTAATAATTGGTAAGTTTTGTCAAATTGCTACAGGTGTACGATTTATAATGAATGGTTCCAATCATGCATTGAATGGTTTTTCGACCTTTCCATTTAAAGTGTTTGGTGGTGCATGGAGTCAGGCGAGTTTGGATGTAAAAAATAAAGGAGACACTGTTATTGGTAATGATGTTTGGATTGGTAATGGTGTTACAATTATGCAAGGAATTAAGGTTGGAGATGGTGCAATTCTTGCAACAAATAGTGTTATTACAAAAGACGTGGAGCCATATTCTATTGTAGGGGGGAATCCCCATCGAGAAATAAGAAAGCGCTTTGATCCTAAAATTATACAGCAATTATTAAGGCTTAAATGGTGGGATTGGTCCGTCGAAAAAATCACTCAGCATTTAGATTTATTAACTAGTGGTAATGTTGAAAAACTCATGCTTATGAGTGATTCTTCAATTTAGATCCCCATCTTCTGATTGCTCAAACCATTTTGGAAATGGATCGGATATGTGTTTATATTTTTCAGGATTTTCCAAGTAATCCTTGATTAAACATGAATCGAGCTGTTTTTTAAGTGTCGCTTGATCCATTTCTGAGTTTAGGCCAATAAAAACAATTTCTTGTCTTCTATCTCCAAAATCTTTATGCCAATTACGCTTTATAGATTGCTCAAACTCGTAACTTTCCGGCCAATCTTCTTTTGGAATAGAGACCCACCAAGCTCCCATACCTTGATGTCTTGTAAAGGCACCAGCTTGAGATACTTCTCCAACGTATTCAGGTCTATTTGCAATCCAAAAAAATCCTTTTGCTCGAACGACACCTGGCCATGGCGTATTGAAAAAATCATGGATCTTTACAGGATCAAAGGGTTCCCTTGCACGATAAACAAAACTAGTGATTCCATACTCTTCAGTCTCTGGAACGTGATCATTGAAGTTATAAAGTTCTTGGGCCCACAACGGATGATCTTGGGCCTCTTCAAGGTTGAAAAGGCCAGTGTTCATAACATCTTTGAGATCAACGTTAGATTCAGTTGTTTCGATAACTTTAGCCTTTGCATTTAAGCTTCGTATAACAGACCTGACAATGCTCAGCTCTTCATTCGACACCAAGTCAATTTTATTTAATATAATCACATTGGCAAATTCAATTTGTTCTACCAATAGGTCAACTAAGGTACGGTCATCTTCTTCACCCGCGACCTCTCCTTTGTCCCTGAGAAATTCAGTGGAGCTATAGTTTTTAATTAGATTTGCAGCATCTACAACAGTAACCATTGTATCGAGTTTAGAGACATCAGATAAACTACTACCATTTTCATCTCTAAAATCAAAGGTAGTTGCAACAGGTAACGGTTCAGATATTCCAGTACTTTCTATGAGAAGATAATCAAATTTGTTTTCTTTAGCTAAAGTTTCTACCTGTTCTAATAAATCTTCACGTAATGTACAGCAGATGCACCCATTGCTCATTTCTACAAGTTTTTCTTCAGTTCTTGATAGATTGCTTCCACCTTTTTCAACAAGGTCTGCATCAATATTGACTTCACTCATATCATTTACAATAACCGCTACTTTGTGTCCCTTACGGTTATTGAGAATATGATTGAGTAGTGTGGTTTTTCCAGCACCAAGAAAGCCAGATAAAACTGTTACTGGTAATTTCTGTTGTTTGTCTTGCATTATGTTAACTCTCTTTATAAATAATCATAACATATTCAATATTTGATGCAAAACTCTGTCAATTATATATAAGGTTTTAAGAGTTTGAAGGTGTGGAGGGGATGAGTTGGCAGAATTTTCTGCTCTCAATGGGGTTGGTAGGGAGAGATAAGCTTAAGCATATTAGCTAGATTCACAAACTTTATTGATAATATCTGTCATTTGACATCCAACATTTTCTCTACTGAATCTATTTCTAATAGAATTAGGAATACTTTTTATTTTGCCAGATTTAACTTTTTTTATCATGTTTGCTAATTGGTCAGCAATCTCTGTAGGATTATTAGGGTGAGCAAATAAAAACCCCATTTCTTCTATTAATTTTTGTGTTGTTCCTGGCGGTGTGATACCAAAGATAGGTTTATTTACTCCGATATAATCAATGAGCTTACTGGGTAAAAAGGGACTCATTTCTGTTGGAGCATCGATTATTAATAACAAATCTGTATTTTGCATAAGATACAAGGATTCTAAATAAGTTATAGGTTTTTTTAGAAAAACAAGGTGTTCAAGGTTATATGCTTTTATATAATCAGAAATATCTTGATCTGAACCACCAATCAGCTCAATACGTAAATTTTTAGTTTCTAAATCGGGTAAACTCTTAATTGCCTCAAATAAACATTTAGGCTTACGTTGCCCATAAAAATTACCAAGATAACGGATAGTAAAACAACTAGATTCCGTTTGTTCTTTTTTTTGAGGTAAAGAATCATCAAAAATATGTGGAAGATAAATTGATTTTTTGCGAACACTTAGTGGATATTTTTTAGTTACAAAATCAATGGTATCTTCAGATGTAAACAAGGCATTATCACAACTTCTAAGAACTTTATTTTGGTAATAGTTGTTAATAAATCCTGTCCAAAGATTGTAATCATTGAAAATATTATCAACCCAAGGATCACTAAAATGCGCAATCCATTTTATCTCTGGATATTTCTTCTTAAGTTTTAGCCCCGTAATATGTGTTGACATAGGCTGACCAAACGTTATAACAGTATCTGGTTTAAAAGTGTCTATAACTTCTTGAGATTTATTTAAGAGATCTAAATGCCATAGATATGCATGATCTGGTAACAGTGCTTTTTTGATTTTGTCTCCTCGAGCTTCCTCAACAAATTTTGTTAAATAAGATTTATGAGCTTTTTCCACATTAATAAGCTTAGTAAATGTTAAAAGCGTATCATCATTATTGCTTTCTGATTCAGATGTAATGATCTTAATAGCGAATTTTTGCTTTATCGCGTTATGCAAGTGACTGACCTGTATAGATCTTGGATACTTTTGTGGCGGATAGCAATAAGTTAAAAATAAAACCTTTTTTAGTGTATCCATTTTTTTAACCATTTAGCGTAAATAATTAAATTCCATATTTTATGTTGATTTTCTATTTTTACAAAGGGAAGTTCTTTGAATAATTTTGAAAGGACTTTTCCATTCATTTCTCCTTTTTGAACAAGGATTTCTAAACTGTTTCTAAGAGATTCATTAATTTCACCTTCTGCCAACCATTTGTAAGCTGGCACAGGAAAACCTTGTTTCGGACGATTGATGATCTCATCAGGCAATCTCTTTTTTGCAAAATTTCGCACAATTTTTTTGGTTGAAAAACCTTCCAAAAATGATCCTACTTTGTATTTTAAAGGGAGCTCAGTTGCCCACTCAACAAGTTTATGGTCCAGAAAAGGAACTCGCAACTCTAATGAAGTAGCCATACTCATTTTATCTGCTTTCATAAGCAAATCCTCTACAAGCCAAGATTGACAGTATACATGCTGGATCTGATCAATCGGCTCTTTTGATTTACTCAAGGCATAAAGATTCTTTATATATTCACTTGTTGATTGCTTAGATTTAAAATTACATAAGTTGTTTTTTTCAATTTCAGAAAATATATTCGTCATGTGTATAAGGTTATCTTTTAAAAAGTCGTGATACCCCGAACGACTTAGCTGT
>CACKTD010000007.1 GCA_902603055.1 Coxiellaceae bacterium | reverse complement strand
ATATTTGTGATAGTGACAACCAAATTTTTCTTGAGTATACAAAATTATCTAATACACCATATGCAATGACGCCAGATCAACAACCTCAGTATTCTAAAGATAAGCTTTCCACAAGTAAGTTGAATTTGAATCAGGAATTCTTTAAGCAATCATCACAAATTAAAGAGCATCCTAGATTCAAGTTTATGGGAACGCCTATTTTAGATGAAAAAGATGATGATTCTGTTAGTGGTATACCAATAAAGTCCAGATCATTATTATATGATGAAGTTGAGAAATATCCTTATTACACTTATGAAACCAAGAGTGAGCCAAACGAATCTCGGATTACATTTTTAGAGGTATTAGAACCATTTGACCCTTCGTCTGTAATCATAGCAACAACATTATCGATATTAAGTGTAATAAATTTAGTCATTTTCATTATCAATCCGTTGGCCTCTTTAGCCCTGGATATCCCATTAAACTTATTATTTTTATTTGCAATTTTTGCCTTTAACTTAATACTATATGATGTATTGTCAAATACATTAACAGACCTCATTGATCACTGGGATCAACAATTTAAATCAGGACTGAAAGTTTAATGGTAAAATCTACTAATGATGTCATACTAGTCAACCGATATGATGAAGTCGTCGGACAATGCGAAAAATTAAAAGCACATATTGATGGCTTAAGACATCGCGCTTTTTCCATTATCCTACTAAGAAAAGTGGGTAATGAAATTCAAACACTCATTCAAAAGAGGCATCCCGATAAATACCATACAGGAAGTTTATGGTCTAATAGCTGTTGCAGTCATCCTATTCCTGGAGAGTCCTCTTTACAAGCTGCCAATCGAAGACTCAAAGAGGAGTTAGGTTTAGACCTGCCCTTACAATATATTGATTGTATAGATTATAAAGTTGCTACTGATGATAAGGGTTATGAAAATGAGATTGACCATCTATTTGTCGGCTTTTGCGATCAAGAGAAGTTTGATTTTAATAAATCTGAAATCGTTCTCGTGAAATGGGTCGAATGGTATGACTTACAAACTAAAATAAAAGAAAATCCAGCTAAATATACACCTTGGTTGCTGAATGTTTTAAAGCAAGTGAATGTCCATTTAAATAGGATATTCGCCTAAATATCAAAAGCAGTCTAAAATTATACTATGAGTCAAATGAATTCGGGTGTAGTTTTATATAAAAAGAGTGGAGATGCTGGTATTATCACCATCAATCGTCCAGATGCTAATAATGCCCTCAACGAAGAAATTGTTAAACGCTTGACACTGATTTTTAAAAAGTACGCACACCAAGGTGTTAAGATGTTTGTATTAGAGTCAACTGGCCCACACTTTATGGTGGGAGGTGATGTCCAGGTCTTTAAGCTCTTAAAGTTATCAGGTGCTGCCCGACAGGCGCAAATGAAGCCTATTATGAATGAAGTACATGAGATGATGCATGCAATGATAAAGTGTCCTATACCCATAATTGCAAAAGTAAATGGATCAGTTGCAGGATTTGGAATAGGGCTGATGTTAGCGTGTGATATTATTGTGATGAGTACTAAAAGTAAAGTTGATTTAGCCTATTTAAATCTCGCTTTAACTCCGGATGGTTTAACATCTAAGTTACTAACACAAACAATAGGTTTGAAAAGAGCACTTTCTTTTGCATTATTGGGCCAGCGGTTAAATGCACAGGATGCTTACAATCTGGGGTTTGCAAGTGAGCTTGTTGATGCAAAGGATTTAAATCAGGTAGTTGATGGAATGATCCAGAAAATGTCTCTGTGGAGTCATCGATCGATGGTATTAACCAAGCGTTTGTTAAGATCAAGCCTTGATCAGAGTTTTGAATATCAATCCCAAGATGAGATGGATTTTTTTAGAATGTGTCTAGAAAGTGATGATTTTATTGAGGGTGTCCAAGCATTTTTAGAAAAAAGAGCGCCTAAATTTAAAAATTAGGTAGTTTGTTGAGTTTGCATAATGCGTTCATATGCTGCTTTTATTTTTTGAGTTTTTGCAGTTGCTTCTTTAATTTGTGCTTCATTAGCCCCTTTTGCTTCAAGTCGATCAGGATGGTACTTTCCCATGAGTCTTTTATATGCCGTTTTAATTTCTTTTTCAGATGATTTTGGTTCTACACCTAGTAATTTAAAGTCTTCATTGACTGAATTAAAGGATGTAAAAGGCGAGTTTGTTTGATGACGCTGATAACCAAAACCGTAAAGTTTAGAGCGTATATGATCAAGAATAATTTGTTTTTGTGGATGAATGTTTCCATCAATACACGCAGCTTCAGTAATTATGCGCATGAATTGATCAACGAGTTGTTTGTTATTTAATGACAACATAATGATCAATTGTAACTGTTGGTCTAGATTGAATTGTAATGATTTTCCCAAGTTAAAAGCACGGATTGCTTTTTGTTGTTCAGATGGTGTTTTTAAACCAAGTCGCATCATAATTTTTTTGGCTAATTGAATTTCTTTAGAATCAACTTTACCATCAGCTTTTGCAATAAAACCTATAATACTGAAAATGGATTTATTGAATCGGTCTTTAATGAGATTACGTGTATTAAATTGGAAGCCAGATCTTACCCAAGTCATTTTACTAATGGAAGAGTCTAGTCGGTGTCCATACCATCCACCTAAGACAAGACCAAATAATCCAAGGCCGATTGGACAGCCGAGAAAAAAGCCAAAAATTGCGCCAAACAATTTACCGAAAATCATCATTATTAATACATCATATACTTTAATATCAATATTTGAAAGGCATATGGCAACACCAATGGATACCATTAATTAATAAATACTATGCAATTAATTGATAAAGTGTATTGGATGTGTCGTTTTTCAATTACTATATTTATAGTATGCCTGACAACTCCCAACCAAACCAACCACATGTATATCTTACTGAGGATGATTTAAAGAATTTCCCTGTAAAAATAAAAAAAATTCAACCAGGAAATACATTTATAATACCAGATAGCCAGTTTATCTTTACATTGCACTATTTGTTAAAAATGGGTATCGTCCGATGGCCTGATAATTATGATTCTGAATTGATATATGGGGAATTATTAAAGTTATCCAACCCTTTTAATAATCTAATTGAGATGATGGAAGTGAATACCCAAATCTTACCAAGTTTTGATGAAATAGAGTGTAATTTTGATTCGATTTCAGACTATTTTGATGAGGTAAATGAATACATTGATTTATTAGAACCGGGTATTTCACAAGATGTAGAAGTTATTCACATAGGTGATGATTTAAATGATCGAATGGGAGTAGATTACCTTCAGTTGAAGCTATTTAAAAAATTATCTGATATGAATGTTAATATTCATGTGATATTTTCGAATCATACATTAGAATTCTATGAATTTTATCTATATTTTAAATCTAACCCTTCAATACTTAACGATGAAATTAAGTCTCCATTTGTATCTTCATTCGAAGTCTTCCATGGAGAATTAAAAGAAGATGTGATCAAAACTAGATTATCTTTATTGAACACATGTTATCTTTTTGATTTACTTCGAGATCAATCCAATCAATCATTTCAAGAAATCTATGATGATTTTACTCAATTGATTCAAAAACATACATCAATATTACGTTTAGTTGAATTTCGGAGCATGCAGGACAATAATTGCCTTGTAAAAATCTCGCATGCGCCAGGTTTAGCCTCATATCCAAAGTTTGAAGGATTATCCATCCAGGAGCATTCATGTAATTTCAATAATGAAAATTACGCATCATTTAATAAGTTTTTTAGAGAAAATCTATTTAATCTTATTGAAAATAATCACAATCACAGTATTCTTCATAACTTCGTTTGGTCAAGAGAACAAAAGCAAATCAAAAATTGCATTCAAGTTTATGGACATATGGGTGTTTTCCAAAAGTTGGAATCTGGAGATGGTGCTATCATTACTTTAGATGGTTATGGATCAAAATTAGATAAATCAGCAATAAATCCTTTCTTTATCGGTCGACTACCCTATACTTATTCAAATGAAAATAGAATGAGTGTTTTCCCAGGAACGATCTTTTCTCCTGAACAACCTAATGAAGGCCGAAACCACCCGAATCAGAACGGAAAACGTAAAATAGATTTTGATGGCGAGGATGAAGAACCAAATTTAAAAAGGAAAAATTAAAAATCGCGGTTTCAAATTTCACAGACAGTATTTATTAACTGCTAAAAATTCAATAATTTTAAGTAAACATTGAATTAATCCTAAAAATAAAAGAAAATAAGTCTCAAGATATTACTGATTAAATTAAGGCGTAGATTCCATGAAATATGATTATCATCCAGCAGAAATTGAGTTGAAATGGCAGAATTACTGGGATGAAAAGAAAAGCCATAAAACCTTAAATGATTTTACTAAACCTAAATTTTATGTTTTAGATATGTTCCCGTACCCCTCGGGTGCTGGTTTACATGTTGGGCATCCTGAGGGTTATACTGCTACTGATATTGTTTCACGTTACAAAAAAATGAATGGCTACAATGTATTACATCCAATGGGCTGGGATGCATTTGGTTTGCCTGCTGAACGTGCTGCGGTTCGAACAGGAGAGCATCCAGCAATATTAACTGAAAAAAACATTGCTAACTTTAAACGACAAATTAATCGATTAGGGCTTGGATATGATTGGGATCGGGAGATTTGTACCAGTAAACCTGACTATTACCGTTGGACTCAATGGATATTTTTAAAGTTGTATGAAAAAGGTCTTGCATACTTAGAAGATGTACCTGTAAATTGGTGTCCAGCTCAACAAACAGTTTTGGCCAATGAGGAAGTAGTTGATGGTAAATATGTTGAAACAGGAGATCCTGTTGAAAAGAAAGTAATGCGACAATGGATGCTCAAAATTACTGCATATGCTGATCAATTATTGTTAGGCTTGGATGATCTAGATTGGCCAAAGAATGTAGTAGAAATGCAGCGAAATTGGATTGGAAAGTCGCAAGGTTTATCTATTTGCTTTCAAGTTGATGGATTAAACATGCCATTAGAGGTTTTTACTACACGGCCCGAAACGATTATGGGAGCAACATTTTGTGTTGTAGCACCTAATCACCCCATACTGGCTAATGTCAAAACCCCTGATATACAAAAAGCAATCGATGTGTATACACAAAAAGTAGAGTCAATGTCTGATCGTGATCGCCAATCCCTTGCTGGAAAAGAAAAAACAGGTTTATTTACAGGGCTTTATGTCATTCATCCAATCACTCAAAAGAAGCTACCCATATGGGTTGCTGATTATGTCAAATTGAATTATGGCACGGGTGCAGTGATGGCTGTACCTGGGCATGACGAGCGTGATGCAGCATTTGCAGAAAAATTTGAATTGCCTATTATTGAGGTAATCAAGGAATCCAAAATGATTCATTCAGAACACTTTGATGGGCTAGACTTTCTAGTAGCACGGGCACAAATTATTGATTTTTTAGTGGATGCAAAAGTTGGTGTCCCACAAACCACCTATCAATTAAGGGATTGGCTATTTTCACGGCAGCGTTATTGGGGTGAACCATTTCCAATGTGCTTTAATGAACAAGGCGATCAAGTCCCTGTAGATGCGAAGAGGTTGCCCGTTGTATTGCCAGATTTATTAGAGTTTAAGCCAACTGCATCGGGTGAGCCTCCATTAGCCAATGCAAAAGACTGGTTATGGATCAATGAAGGTTCTATGAAACTTAAGCGAGAAACCAATACAATGCCTCAGTGGGCAGGTTCATGTTGGTATTATTTACGATTTATGGATCCTGAAAATAACGAAGCCCCTTTTTCTTTTGAAAGCCAAAAATACTGGGGACAGGTCGATTTATATGTGGGTGGTTTAGAGCATGCTGTATCTCATTTACTCTATGCGCGTTTTTGGCATCGAGTATTATATGATTGTGGATTGGTCTCTCATCCAGAACCGTTTAAAAAGCTCTTTAATCAAGGTATGATTTTAGCAAGAAGTTATCGGGATTCACTCGGTAAATATTATCATGAGAAGGATGTTATTGAGAAAGATGGTCACTATACCACGAAAACTGGTCAACCGCTAACTTCTATGATTGAGAAAATGTCTAAATCTAAACTCAATGTAGTGAACCCAGATGATGTTGTTACACAATATGGTGCAGATTCACTTAGATTATATGAAATGTTCATGGGACCTTTAGATGTGACGAAGCCATGGCAAACGAACGGCGTAAAAGGTGTTTATGGTTTCTTGCAAAAAGTATGGCGAATAACATTTAATCATGATACTCAAAAATTATCTGAAAAGTTTGTTGATGGTGGGGCACTTTCGCCTGAAGCACTTAAAGTGCTTCATCAAACTATCCATAAGGTAACGCAGGATATTGAGTCTATGAAGTTCAATACTGCAATTGCGCAAATGATGCAATTCATTAATTTGGTGAAAGATGAAAAACATATCCCTAAAGATCAGTGGGCATTATTTATTCAAGTTTTAGCACCTTTTGCACCGCATTTAGCAGAAGAGATTTGGCACGCGTTAGGTCATCAAGAAAGCGTCTTCTTATCCACTTGGCCTGTGGCAAATCCAGAATTGTTAAAGGAAGATAGCGTTGACCTATGTTTATGTATTAATGGTAAGAAGATTAACATGATCTCAGCACCAAAAGACCTATCTCAAACTGATGCAGAAGCACTTTTTAAAACAGATGAGAAAATCATTTCAAGACTACAGGATAAAACCCTGCGAAAGATTATTTTGGTACCAAATCGACTCATTAATGGTATTGTGAATTAATTTATTTTCAAAGAACTCTTTAATATAACATGACAAAAAAAGCAGTAGAAAAATATATCTTAGGTATTTTGGAAACAATAAAAAATAATGAGGCATTTTGGTGTAAAGAAGAGTCTGAAATCGTTCTATTGATTTTATTAGAGCGGATTTTTTCGACTACAGCCTATGATGTTAATTTGGCCTTGGATCGTATTTATCGAGGTGAATATCGATTGTCAAATAACACAGGAAGAGTCTATTTTTTTGATAACCCGCAAATATTACAACACTGCCACATTGGGTTGATAGAACAAATAAAAAAACTATATTATTTACTAACAGATAATGATCTTAATCAGCCCGTAATAGCAAAAGTTTACGAAGAACTACACAATCAATTTAAAGATATTTCACTGGAAGTTATTCTCAATGATATAAAAGAAACGGTTAATTTTTACTGCAGTGAATTGAGATTAAAGTATAACGAAACAGATAGGGCTATTATTGAAAAAAAGCTCGATCATCGAGCTTGTAATTCTGGCTGGCGTTTATTGGTAGAGTCCATACTTCCTGGAGAAATTTATTTGATTCCTTATCAATTAAGGGATTTCGTTGATTTTGGTGAGTGGGTTGATGTTGCCCCTATCATTCAAAAACATGTTATTGAACATACATCTAGATATTTAAGTTGTGGACGTGCCTATAAGAAAAAGCATCAGGAGTTATCGAAGACTTTGATTGAAGATGAGTATCAATATTTAACGGAGCATTCCCTTAAGCGTGATTTCATCTGCGTTACGCCATAATAAAAGTTTAGTTATTTATGTTGACGCACTTTTTGTATTTTAGATTGGTATTGTAAATTTAAAGCTTCTACAAAGAGTGAAAATGCAATGGCAAAATAGATGTATCCTTTATCGATAGCATTATCAAATCCTTCTGCAATCAGCATAATACCGATTAATAACAAAAATGAAAGTGCAAGCATCTTAATACTTGGATGACGGTCAATAAAATCACCAATAGTTTTAGCAAATATTAACATCACCATGACTGCTGTAATAATTGCACTGGACATGACAACTAAATCTCGAGACATACCTACTGCTGTAATAATTGAATCCAAGGAGAAAACAATATCTAGAATCATGATTTGAATGATGATCCATGCTGGACGATGGTAGTGTTTTATCTGATGTGGTTTATGATCCTCGATAGATACTCGATCATGTATCTCAAAAGTAGCTTTAACTAATAGGAAAAGACCTCCACCAATTAGGATGATGTCTTTGCCTGTAATAGGATAGTTTAGTAGAGAGAACAGCGGATATTTTAAACTCATAACCCAAGTAATTGAAAATAGTAGTGCAAGACGCATAAAAAGTGCCATGAAGAGCCCTAGTTTGCGGGTGATTTCTTTTATCTTTGGATTCTTGATAGGAGCAACGCTGATGCTAATAAATACAATGTTATCAATACCCAAGATAATTTCCATTAATGTTAGGGTTAAATAAGCCCATAACATATCTACTGAAAAAACGTCCATAACTTTAGGTATAGCACTTTAGCGGTATTTTACAAATTTGCTAAGGCTATTTAGAGAATATTGTTACAATATCTTGAGAATCTACTGTGTTAATTAAATCCTTTAATTTTTCAGCATTGGAAATGCTTAATAAATCATGGCTCTCTAGGTAATTATAAAGTGTTAATGTGAATCCATTTTGCAACGGCCATGGGAATAAAGGATCAGATATGTCGTCTATGACTGCGTTAAAATCTTCTGCTTTGATATCAGGATGGTCAAATATATATGTGTTTAGTTGTTCAAAAAACTTTTTAACTGGTAGTGTCCCATCTTCCAGCTCTTCAATCATCGCTTTTATCAAAAGGGTGTGGTTCCTTTCTTTTGTATAAACATAATCTATGAAAGCTGGGTGTTTAAAAGTGGTGCTACGATTTAGTTGGGATATAGGATGCATACAGGGTGTTAACATGCCATAATCAGTAGGTAAACAGGAATAAGCATTCTCACAAAAATTCGCTCTACTATGAATTTCCCTATTATCTGGATAGGGAAGTATGGTGCATCCATGTAATAATGCGTCGTAGTTACCTAAGAGTCTTTTGCCATCTTTAACATAAAATAAGCCATACACTGCAGATAGAAAAAAGGCAATGATAATTAATGGTCTTATAATTAAATGGAATATTATATCTATATCTTTAGCCAAGGCTTCTGGAAAGGTATTAAAAAAGAAATGATAACAAGTTATTATGATCAAAAGTTGTGTGACATAGATTATAAGAGTGTTGATTAATTCAAACACGGGTAGAAAAACTACTACGATTAAAAATTTTATACGAGTAGTACTTTCCTCCTCATCGCGATAAAGGTAATCCGTCGTTGTATCTACGTAGTACAGATCCTTCTTTAAAATCTCATAATTAGTAGTGATGGGTAACAGTTGATGCCAATCATATACTCTACTTATACTAAAAATGTTAAACATACTTATTTCCTCAATGGATACCAATTTGTAAATTTATCCCAGTAGGATAAATTTGAATCATGTGTTTTTTTAGGTTCATGCTTATTTTTTTGTTCACTCGTGTTGCAAAGATAATCAAATGTTTTAATAATGATCTGTTGTACATTGGTATTAATACGGATTCGAGGCCCAAGTTTATACTCACCACTTTTAAAGGGACGGTTCGTTATAGGGTTTATGCCTTTGAGCTTATTAAGAGTATCACTGGTTACATAATGTATTTCGCCAGTTGCTTTACCATCAAAATGATTTTGAATAATATAATAAGTTTGGGATAAGTCAATGTCTTGATATGTAATGAAATCATACATTGGAGTGTATGAGTGACATATGTTTTGTAGGACATCAAAATAGAACTGATCTACATCTATTTCATTTAGATCAGGACGAGAATAGTCTTTATCTACTCGATAGATATTATTACTTAAATAACTAATGTCTTTGTAGAATGGAATATTTTCGATTATACAAAATAGCTCATATATTTTTCTTATTTCATTAGGGTTTCTAGTATCTAGAGATTTTTTCACAAACTCAACTAAGTAATTTAAATCTTCTGGAGCACTAGCTTCAACATCTTTATCACACATATAATTATCTAATAAACCAGTACAACCGTCGTTTACATAGGCCTTAATAACATTTTCAAAATCTATAATATTAAATTTTTTCCCACAATATTGTAAAACGCCGAAAAGACATTTAGAGTCAAAAAAATTTGAAATAGGCCTTTGAAGGTAATAAATAAAGTTGGATATTAAAACTAGATTGATGAAAATCATAATTGGAATTGTAATAAATGATCCATAGAATATAGGCACTACAAATGGAGAACCAAAACCAAAGTAGATCACTTGGTTGAAAGTGTAGGTATATGGACTTAAGGTTAAAAATATGTAGTCTAGTACATCAAGTGCTATTAAAGTTGATAAAAAAATCACCCACCATGAATCATCTTTAAAGAAAGAATGTAAAGATTCAAATACCCATTGCATGCATTTTATTAACTGTAGTAGGGAATTAGTGACGAAAATACCTATTTCAGAACAAGCAATAGAAATCCAGATAATTAAGAGTTCAGCCCATTGATACAAAAAAAGGATTGTAATCGCGCTTATAATCAATATTACCAGTTCAATTGGTGTGAAGATGTAAGATAGAAGAATCATGCCGCTAATGACACATAGGATGGCAAAATCAGATTCGTCACCAAAATATATTACATAAACTGTACAAACAAACAATAGATCCACTTTTACTCCAAGATAATGTGATCATGACCAATCTTACATGAATTTATTGCAAAATAATATCGTTAGTAATTCATTAGCTTTTGTAATGTCATTATTAATTCAGGTTAAATAGGTTGTTTTATCGCAATTAAAATGTAAACCATCGATTTTATTGATGTTGTACGTAAGTTTCAGAAATAAGTGAAACCTAATGGAGGCGGCGGGAATCGAACCCGCGTCCGCAAATCCGCCGCTTTCGGTCCTACATGCTTAGCTTCATTTTTTAATTTAAATATTTAAGCTTTAATGAGCAAAAGTAAAAATATCGAGCCTCTAAAATTTAGTCGATTCAAGTAAGGCACTTAAATAAACGATCTTGTGTAGTATGACCACGCTAAATCAGCACAAGCACAGATTTGTTGTGGATCGATTAAGCAGCTAGTGCTAAACCGAAGTCCGCATCGTTAGATGCGCCTAGTTTTTTATTTGCAATTACATTGCTGCAACTGGTTTTACGAGCAACATTGCGAGCTCGGCATGCACCTTAAGTTTTGTAACCTACGTCGAAGCCGGTCGCCCCCATAATTATATTTTACTATAATTTTACAAATTTTCCAATTTAGGTGCTGCGAGCTTATAATTTTTTCGAGATATAGGCTTTAAGTTGAAGAAAGATTTATGGTTATGGAATTTTGGCGTGCAAGAGAAGCAAGTCTTGTCCATTCAAACGGTGACATATACTTTTTAAGGTGATGATGGCACATGTTCAGATTAATATCATTCGTTAATGTCTCATCATTCGAAAAGATAGACTGTTTTGGAATATAGCTCATATTAAATATAGGGATAGAATTATTTAATCTAAGTTGATCAATGATTTTTTGGATATCTGAAACTGTACGATATTTAAATGCAGATGCGAAGTCTTTCCATGTTGGTTGCTGACCTAGATAAATAATGCGATAAATAAGGTATGATAATAAATCATCTTTTGGTTCGTGCTTATTGATATCAATTACATCAGAATGTTCAATATTTATGAATTCTCTGATAGTGATTATGGGTATCGTGGATGTTTGGTTATTAAGATTGGTAGTAATATCATTTTTATGGTTATTATCGATGCATACAAAATATTTTAAAGCTTCACACTGATTATAATTTTGCTGTACAATCCTATGCGATTTACCAATAAATATAAATTCTAATTGTTTGCACTCATGAAAAATATTCAATTCAATGGTTGCTGTATTATAAGGTATATGTGCAAATTGTAATTTAGTACAAAATGAAAATGCCCACGATCCAATCGTATTAAGTGCTACTGGTAATATTACACACTCCAGTGTACTGCATCTTGTAAATGCATTATTACCAATATATGAAATATTTTTTGAGAAAAACGCCTTTTCAAGACTTCTGCATTCTTGAAAAGCACCTTGATTTATCGTTAACAATGAATCTGGAAATATAACTAGTTTTAAACTTCTACACCCCCCAAAGCAAATGTTCCCTATTGTACGAAGTTTTTGGGATAGTTGAACTTCAACAAGATCAGAACAACCTTCATATACATTACATCCTAATTCTAAAATACTATTCGACATAACTGCTGATTTTAATTTTTTACAGTTTATAAAGGCACCACTCTCAATTATTTCAATTGAATTTGACATACTGACATCATAGAGATTTTCACATTCACCGAAGGCTCCTCTACTGATGAACTTTAGACCTTCTGGCAACGACGCTTTTTTAATGCCTGCACCATAAAAAGCTTCGTGATCTATTTTTTGAACAGTTGATGGGATCTCAAAATTTTCAAGTGATTTGCATGATGCGAGTGCGTTGTTCTCAATGGTGGTTAAATTTTCCTCAAAACCTGTAATTAACTTTAATCTTTCACATCCATAAAATGCTCTTTCTTTAAAAATTTGTATTTGGCCACCCAAGTGAGCCTCTTTCAAATTATAACAATTTAAAAATAGCTGTGCTTCAATAACGGTTAATTGTGAGGATAAATGAATACTCTCAAGACTGGTGCAAAGTATAAAAGCTCCTTCCTCTAAAGTCATCAATTTTGAAAGTCCAGATATAAAGAATAAATTTTGACATCCTGAAAATGCATACTTTCCAATATGTGTTAACTGTTCAAATTCAAGATTACCTAGCATCATACAGTTTTGAAATGCAAATGCATTGATTGTTTGAACAGTTTGTAGATTGGTGCATGATACAAGGCTAACACAGCCCTTGAAGGCACCTGATCCAATAGACAAGCAACCAGATTTAAGATTCGCGTACTCTAATTGAAAACATTGATTAAATGCAAAATCGCTGATGAATTTGAGTGTTTCAGGAAAAGCAACATTCTTTAAGTTGATACACTGATGAAAAGCATATTCTCCAATTGTTATAATGCTATCTCCTAAAAATGCATACTTCAAATTGGCGCAACCTGAAAAAGAGCCAGCTGGAAGTTCGCTCAACCCACTTTTCATTTCAATGAATTGCAAATTGACACAATGAAAAAATACAGCATGCCCTAAATGCTCTAAAAAAGTTGATAATTTGATTTTTTTTAAGGATGTGCAGTGCGAAAATGCATAGTTGCCCATACTCTTTATGCCTCGTCCACCTTCAATAATTTCAAGATTTTCACAATGATGGAAAGCATGGTCTTCAATTATTTCTACGCTATCGGGAATACGAACGTGTTTAAGCTCTAAATAATATGCAAATTGATTTGCATATATAGTCTTAGTACCTTCAGGGATATCAATAAATTCATCAGTATTATTCCAAACAATGCTTGGTGTTTTTACATCAAGGTGTCGTATTAATATTTGATTAACATCTACTGATTCTGTAATGATCAAATGTTGCATTTTTTGGGGTTGGTGACAAATAATCATTTCTAAATTTTCGCATTCTATGAATGCAGATTGGGCAATAAAACCACAGGCATAATGTTCTTCTTCAAAGGTTTCAACGCTTCGTAAAGAATGGCATTTTGCAAAAGACTTATTACCAAGGTTAGTTAATTCTGAGAATTGAACATGCTCAACCCTAAAACATTCAAAAAAGGCGTTATCTTCAATAGAAATTAAGCTTCGAGATAATGTAACATTAATTAAGTTTCCACAATTTTGAAATGCACCTGTTAAGATGGCTTCAACCCCATCCTCTACGATTACAGTTTCAAGATCTAAACAGTTTGCAAAGCAATTGGATGGAATTATTTTCAATTGTTTTTTTAGATAAACTTCTTTTAAACCCGACGCCGCAAAAGCACCTGTGTGTAAAGTAGTCAAGGACTCAGGAAATACTAAAGTACTTAATCGATGACAAGAATGAAAAGCCTCTGTGTGAATTATTTGGATACTTTTAAATCCTAAAACCTGTGTCAGATTTAAACAATTGTAAAAAGCATTAGAAGGAATTTCGGTAACAAAATTAGAAATATAAATTGAATATAGTGAAATGCAATAAAAGAAGGCAGACTCTCCTATGGTATGCACAGATAATAAGCCATTGCAGTGGGTCAGGCTTTCACACAATGTAAATGCGTATCGTTCAATCACCTCGACGGAATCAGAAATATTGACAACCTTTAATTTTTTACAATTTTTAAATGCATATTGCCCAATTGTTTTTACTCCTGGGCCAATATTGATTTGAGTGATATTATCTCGATCAAAGTTTTGATCTATATATTCCATTGTAATAATGGATATGTTTTCTATATTTATTTCCATGTGTTAACAGTATTGCTGTTCATAATGTATTGCCAATTATGAAGTATTTATAAATTGTTGCAAATTATAAATTTAGCTAAGTTTTTTTTGTAGTTCAACTAAAACATCAAATAAATCACCTACATAGTGATAATCTGATACTTTGAATATCGGCGCTTCAGGATCTTTATTGATTGCAATGATAGTTTTACTATCTTTCATGCCTGCAAGATGCTGGATAGCTCCAGAGATACCAAAACAAATATAAAGCTGTGGTGCGATGATTTTTCCTGTTTGACCGACTTGATAGTCATTGGGCACATAGCCTGCATCAACAGCTGCTCTAGATGCACCAACTGCAGCTCCTAATTGATCAGCAAGCTTCTCAAGCTTTTTAAAGTTTTCCTTACTTCCAAAGCCACGGCCACCTGACACTACGACATCTGCACATGTTAATTCAGGTCTTGTTGACGTTGGTGCTTCTATTTTAAGGAATTTAGTTTTCTTAGCTTCGATGATTAAATTCTTTTTTTCAATTTTGGCATTGTGCTTATCATCTGGGATGGCTTTCTCAAAAGCAGTAGCTCGAATAGTTAACATTTTCTTTTTTTGATCATCTTTTACGCTAGCAATCGCATTGCCTGCATAAATAGGCCGTTTATATGTATTTGAAGAAACAATCTCAATTACATCACTTACAAGACCAATGCCAAGTAAAGCGGCAGCTCTTGGAAAAATATCTTTTGTGACTGTCGAACTTAATCCTAAAATGACATCATAATCTTCAGCAATTTTTGCAATAACTTGACTGGTGTTTTCTGCGAGTTGGTGTGCATATGCTGTGTGATCACATGTTAATATTTTATCTACCATTTTAAAATGCTCTAATGCTGTCACTATGGGTTCAATTTTATGGCCAATGACCAAAATATCACAAGATTTATTAAATTTGAGAGATGCTTGTAAAACAGCAGCATTGAGTGGACTAGAGAATTGACCTTGATGATTTGCAACAACTAATACTTTCATTCCACGCTATCCTTAATGACTTTTACTAGCTCCTCGATACTCTTTACTTCCTTGCCTTGGGAACGTTTTGCAGGTTCTTCAATTTTTGTTTCAATGAAGTGTGGTTTTAAATTAAGCTTTAATTGATCTATGGGAATTGTTGTAAGAGGTTTAGACTTTGCTTTCATAATGTTTGGTAATGTTGCAAATCTTGGCTCATTAAGTCTTAAATCTGTAGAAATCACTGCAGGTAGTTTTACCTCAATGGTTTCTAAACCACCATCGACCTCACGGGTCACTTCAAAGCATGATTTTTTAGGAATAATTTTTGAAGCAAAAGTGGCTTGTGGCCACTCAAGTAGGGCTGCTAACATTTGTGCTGTTTGATTATAATCATCATCAATAGCCTGTTTCCCCATTATTACTAGGTCAAATTCTTTTTCTTGAATAAAGTGAGCTAATGTCGTTGCAATGCAAAAGGGATCTAATGATTTTGAGCTTTCAATGAGAGTTGCTTCATGCGCACCCAATGCTAATCCATGTCTTAAGGTTGCAATTGCTGCTTGATCAGCAATGCTAATGCAATGAATTTCAGTTATAACGTTCTTCTCTTGTAATTGAAGTGCTGCTTCAACAGCAATTTCATCAAAGGGATTCATTGAATGTTTCACATGATCTTTAACGACTTTACCGTTTTTGACCTG
Source organism: Coxiellaceae bacterium (assembly GCA_902603055.1). Lineage (GTDB taxonomy): Bacteria > Pseudomonadota > Gammaproteobacteria > Comchoanobacterales > Comchoanobacteraceae. The sequence continues at coordinate 29,280 of CACKTD010000007.1, read as the reverse complement.
GATTTGAACATTATAATCAATGACGTGTTTTACAGGGATCAATACCTTCATATAAACTCCAATACTTCCAGTATAGCATAGGGTATTGGGATTTGTGATATACTTGAAGTATGGGAGAAAGTGAAACAATACAATTTGATGTTGTGATCGTTGGCGGCGGACCTGCTGGTCTTGCAGCTGCAATTCATTTAAAACAAAAGAAACCAACACTAGAAGTGTGTGTGATTGAAAAGTCAGCACAGATCGGTGGGCATTTAGTCTCTGGTGCCGTTTTGGAAGTTGGTGCATTGGATCAGTTATTACCTGACTGGAAATCTATTCCAAATAAGCCATTAATGGAATCTGTAAAAAAAGATATTTTTTATTTTTTTGATAAAAAAATGGCGTATACATTGCCAACACCACCACAAATGCGAAATGATGGCAACTATATCTTAAGTTTATCCCAATTTGCACGATTTTTGGCGCATCAGGCCGAAGCTCTTGGGGTGCAGATTTTCCCTGGTTTTGTCGCTGTAGACCCAATCATGAAGGGGGAACGGCTTTCTGGTGTAATTACCGGTGAAATGGGCCTTAAAAAGGATGGTTCCCCTGGGGAAAACTATCAGCCAGGGCTGCATTTATTAGCAAAACAAACAATCATTGCAGAAGGTGCTCGAGGTTCACTGGCAAAGTCTATCATTCAACGATTTAAATTAGATCAAAACAGTCAACCACAAACATATGCGATCGGTCTAAAAGAGGTTTGGGAGATCAATAAGAAGCATCATCATCCAGGATTAGTATGGCATTCAATTGGTTGGCCGTTGGATAAAGAGGTTTATGGTGGTTCATTCGTATATCATTATGATGACAATAAAGTATCAATAGGTTATGTGATTGGTCTTGATTATGAAAACCCCTATATTAATCCGTACCAAATTTTTCAACAATTTAAACATCATCCAAAGTGTAAATCCATGTTAAGTAAAGGCAAACGCATTGCCTATGGGGCTCGAGCATTGACTGAGGGTGGTTGGCAGTCATTGCCAAAACTGGATTTTCCAGGTGGATTACTCATTGGTTGTGCTGCAGGTATGGTCAACACACCAAAAATTAAAGGTATTCATAATGCAATGCGTAGCGGAATGATCGCTGCGGAGTGTATCGTTGATAACTGGGGTAAAAAACAGACCCATTTTGATATTCAACTTCGAAAATCTAAAGTAGGTAAAGAATTATATCGTGTTCGTAACATTCGGCCTGGATTTCAAAAAGGGTTATGGCATGGTCTTGTAAATGCAGTATTTGAGACGGTGACATTTGGGTATACTCCATGGACTTTGAAACATGATTCTGATCATTTAGCTACCAAACCAGCTGATGAATTTAAAGAAATTAAATATCCAAAGCCTGATGGGGTATTGAGTTTTGATCTTATGTCTTCTGTTCGACTCACGGCCACTTATCATCAAGAGAATCAGCCGCCTCATTTAGTGCTAAAAAAACCAGATCTAGCAATAAAATTCAACAATAAGATATATGCCTCACCAGAAACACGTTATTGTCCTGCAGGAGTTTATGAAGTTGTGATTGAACAAAAAGAATTAAAGTTTCAAATTAATGCTCAAAACTGTATTCACTGTAAAACGTGTGATATCAAGGACATGTCTCAAAATATTGAATGGCGTCCACCTCAAGGTGGAGATGGACCAAACTATTCTGACACTTAAGCTGCAATTTTATAGCGAATAAATGAGTCTAAGGTAGCTTCGATTGCTTCTTGAGGAGAGCGCAATTTGTAGTTAGATAATAAGGTCTGAGATATCTGATTATTGACTTGAAGATGCATTCCAACATTATGGGTCATACTATGAGAGCGCATACCACTGACCAATAGAAATTTAGCAATAAAGTCAGGCATTACCCATTTGGGTAAATTACTCTGATAACGTGGTGCTTTTTCTTTGATGGTTTGTCCAATTTCTTCAAGGCTTATCGATTCACCTGCCACAATTACTTTTTGACCGGATAGTATTTTTTTATCTAACGCTTTTATATGAATTGCTGCAACGTCTCTTACGTCAACTACTGGCCACGAAATACTTGGAATTATAGGGAACTCTCCATGAATCATTTGGCTGATGAATTTAGTAGAGGTGCATAATCGTTGATCTAAACACGGTCCAAAGACTAGTCCAGGATATATCACTACTACTTTATCTTTGATATTGTTATCTTTAGCATATTGCCAAATATCAAGAGATGTTTTGGTTTTAGCGTAGGTATACGCGTCAATATCTTCAGTTCCTAAAAAGCTATTGGATTCTTCATTTAAGACACAGCTATTGGTTCGATCTTTTGTAAATGCTAAAGCATTTAAGCTAGATGTGAATATGATTTTCTCTAAATTATTTTCATGCGCTAATTTTAATAAGCGCATGGTGCCATTATAGATTGGATCCTCCAATGCTAAACGGTCTCTAAACTTAAATTCAGGTACTGGGCATGCTGTATGAATGACTGCACTACAATCTTGTAACGATTCTTTCCAGCCTTCATCATGTTCTAAATCAGCTTCAAAAAAATTGATGTCAGGGCTTTTAATGCCGTTGTTTTGTAGCGTGTTTAACAAGAATTTAGAGTCATTAGCATTACGCAACGTAACATTTAATTTAATATCTTTTTGTAAAAGTTGTAATATAATGTGCTTTGCAATGAAACCATTGCCACCGGTGATTAAAATTCTTTTCATATCCACCCCAATTAAGTTAATTATAGCATATTATGTGCAATATTTAGCCTATTAATGCGTTAATGTGGGGGGTGGGGGAAGTAGGGGAGAGGTATTATTTATCTAGACTATTGGTTATAGTGTAAGTGATGAAAAAAACTGATATATACACCATTATCATCATTCGGCCCAGTCCTTATGGCGAGCAATTGAAAGCTAAAATAGATCCATTGGGTTTTAAAGGGTTGCTCATGCCAGCTGTTAAAATATCCAAATTAAATCAGTCATTCCGTAGGTGTGATTATGGGATTTGTGTTTCACAGATCGCAGTTGATCTATTGGACATGCAATTGGGGAATGTTGAATCAGTGTTTGCAGTTGGGCCAAAAACTGCAACTGCAATTGAGAAACGTTTTAAACGTTTCGCAATCACTCCTACACAAAATCAGTTTAATATTAAGGCCTTATTAGATTTGCCTGAATTAATGGCTATTCGAGGTAAAAAAATCAATATTTTTTCTGGGGAGAATACGAAGCCAGAACTGATCGATACGCTCAGATCAAGAGGTGCAGATGTAGTTGTTTGTCCTGTATTTAAGATGGATGAACCAAAATGGAAGCATCAAAAAATACCATCAACAGGTTTAATATATGTAACAAGTGCCCAAATGTTGCATCGATTTGACGCGTATTATATTGAAGGACAAAAGCTTTCATGCTTGAAAAATTATGATATAGTAGTTGGGTCTAGTGATGCATATTCAGCCGCAGAGGAACTCCAATTTAAAGGCCGACTCATTCAGCTTGAAAATCCACTTGAGGAAACGTTTATACAGTATTTAAACACTATGTAGGTATGGCTAAAAAATTATTTTCATTAAATTCAGTAATTATTATCTTGCTCGTTATCGCGGGTTATTTTATGGTGAATTTATATCAACAAAACCAGAATTTTAGCACCAAAATTGCGCAGTTGGATAAAGATAATTCGTCCATCAATCGGTATGAATTATTATCTCGAAAAGCAGTGCTAGAGAATTTATATACCAATAATATTCATAATCTTACGTTGAGGCTTAAATTTGCGAAGGCTGCTATTGAACATAATCGTGATATTCAATCAGGCATCAATCAGCTCTATTTAGCTCAATTACAAATTGAACAATTCAAAGCATTAGGTGCCGATAATCGTGTCGTGAATACACTTGAAACAACTCTTAAAATGTCGCAACAGTTGCAATCCTCTATTTTTGATCGTCTACTTATAATTGAGCAAATGATCGCTAATGCTAAGTTGCCTAAAATAGAGGTCGAGGCCTCCGAAATGAATAATAGCTGGTATCAGTGGTTACGTTCATTCATTGTTATTGAGTCCATTAATTCAAAAGATACAGCATTGACAGGTATTAGTCTTCGTATTTATGTAGGTTTGTTAGAACAACTAAGATATGACTTAATCAATGGTCATTTTGATCATTATGATCAAACAATCAAACGTTTGAATGAGTCTGGTTACATCCGTCAGCAAGATGAAAAGTTATTTATAATGCTAAAAAGTGCTTTACCAATAGTGAATTTAGAGGCGCTACAAGATCTGATTGATAAGTTATCAGAAGAAAAATTTTTAGACCAGTTAAAACCAAATTTGAAAAAAGAAATTGAATCACAGGAGCAATCGCATAGTGATCATCATCACGATGATGAAAGTGGCCAAGAAAAACCGAAAAAACCAATGCAAATGGATGCAAGAGCAAATAATATGGTGATCGTATGATAATAAGACTGTTGTTACTACTCATACCAGTTCTCTTAGGAGCTACATGGATAGTATATCATCCTGGTATTGTCATTATTGAATTCAGTAATTATGTAATGCAAATGTCTACCGTTATTGCTGTATTAGTTTTTTTGATTTTGTATTGTGTCCTGCGTTTTTTCCTTTGGCTATTATGGTTGCCAAAACATATTCAGAATCGAAAACGTCTTGCACGATATAAGAAAGTATATGTGAAAGCAGAAAATCAGCTAAAAAATGCAAATAGTGGACATGTTCGCAGTATTCCTGATAAGATCAATTCAAAATTTTCTCTAATTGAGTCGATGCTTACGATTTTATTTGCATTCCCAAAAGATATGATGGATCACCCACTTATTCATCAAGCAATTTTAAATGAACCAAATTATGAAGTGCTCATTCGTTGGTTTGTTGCCCAAGGGTATCTGAGTCAATCACAACATTCTAAAGCTTTAGAAATGCTTGAGGCTGCGCATCGGCTAGATTATGATCACCCGTGGATCATAAATGATTTAATCAGGGTCTATGCCGAGCTTGGACAGTGGGAGTTACTATACCGTTGTATAAATGAAAATTATCGTAAACTACCACGTAAATTAATTGATAACCATTATGAAGATGCTTGCTGGCATCAACTCAATTACCTCATAAGTAATCGGGATCTATTTTTAGAGGTCTGGTTTTCAATGCCTCGTAGCTATCAGCGAAAAGAGCGGTTCGAAGTGCTATTGATTGAAACCTATTATACTAACAGTGATTTTGATTTAGCTGAAAAAGTCATCTTACAGTTATTTAAAAAACAATTTAATGCAGAGGTAATGCGAATTTACCTTGCCATAAAAGAGCCTTCACAGGATCTTTTGACTTTCATGGTGAAGTTGCATCAAAGATTTACCGATAATAGTGTAATCATTAAGAATATAATTAATATATCAATAACAATTAAGAGTTTTGAAACTGCAATTGAGTTTACTGATTTATTAGTAAAATGTGATCCAACCATGGCTCATCTTGTAAAGGCTCTTGGTGTATATCGAGATCACGCACCAGAGAAAACAAAATCCATTATTCAACAATTGGCAACCTTCTCCAAGGAAGTCTAATTAACTTTCAAGCAGCGGTTTTAAATAACGTCCTGTATGTGAATTTGAATTCTCACTGACATGTGATGGCGTGCCAGCATCAATTATGCGGCCACCTCCTTCACCTCCTTCAGGCCCTAAATCAATAATCCAGTCTGCTGTTTTAATCACATCTAAATTATGTTCAATTACAATCATGGTGTTACCTTGATCAGTCAAGCGATGCAGAATATTTAGAAGTTGTTGAATATCATGAAAATGTAAACCAGTAGTTGGTTCGTCGAGAATATAAATTGTATTTCCTGTTGCACGTTTAGACAGTTCTTTAGCTAGCTTTATCCGTTGGGCCTCTCCACCAGACAGTGTTGTAGCGCTTTGTCCAAGAGAAATATAGCTTAAACCCACGTCCATGAGTAATTGACATTTTCGTGCTATTTGCGGGATATGTTCGAAAAAATGAAGTGCTGTTTCGACAGTCATGGATAATACATCAGCAATATTTTTATTTTTAAATAAAATTTCAAGTGTCTCACGATTATAACGTTTACCCTGACATTGATCACAAGTCACGTAAACATCAGGTAAAAAGTGCATGGCAACACGAATCACCCCATCACCCTCACATGCTTCACACCGGCCACCGCGAACATTAAAGCTAAAACGACCTGGTTTATAACCTCGGGCACGAGCCTCTTCAGTCATTGAAAATAAGTCACGAATAGGTCCAAGAAGCCCTGTATAGGTTGCAGGATTAGAGCGTGGTGTACGTCCAATTGGACTTTGATCAATTTTAACGACTTTATCAAGGTATTCAAGGCCTTTAATATTTTCATAGGGTTTAGGTTTTTGAACGTGTGACTTATTTAAAGCTTTCGCACAAATTGGATAAAGCGTTCCATTGATGAGTGTAGACTTACCTGATCCTGAAACACCAGTAATACAGGTTAGTAATCCAAGTGGGATTTGTGCATTAATGGATTTTAGGTTATTACCCGAAGCACCAATAATCTCTATCCAGCGGTCTGCTTTTGGTTGTCTTAGTTCTGATGGCGAATGAATTTTTATTTGTTTGCTTAAATACTGGCCAGTCACTGAGTCAGGGCATTTGAGTATGGTTTTAAGATCACCTGCTGCAACTACCTCACCACCATGAACACCAGCACCAGGTCCAATATCTATGATATGGTCTGCTTGCGAGATAGCATCTTCGTCATGCTCGACCACTATGACCGTATTCCCTAAATCACGTAATCGTGTTAACGTTGATAATAAACGATCATTATCCCTCTGATGTAAACCAATGGATGGTTCATCAAGAACGTACATTACACCGACAAGTCCAGAGCCTATTTGACTCGCTAAACGAATGCGTTGTGCCTCTCCACCTGAAAGTGTTTCAGCTTTTCTCTCAAGCGATAAATAGTTCAAACCAACAGCTTGTAAAAAGCTGACACGTGATTTTATTTCTGTGAGGATAGCACTTGCAATCAGTTGCTCTTGTTTTTTTAGTTCTAGATTTTGTAGGGCATCAAATAAATTATCAACGGAAATGCTAACTAGATCAAAGAGTGTATGATGTGCAACTTTTACATTACGAGACACCTCATTTAGGCGGCTACCGTGGCACTCAGAACAAGGTTGTTCACTCATGAACTTCACTAATTGTGTACGAACATCTATGGAGTCAGTATCTGCATAGCGACGGGTCAGGGTAGGAATAACACCTTCAAATTTTTTACGTTTAGTGATTGTGCGACCGTTAATACTAGTGTAAGTTAAATCGATGGCATACTTGGTGCCGTACAAAATAGTTTCTTGATGTTTTTGAGATAAGTGTTTCCATGGTTGATGAATGGTGAAACCTTCATGTAATGCTAATGAATGTAGTATTTGAATATAGTATCTTTTTTCCCATCCAAATATAGCCCCCTCCTCTAATGAAAGTAGGGGGTCAATGATGAGACGATCAGGATCAAAATGACTTTCTGTCCCTAACCCATCACACGTCTGGCAAGCGCCAATTGGGCTGTTAAATGAGAATTGTTTTGGTTCTAACCTATCAATACTATAACCACATTGTTTACAGGCATTTTCAGTCGAAAATAAAATATCTTCTTTGTTATCAACATTAACGACAATCATACCTTTACCATACTGAGCAGCAGTTTCTACAGATTGTGCAATCCGTTTTTGATGTTTTGCAGAAACTTTCAGCCGATCAACGATGAGCTCAATGGTATGACGTTTTTTCGCATCCAGGTCAATTTCATCTGTGAGCATGAGTGTTTCACCATTAATGCGTGCTCTTACAAATCCATTTTTTTGCCACTGAAGGAAAAGCTTTTGGTATTCCCCTTTACGATCCTTAACCATGGGTGCCATGATGGTGATTCTGCTATCTTCAGGTTGATTTAAAATATTGTCAACGATCTGTGAAATCGTTTGTGCTTCAAGGGGTGTATGATGTTTTGGGCAATAACCTTGACCTACTCGTGCAAAAAGAAGTCGCATGTAATCATAAATTTCTGTGATGGTTCCAACAGTAGAGCGAGGATTATGTGATGTTACTTTTTGTTCAATTGCAATTGCTGGAGATAATCCCTCAATGAGTTCAACATCAGGCTTTTCCATCATGGATAAAAACTGTCTTGCATACGCTGACAGGGATTCGACGTAACGTCTTTGTCCTTCAGCATATAATGTATCAAACGCTAACGATGATTTCCCTGATCCAGATAAACCAGTAATTACCACGAGTTGATCTCGGGGTATATCTAGGCTAATGTTTTTTAAATTATGAGTTTTTGCGCCTTTTATTTTAATCAATTAATCTTCACCTACTTCTAAACCGAACATTTTATAAGTATCGCCAAATAAGGTTACTTGTAAGTGCTGTTTACTATCAGAAGTTCCATCGCCATTTACATTACAGCCTAAGATAAAAATTGAGCAAAAAATTAATATCGATATTCTAAACATACCTATATGATATCAAGAAGTATTAAAAAAACAAAGTGTGTAAATTAAGGGGAGAAATAGTAGAAGTGGGTGATCAATCTGGTAGAGCTAGAATCATATAAAAAATATAATTTTTCGCCCTACCAGAACCAAAAAGATAAAGATTAATATCTATCTCTTGCTTTAAATGTAGGCAACCAAAAGGTTTTCTTTAATTTAACAGAAGAGTTTACCTGTGTTACTTTGTGGCCTGCTTGAGTTAAGATCTCTTGACAAGCTTTTACAAGCTCAACACCTTGCTCATATGCAGTGATTTGATCAGCAAAAGATAAGCTCCAATTCTCTACAGAATCAGTCATATCTTTTAACGCTTTAAGTTGGACATCAAAGTCCGTTTTCATAGACTTACCCATTTCAACCTCCGTGTAATAGAACTATAAGGTAATTAAAGACCCTATATGTGATTTTGTCAAATAACGCTTAGAGCCATTTGGGTAAATGTTCAAATTGAGTTCTTAATGCACAGGCATCTTTTGTCAAAACATAACCAATTATTTCCTGAGAGGAAGGGTCAATTTGATGAACAATAATGCCCTCATCATTATCTTGAATCGTTTTCCAATCACTCTCCATGATGGGTTTTTTACAGATTACAATGGGATAAGTCGGAGTCTTGACCGTAGCTGGCAAAGCTGGGTAAACAACAGGTGTTTTTTGGCCAGTAAGCGTTTTAGCTAATGCTTCAGCTACAATGCGAATGGGGCCTATATAGCGCAACGTCAGGCCTGCAATATCAGCACAATCACCAATAGCATAAATATCTTGATGTCTAGTTGCAGCAAACTGATCGGTTTTTATTCCTCTTTGAGATATATCATCTTTCTCAAGAAGATTAGTACTTGGACCCAGACCAGTGGCAAAAATAGTCAGTGTGTCATCATCAAATTTAGCATTTGCATCAAACTTATAATCTACACCAATTTTTATGAAATGATCACGAAGTGCCTTACCTACAACTGGTGGAGTGAGGTTAGCTAAAGGATAAGGTGTATCTGAAAATAAAGTCACTGCCTTTCCATAATGATTTAGATCATGTGTCAGTTCACAGCCAACAAGTCCAGAGCCTACAATATTTATTTTTTGATGATGGGGAAGGAGTTCCCATAAGGCTTCATAATCATAGAGTGAATTGATGTGTAATGCATTTTTACATTGATTTGGAATGGAGTTAGGTGTTGAGCCTGTAGCAAGTACCAATTGATCGAACTGAAAAGTGCCTTCTGAGGTCTCTAGACATTTCTCTTGGATTTGGATTTTCGTCACTTCGCAATTATTATATATCGTTGCATTTAGGGATTCTTCCATTTCATCTTTAGTTTTGGTAACAAGCTCCTTAGGCTGTTTGCCTTTAATCAGAATGGAAGAGAGCATGGGCTTATGATAAAAATCTCCCTGATCTTTGGTAAATATGATTAACGGTTTAAGTGGTTCAACTTTACGCCATGCAGTAGCTAATAAGTAACCTGCTGAACCGGTCCCAATAATGATGAGTGGTTGATTAGTATTCACGATATTGTAAGCTCCCCAAGATATCTTCAAGAATTTTTCGCACTGAATTTGAGGGTAAATCATTTAATGCCTCAAATGCCTTATTAGAATACTCATCTATTTTTTGTTGTGTGAGTATAAATGCTTTATGATCAGCTAAAAAGTTTTTGAGTTGATCAAATGATTTTTTCTGAGAAAAAACACTAGCAATTTGGTTTTGACTGTTTTTTATTGCAATAACAGGGTATGTCACCTTGTCATCCAACCAATCTTGTCCAACAGTCTTGCCTGATTCTGTACTCATATAATCCAATAAATCATCTTTTATTTGAAAAGCAATGCCTAAGTTTAAGCCGAGTTTGGTTGCAGCATGAAATGCTTTTTCACCAGCACCACTTGCATATGCGCCCAATGCGCAGGTTTGTTTAAATAACTCAGCTGTTTTTGCCTCAATGATTTTAAAATAAGTTGTTTCATCAAAGTTCAGTTTGCCACGGTTTTGATGTTGTTCTACTTCACCTTCAACGATGATTTTAGTTGTTTCTGCTAAAGATTTTATTATAAAAGGATCTTCAAGTTGGGCGATTTGCCTAAAAGCTTTTGAGAATAAATAGTCACCAACAAGAATACTGGCTTTATTTCCATGTTCTACCCATGCTGTTGGTTGATGATGACGTGTTTGTGCATGATCAATCACATCATCGTGAAGTAGTGTTGCACCATGAATCGATTGCACAATTGAGGCAAGCTGATGATGTGTTTTATTACAGTTTCCAAATAAATGCCCCATTGTCAGTACCAGTAGGGAGCGTAACTGTTTTCCACGCGTGATGTGCGGATGTATTTGACGAATTAGCATTAACGGATGATGGTGGTCGTCATCATTTAGAATTGACTGAGTTTCTAACCAATCCTTTTGAAATAAATCCAACATATTTTGAATAATTGATGCTAACATACTGTCATTTTAGAACTTAAAAAGGTTGGGAAAACGCATAATTTTTGCTCTTGGTTTATGCACACTATTTCTGAATTTTGTTCAGTTATAACGGTATTATCTCGTTTGATAGTTTGGCGCCATTGGCTACGATAAGGGGTTTTTAGACAGACGGTTGTCTGCACAATCAAGATATCATGCAGTTTAGCAGGTTTTAAAAAATTGGTTTGGAGCGATTTAACAACAAACGCTAATTGATGCTCTTGATGAATGGTATTGAGATCATAGCCTTGGTCTTTTATCCAACAGGTACGGCCCCGTTCAAAATATTTAAGATAATTTGCATGATAAACGACTCCAATAGCGTCCGTATCCTCATAATATATATCAATTTTGGTCTGATGCATTAGGCAAGCTGATTCAACATATACGGTAATATACCGCCACTTTTATAGTAAGCAATCTCATTAACAGTATCAATCCGAGCAGTGAGCTGATATTCACTTTTAGAGCCATCATCTTTCTCAATAATGAGTTTCAAGTTGGCTTTTGGTGTATTGAAGGTGCTAATTCCCTCAATTGAGATAATCTCATTACCTTTTAAATTTAATTGGTCGATCGGAGTATCTATCTGGCAAGGTAACACACCCATACCAACTAAATTAGAGCGATGAATTCTCTCAAAACTTTCACATATGACAGCTTTAATGCCTAATAAATATGGTCCTTTTGCTGCCCAATCACGTGATGAGCCTGTTCCATATTCCTTTCCAGCAAATACAACTAATGGCGTATTATTTTCTCGGTAATGCTCAGCAGCATCATACACACTCATTAATTTGTTTTCAGGGTAGATGGTTGTATAACCACCTTCTACATCATTGTTCATTTTATTGCGAATCCGTACATTAGCAAAAGTACCACGTTGCATCACTTCATGGTTGCCTCTACGGGCTCCATATGTGTTAAACTCAGCAACTTCAACGTTGTTATCGTTAAGATATTTTGCAGCTGGTGAATCCACCTTAATCGCACCAGCAGGTGATATATGATCAGTTGTTACAGAATCACCTAGTATGAGTAAAATCCGTGCTTTTTCAATATCATTCAATGATTTGGGTGTTTGGAAGAAGTCTGGTTTTCGGATATACGTAGAATTTGCTTCCCAATCAAAAGTTTGTCCTTCGTTCACTTGAATATTTTTCCATTGATCATTACCTTCTAAGACATGCTGGTATTGTTTAGAGAAAATATGTTTATTAATTGTTTGTTCATATTCTTTAACTGTTTGAATATCAGGCCATAGATCTTTCAAAAAAACAGGTTGACCATTAGTGTCCTTACCTAATGGTTCAGTTGTAAGATCAATGTGTGTAGTACCAGCTAGAGCAAACGCAACGACTAGTGGTGGTGAGGCAAGCCAGTTTGATCGTACATTAGGATGAATACGCCCTTCAAAGTTACGGTTTCCAGATAATACACTTGCAGCACTAAGGTTTTTCTTTTCAATTTCTTCGACAATCTCATCATCTAAAGGTCCAGAGTTACCGATACACGTTGTGCATCCATAACCCACTAAATGAAAGCCAAGGTATTCTAAGTCTTCCATCAAATTCAGTGATTGCATGTAATCAGTTACTACTCTAGATCCAGGGGCAAAGGATGTTTTAACCCATGGTTTTGTTTTCAGTCCTAAATTTTTTGCTGCTCTTGCAACGAGTCCAGCAGTAATCAACAGACTAGGATTTGAGGTGTTCGTGCAGCTAGTTATTGCGGCTATAACAACATCCCCATGTGTTAAATGTTCGTTAGGAGTAGGTAATGCAATATCACCAACAACCTCTTTTAACTCATTGAGCTTAACTTTATCTTGTGGTCTCTTAGGCCCAGCTAAACAAGGCTGTACATCGTCTAATGCTAAGTCAATTTGCTCATTGTAAAGCAATTTAGATTCATCCTGACGCCAGAGGCCCATTTCTTTAGAATATGTTTTTACACGCTCTACAATTTCAGAAGTTCGATTGGTTAGTTTGAGGTAATTAATGGTGTGATCATCAATGGGGAAGTAACCACAAGTCGCACCATATTCTGGGGCCATATTACTAATTGTGGCACGTTCAGCTAACGTAAGATAATCTAGACCATCACCAAAAAATTCAACAAATTTGCCGACTACCCCATGTGTTCTCAGTACATTAGTAATATGTAACACTAAGTCAGTAGATGTGACACCTGGATTTAGCTGTCCTTTTAACTTCACACCAACAACGGCAGGAATCAACAAACTGATTGGTTGGTTAAGCATCACTGCTTCAGCTTCGATTCCACCGACGCCCCAGCCCAACACACCTAAACCATTAATCATGGTTGTGTGGCTATCTGTTCCAACTAAGGTATCTGGAAATATAAAATTATCTTTTTCTGATACTACGGGTGCAAGATATTCTAGGTTAACCTGGTGGCAGATACCTGCACCTGGAGGGACTACCCTAAAGTTTTTAAAACTAGATTGCCCCCATTTGAGGAGTGCATAACGTTCTTTATTTCGCTGCATTTCTAATGCTTCATTCAATTGTAGGGCATTTTTATTACCAAACCGATCTACTTGGACTGAGTGATCAATTACCAAGTCAACTTGGCATTGAGGATTAACTGTTTCAGGATCTTTTCCTTGTGCTATTAGAGCATGTCGCATTGCTGCTAAATCAACCACACCTGGTACACCAGTGAAATCTTGCATCAGTACCCGTGAAGGTCTGTATGCAATTTCATGGTTAAGAGTATTGTCCTTATTACGCATTAGAATAGCTTCAAAATCCTTTTGATCGATATCCTTGTGATGATGATTGCGAGTGAGGTTTTCAAATAATACTTTTAATGTTTTTGGTATGGATTCTGGATCAAAACCAAAAGAACGTATTGCTTCGTCAATATAGACAGCGTCATAGGTTTTATTGCTGATCTGAATCGGTTTAATAAATTTTTGCATGGATCACCGGTAATATTATTATGTTAACACAAATCTTACTCTACACTCAATCGGTTTTCTTTTGTAGGATTTTTAAAATACTTTGGTATGTTTCATTTGAAAACAACATGAAAAGATGCTCCTGATTAATGATCTGTATGGATTTAAGTCCATTAATTTTTGTACTAGATACTGTCAAGATACCATCACTTGGCTCCCCTAAAAACAGACCGAAAAGAGTCCACGACACCTGCCCAGCTATTAAGTGGCAATCATAATTTTTACAGATATTCGGTGCTATGGGCTCTTCTTGGAATTGAAGTGGTAAGTGATTAATTCTTGCAAGATAAAGAGATATGGGAAGGTGCGATTGAAGGAAGCTGTAAACTTTACTACCATGATTCGGTGGCGCCAATAAAATAATTTGGCCAATATTTCTAGGTTTATACTTAGATAAAATATGTTGAATAATAATGGCTCCAAGGGAATGACCTACTATGTGCCATTTTTGATTGCTTTCAATCAAGGGTTTAATTTGGTTCCAGATGAAATCAACATTAGTGGCAATATCATTTCTTCGTGAAGGGTAATGGATGATCCTTGAATCAAAACCTTCTTTATTAAAATACCTAGACATGGGCTCCAAGAGCCAATCTGGTGAGGCAAGGCCATGGATTAAAATGATACCTTCAGGATGTTTCATGTTATGGTATTTTTGGTTTCAATACGGTCACATCGTTGATGGCTTAAGGATTGAAGTGCGTTTAGATAATAATCGCGGTTTAAGTGATTGTCACCTAAAACTTGAATGAGGGGAAGGAGTACGAATTTTCGAAGATGCATTCTTGGGTGAGGTATTGTTAGGTGCTCTGAATGCATGGTAATTTGATTAAATAGAAGTATATCAAGATCAATGATGCGTGGTTGTAAATCACCATCTTGAAAGCGCCCAAAATGAATCTCAATAGTCTTTAAGAGTGCAAGCAAATTCTCTGGGTTAAGCTGGGTGGTTATTTTAACTACACAATTATAGTAATCAGGTTGGCGATTGGGTGTGATTGCTTCAGAAATATAAAAGTCAGAGCTAGTAATTACAGAAGTTTTGTCTGTATTCAGGCGTATGATTGCATTTGCGAGGTTTTGTGTACAGGAGCCTACATTTGATCCTAGAGATAAAAATGCAATATTGTCAGGCTGTTTGTTCATTAGACAAATTGGACCATTTTGCTGCTTGCCACCAAACGGGTTCGTTAACATGAGCTCTTAAGACCAATAAGTCTAAACTTGCTCTAAATCGAGGTGCTCTTAATATTCGCTCCACGTCATATGTATCACCTTTGGAGAAGGTGTATTGGAAGTTCCAAATTGCAATGACGCCATCAGCAATTTTTTTAGGAATTCGCAGAGTACTTTGTTGTGTATTTATAACTGCTTGGCATGCTTCTAAGTACTTCTTGGAGTAGTCTTTGTCCCGATGATTTAGTGCTCTTAAACGCTCCTTAAGTGGCCACCATAAGAGTGTAGCAAATAGGAACGCTGTACTAAGTGATTTACCTGATTTAAATCGACGATCTGCATTGTACATGGATTGTGATAGTAATAATTTCACTTGTTTGCTGATCTTAGGATTCTCAATACATGATTGTGTTTGTGGGAAAAGCACTGAAAAAAGACTTAAACTATATAGCTTTTCAAGGGATTTTTGCCCATAGCCACCATAGAAAAGTTTTTGAATTTCTAAAGACAAGCGATCAGAAGAAACTTTTGCGAGTGAATTTTTGTTTTTAGCAATTGCATCTAAACAATCTTCGCTGATTTGAAAATTTAGTTTTGCTGCAAGTCGAGCTGCACGAAGCATACGTACAGGATCTTCAATGAAGCGCTTTTCTGGAGTCCCAATAACTTTGATGATTTTGTTCGTAATATCTTGTTTACTATTTATAAAGTCATACATTTCAAGGCTGATCGGATCAAAATACAAACCATTAATTGTGAAGTCTCTACGTAAAACATCTTCCTCAATTCGTCCGTATGCATTGTCATTGATACGCATCCCATCCTGATCCATTGTACCTTGTTTAGATGACCTAAAAGTGGATACTTCCAATGTATGGGTGCCAATGGTTACGTGAACAATTTTAAAACGCCTACCAATGATGATAGCTCTTTCTTTCTTAAATAGTGGCTTGATTTGTTCTGGTTTAGCATTAGTAACAATATCAAAGTCTTTTGGATGCTGGTTGAGTAGAATGTCCCTAATAGCCCCGCCTACTACATAAGCCGTAAAGCCTGCATTTTGTAATCTATTGGCAATTTTTCTGGCAGCGCTTTGAATTGATTTGGCCTCGATGAGGTGTTGATCTGCAGTGTATATGGTTGGTTTGAGCTTATTGCTAATCCATAGCCTGCTCAGTAAATCCAATAATTTTTTAATAAAATTCATTTCTAGTTAAGTCCCGATAATGCTCTTGTAAAGTCTAGTTTGGCAAATAAAACAATACTGTGATATTATCAAAGTACAAATATGTTGACAACTTCATTTATTGCTTATAACCATAACACTTTCTTAAAAGATCAAAAAGGCCTCGGCTATGTTGGTTTAGTTTCAATGATAGAGCGTGATTTTAAGTGGATTGCTGGATTGCATCCTCGAGAGCAAGATAATTCTTGGCTGGAGTTAAGTCAGCGTGTTGCAAAGATGTGTATCTATGAATTGCAAACCTCATCACAGGTTTTAATACTAGGGGGTGATGAATCAGGTGTTGCCATATTTTCTGAGATGAAAGTAAAGGATCCTGTGCATATCCGGGTTGAGAATAAAAAAAATTTTTCTGAAAGCATGGATCATAGTTTGGAAGCCTATCTAAGTAAACAGTTTATAGATTCATTTGATTTTGAGTGTCAATCCAAATCAGGATATTTATTTGTGGATGCATCTTTACTGAGGTTAGAAGATTTGAAAAGATATAAAGTCATTTATGTTTATGATGTTCATGTAAAGAATGCAGAGGTTATTTACCAGACTCTAATGAAATCTAAAGGACTCCCCTCATGAATAATGAATTACGACAAGCATTAAAAACGGGTGTTTCATTGGGGTTGATTTCCGCTTTGAGAATATTCGGTTTAATGATTATCGTTCCAATTTTGGCATTACATACTAGTACATTTCAAACGAGCATTTGGGGGGTTGGTGTTGCTGTTGGTATTTATGGACTATTTCAGGGGTTAGGACAAATTCCCTTTGGCTGGTTATCGGATCGTATTGGTAGAAAACAGACCCTGAACATTGGACTGAGCTTTTTCATGTTGGGAAGTTTTTTAGCGTCTTTTGCGACTAATATATATATGCTTATTTTTGCACGTGCACTGCAGGGTGCTGGTGCAATTAATGGTGTTTTATCTGCTTATGCAATGGATTTGACTGTTGAAAAGTATCGTCCAATGGTTTTAGGAGTGATTGGTTCTATGATCGGTATCTCATTTTTCCTTGCAATAAGTGTGGCCCCAATTTTGGATCTCTCAATAGGTATTAATAATATTTTTCTTTTAATGGCAGCTTTGGTTGGTATCGCGATAATTTGGTTGAACACGGCAGTGCCTGATGCACCTATCCGTGAACGCCAAGGGGTATCTAACTATCTCAACTACATCAAAGAGAAACCTTTTTTTATTAGTGTGGTGAGTGTGTTTTTGATGCATGGGGTGTTTACGTCAGTTTTTATGTTAATGCCTCGCTACTTCGTAGCACAATATGGTTCTTCTCTTGCAATCATGAAAACATACGTTCCTTGTATGTTAATCTCAAGCCTTGTTGTCTTGATGTTTGTATCTCAATTTCGCAAATTTCAGTCTGGTTGTTATGATAAGATTTTACCCACATTTGTTGCGATGATGTTAGGTATCTTATGCATATGCTACAAAGGCTCCATGGTTTTTGGACTTACTGTTTTTATTGGTGCTTTCGGTATCATGGAATCGATACTACCTGTTTATTTGACAGAAAATGTCCCTTCTGAAAGTAGGGGGGGTATATTAGGTATTTTTTATATGTTTATGCAATTGGGTGTATTTACTATAAGTCTTATGGTAGGGTATCAATCTCAAATCTGGCCAATGCCAGTGATATTCGCATTTTTAGCATTAATGATTCTTTTTTGGATTGCGTATTTAAGAATGCTAAATTTACGTGTACAATATGCACAAATATAGTTTAAGAGGAAGTTTACATGTCAAGTGGAATTAATAAAGTTATTTTAGTTGGGAACCTAGGTCAAGACCCAGAAATTCGTTATACATCATCAGGATCTGCAGTTACGAACATCTCAATTGCGACATCTGAGCGATGGAAGGATAAACAAACAGGTGATTTTAAAGATCAGACTGAATGGCATCGTGTAGTGTTATTTACCCGTTTAGCAGAAATTGCTGGGGAGTATTTAAAGCGCGGCTCTAAGGTTTATATCGAAGGTAAGTTAAGAACACGTAAATGGCAAGATAACAATAATGTCGAAAAACAAACCACAGAAATTGTTGCAGATAACTTACAAATGCTCGACCGTCGCATGGATGACACAGGGAATGCTCCAAGACCAATGGCAAAAGAGCCCTCCATGACAGCTAATCCAACTCAGGCTCCAGAGTCAAAAATGATTGAGGATGATGACATCCCGTTTTAATTATACTTGACGGTATTCGCTTGTTTGCTGTAAATTATTACAATGGACCTAAGCGAATTTAAAATAGGCGAGCGTCTCGTATTCAGATCATTTGCTAAAAATAGTGATTATGCATCCAATTTAGTCTCATTGGGACTATTGCCTGGTACTGAATGCGAGATTGTTTCATTGTCCCCTTTTAATGATATGGTACAGATTGCCTTCCGTGGTAATAGTGTTGCTCTAAGGAAAAAAGAAGCATCGGTCCTACTATTTGATAAAAGAGTATATGAAGAATAAAAAAATTGCACTGGTTGGCAATCCTAACAGTGGCAAAACTACAATATTTAACTCATTGACTGGACTTTCAGCTCGTGCTGGCAACTATTCTGGTGTCACCTTTAACTTGGAATCCGGAATCTGGGAGACTACTCGTGATGAAAAAGTCGATGTTATAGACTTTCCAGGAACATATAGTCTTCAGTCTGCTAAAGAAGGCGTAAATTTCAATATACTTGAAGAATTACACAAACATGATTTTGATTGTGTAATAAATGTCCTTGATGCACTCTCTTTACAACGAAATTTATATTTAACCTATCAGCTTCGAGAGCAGGGTATTCCTGTAATCGTTGTGGTTAACCGAATTGACTTAGCTGAAAAACATGGGTATGACATTGACGTATCGGTGATGTCAAAAGCTTTAAATTGTCCAGTTATCGCAATGTGTGCGTGTTCTGGCAAAGATTATGCTTTGATTGAAGATGCTATCGAGAATTACACGTTTAAACCATTTCATGGCTATACGGAACTAAATTTTTGGAAAAAACTGCAGTTTCAGTTTCAACAAAGCGGTTGTGAGTCGTTGGCATATTCAGATTTACGAACGCTTGAAATGGGACAGTTTACAAATGCAGAGTTTTTGAAAATACATGAAAATCCAATAAGTATTGAAATCGCAGACTTAAGATATCAAGAAATTAGTAATATGCTAAGCCGATGTCAAACAATTCATCGAGTGAAGCCAAGTTCCATAACACGTAAAATTGATCATTATGTATTGGATAAATATTTAGGGATTCCTATATTCTTTCTCATCATGTATGGGTTATTTACATTAACTGTAAAATTAGGTGGTATTTTCCAAATCTTAGTCGATGCTATCACACATGCGCTTTTAGTTGATGGGGTATACCAATTATTCATAACTTTAGGCATACCAAATTGGGTAGCAAACTTTTTAGGAAACGGGTTAGGTCTAGGGATTGCCACTACTTTAACGTTTACACCGGTGCTGTTTTGTATGTTCTTTGGTTTAGGTTGGTTGGAGCATTCAGGGTATATGGCTCGTGCAGCATTTTTGTTAGATCATTTAATGCGAAAAATTGGATTACCTGGCCGAGCGATGGCCTCATTTATAATTGGATTTGGATGTAATGTTCCTAGTGTGCTGTCAACGCGTATATTAGGACAGCCTCAAGAGCGATTGATGACCATCATGATGGCGCCATTTATGTCATGTGGTGCCCGGCTAACAATCTATGCTGTCATGGTTACAGCATTTTTCCCATTAACTGGGCATAACATTATTTTTGTTTTGTATCTGATAGGGATATTGGCTTCTGTATTAACTGGTATGTTATTACAGCCAAGCTTGGATCTAGAAGAGCCATTGCCATTGATTATGGAAATGCCAGCATATCAATGGCCAAATTTGAAAATTTTAGTGCGTGCTGCAATCAAACAGTCTATTCGTTTTATTGAAAGGGCTGCACGTTATATTATTCCACTCACAGCGGTTTTGACGTTATTGATGCACTTTGATTCTAATCTAGTATTTTTAGATGGTCTAGAAATGGAAGGGAGTGTGCTCGCTTATATTGCAAAGGCCATTACCTATTTGTTCTTGCCGATGGGGATTTCTGTAGATAATTGGCAGGCAACCGTTGGATTAATTGCAGGTTTATTGGCAAAAGAAGTTGTCGTTGGTACTATGAATACACTGTACGCACAGGTTACAATGCCCACAACTCCAATTTTGCAACAGATCCATGAAGGCTGGGTTCAGTTTTTAGATTCATTTCCACACTTGTTTGCAAATAGTGACATCAGTGTTGCTGCAACTAATTTTCATCACTTAGCTTACTCTCAAATGGTGGAGCGTTTTGGGTCCAGTGAAAGTGCATTTGCATTTTTAGTGTTTGCGCTTTTGTATTTCCCATGCATGTCAACCATTGCTGCTATCAGCAAAGAAGCATCGAGTAAATGGGCAATCTTGTCTTTAGTATGGTCAACAGTTTTAGCATACCTTATGGGTATATTAGCTTATCAAAGTACCACGTTTGCTCAGCATCCATTTGCATCGATGATGTGGATTGGGTGGGTGCTTTTAACCTATATGTGGACAGTAAATGTTTTTCAATCACGATCAAAAACAATTTGGAATAAATATAATGACACTCAATCAAATCAAAATCATATTAGTTAATCGTAACTGGGTTTCTTCAAAAGAAATTGCGCAACGATTTAAATCAGATGTTAAGACTGTTGAGCTGATGATGCAGCATTGGGTCTTATCAGGACAAGTAGAGAAAAAGATCACATGTAGTCATTGTGTTGGTTGCATGCAAGAGTCTTGTGAAGCTTATCTTTGGTCGAGTTAACCCAACATTGACTTTCATCTAAGCAAAAATTAATATAAATACATATCAGGGAGTTTGGTATGTACTATAAAATTAAAACGAAATTTAATGAGTTATTACAGTATGTCAGCTATTATTTTATGTTGATTTTTTCTTACGAACTAATTCCTTTCAAGGATCAAGCTTTTGCCCAAAAAAATGCAGAAACTTATATCATTTCATTATTATGTATTGCTGCTGGTGCTTTCTTGTATTCCAGCATTTATTATACAGGTTTGGCAGTACCACTAGTATCTTGTATTGCTATCGTACCTCTAGCAATCTGGATCTCACAGCTTTTTGATAATAAAGTTGATTTGGGTGATGGCCTGACGAGTTTTTGGCTTTTATCTTTTTTTGTTGGCTTTTTTCTAAAAATTTTACTGATGCCCATCGGTTTGATTTTGCCTTTTTTTGCTTCGATTACACCATTTTGTGTGATGCTGTCAGTTGTAACATCATTTAGTTTGTTTTGTTTATATATCAGCTTGCGGCATTCTGATTTTAAAAATGAAACACCGCAATTATTAGCAATTGCAGTCATCTCTTTAATGAGTTGTTTGGTTCTAGATAGTTTAAGTTTATTCTCTTTCTTACAGGTTACTTTATTTTCAGTCGCTGTTTCTTACTGGTATATTGTGAATTTTGTGAGCACTTTTAACACCGTGTACGAACATAGCCCAGATATATTGAAAGAACGGCAGCAGATGGTATTATTATTCTTCCCCAAAGTGGCATTGAATATGGGAGACTATCTTGGAAAGTTTGATTGTATTAAGTCTGATTTTTTTAGCCAGAATGATCATCAAGGTGTAAAAGAACTTGATGAGTATTTAGAAGAGCTATCTTCAACACGTCCATTTGAACAAAAATCATCAGAATCTTTTAGTCGATAAGTTGTAATAATGTTGCGCAAACATAACTTTCAGTTTTCATTATCAATATTGGTTTCGTTAATAGTTCCAGCGTTTGTTTGTTATACTCTGGGTGCAAGTGTTGGCATTATTCATTTATTCCTTGTTACACCTTTTTTATATGTAATGACTACATTGAGTATAATGAAAGTCTTGATGTTTGATCGTTATTTGAAACCAGAGTTTATACATGGGATTTTTCAAGCATTTTTCTGGTTCTTTGTTTTCTGGCAAACGTTAATGATCTCTAAAATTATGTTTTTTGCTGTAATTGCTTGTATCGTTTATGACATTGTCATGTATGGCTTTAGAGAAATTGATTACCAGTATCATCCAATTGATTCAAAACAGGGGTTTTTGTCTGGTCTTATCCCAATGCTGATCATGTGTTTGTATGTGCCCGCCTTCATATTTAAATTCAGTGGATTATATTGGCCGTTGGTAACAGTCTCTATCGTTGCTAATATATTAATTCCGGTGTGGGTTTTGTTGAATGTGAATAACGAGCGTAATTCAGCTTCATCCAGCTGGATCAATTTTGCTGCTAATGATCTTCAATTTAGCTACACTATTTTACAATTAGAGTTTTTGAGTTTTAGTTTATTGTTGCAAGGTGTTTTTGCTATTGTGGATTTAGCTTTTGGTGTCACCATTGGTATTCCAATTACCTCATCTTACTTATGGGTTTTAAATGCAGGAATTTTATCTCAAGTTTATGGATGGCTTGAAAGCCCTCGTGTTGAAAATACGATGATATACTTTATTAATAATCCAAGTGCAGTTGTACCAGCGATTGCGTTTCTAAATAAAAAAATTGTGGATTCAATCTGGAATAAGCCAACTTCCCCAATCGTTGAGGCTGGTGTACTGCGCCATAGGTCATAAAAATGGGTCTTTTGTTTGAAGGGAAATGGATTGACCAATGGTATGAAAATAAGCACGGTCAATTTGATCGGGCAAAATCTCAGTTTTTATCAGCACCTGAATCAAATGATATTAAACGATATCATTTGATCGTCTCAAATGCATGTCCATGGGCACATCGCACATTAATATATCGTGTATTAAAAGGTTTTGATAAGAATTTAGGCTTGACGATCGTAAAACCTGAAATGTTAGAACATGGATGGGAAATGCCAGAAGATAATATTTTTGGGGTTAAGTACCTATATGAAGTTTATTTACAAAGTGATCCTCATTACACAGGTCGTGTCACCGTACCTGTATTGTGGGATTTGAAAAATAAAAAGATAGTTAATAATGAGTCTAGTCAGATTATTCGATTCTTAAACAATCATTTTAACAATGATGCAGACTATCCAGAATTAGACTTGTATAAAGATAGCCAACGTAATGAAATTGATCAGATCAATGAGTTGGTGTATGGCGATATCAATAATGGTGTTTATCAGTGTGGTTTTGCAACGTCTCAAGATGCGTATCAACATGCGTTTAAACGTTTATTTAACGCTTTAGATTATGTTGAAGAGCGCCTAAAGCATCAACGATACTTAGTTAAAGGTGGCTGTAGTGAAGCAGATTGGCGATTATTTACAACCCTTATCCGTTTTGATGCAGTTTATCATGGCCACTTTAAATGTAATTTACGTCGTATTGAAGATTATCCCAATATAAGTCATTATTTGCGTGACTTATACCAAACATCGGGTATTTCATCTACTGTGCACTTGGAAGAGTGTAAAAGACACTACTATTTCAGTCATACTATGATAAACCCAACTCAAATTATTCCCCTGGGACCAATGGAAGATTTTGCCCGTCCGCATAATCGCCAAAAGATCCCACTTTAGGCGATATTTTTTCCGATTCTGATGCATTAAACTATATCATTTAACCTTTAGTTTATATAAGAGCGCTGTATATTTTAATAAAAAAAGAAATAATGATGTTTCAAGAAGTGGTCCTTTATCATTCTTTAATTGCTGACATTTATCTCCCCGATTAGATTGTTATTTGGTTCCTAAAAGCCTAATCATCATTTTACACCCCATAGTAATAGTGATAACATGAGACTTTAGGAGGGATATATGTTTTCCAAAAAACTTGATGAAAAATTAGATCAATTTCACTTATTGAAGCACCCATTTTATGTTGCCTGGTCAAACGGTGAATTAAACAGAGAGATATTAAAAGATTATGCTGAACAGTATTATCATCACGTTTGTGCTTTTCCACGTTATATAAGTGCAACACATTCTATATGTCCTGATTTAAACCAACGACAAATTCTTTTAAGTAATCTCATCGAAGAGGAGTCTTTTGATCATGATCATCCATCACTTTGGGCACAATTTGCTCATGCACTGGATTCCAAAAAGCCTGAAGAGAGTAAGCCAGAACAATTTACTCAAGATATGATTGATAACTTCTTTGAGAAAGCTAGAAGCTCTTACGCAGAAGGTCTTGCGTCTTTATATACATACGAAAGACAAGTGCCTGAAGTTGCAGAAGTCAAAATTGATGGGTTGAAATCATTCTATGGTGTAACGTCAGAATCTGGTCTTAAATTTTTCACGGTTCATAAGGATGCCGATAAAGAGCACCGCGTAGAATGCCAATCATTATTAGATTCTTTAAGTGCTGAAGAGCAAGAGCTAGCTAGTGAAGCTGCGTTATCAACAGCCAATTATTTATGGAACTTTCTATCAGGAATTTGCAAAAAACATAATATTCCAATGCATTAAATCTTCGAATTATAGATTCTTGCTTGCCTGACAAGCCTTTTCAGTGTTAAATTGATTAAGAGGTGTGTTGGTTAGGCGATCGCTATCTTTTAGATAGAGGAAAGTCCGGGCTCCACAGAGTAAGATGCCAGGTAACACCTGGGCAACTGAAGTTGACGGCAAGTGCCACAGAAATGATACCGCCTTAACGGGTAAGGGTGAAATGGTGTGGTAAGAGCGCACCGCGTACTAGGTAACTAGTTACGGCAGGGTAAACCCCATCTGGAGCAAGACCAAGTAAAATCTAGAGCTCGCTCACATGTGACTCGCATGAGATTTGGGTAGGTCGCTTGAGGTGTATGGTGACATGCATCCCAGATAGATGATCGTCCGCGACAGAACCCGGCTTATCGACCAACACACTTTGCTATTTTAAAAAGGAATTATTTTGGCAAACTCACTGGTTTCGACAATAACAGTAATTTTTGTAGGTGCGACGTTTTTCTCAGCACTTGCACTTGCTTTTCGTCAGTCGTTACTAGTCGCCTACATTGTTCTAGGTATCTTTGTTCATTATGTTGAGCCTCAAGCGTTCATAGAAAATAGCTTCATTGTGTATAGTGGTGATGTTGGTATCATCTTCTTACTTTTTTTATTAGGTCTCCATCTTGATCCCATCAAACTCATTGGTGAAATAAAGAAAGTCACTATCCCTGGAATCATTAGCAGTTTAGTTTTTTGGTTAGTTGTATATGGTTTAATGCGTTTATTTGGATTTGATCATTTACAAGCCTCCATTGCTGGTGCTGCTTTGTTATTTTCTTCAACTATTATTGGTTTGAAGCTATTACCATCGAGCATGATGCAGCATGGCTATATTGGTGAAGTCATGATCAGTATGTTGTTATTCCAAGATTTTATCGCAATGGTAATGCTTTTTGTGATAGATCAGTTTGGAAAACTTCAGGTTGATGTCACACATTTTGCAACGGTTTTTGTATTAGCACCATTTGTTATTTATTTGATATTCAAATTTGTTGATTGGGTTTTAGAGCCACTAATGACTCGTTTTACTCGTGTACGGGAGTTCTTGTTTTTGGTTGCAATTGCTTGGGGCTTGGGAATGGCTAGTTTTGCGGAATGGGCTGGAGCTTCTTACGAAATTGGAGCATTTATAGCAGGTATTTCATTAGCGCACCAAAGTGTGGCTGGATATTTATCTGAAACATTGATGCCGCTGCGTGATTTCTTTTTAGTAATCTTCTTCTTTGCCGTTGGTATGACCATTGATTTGACTATCATACAAGATATCTTGTTACCTGCTTTAATCATTGCAGCAACTCTTCTAGTATTGAAACCGGTATTGTATCGCTATTTATTTGTGAGTATTGGTCAATCGGTATCCTCTTCATGGGAGCTTGGAATACGGTTAGGACAAGCAAGTGAATTTTCAATTCTTGTTGCTGAAATTGCTAAGTCACTAAACGTAATTGATGTGAATGTAGCGAATTTAATTGAATTAACAACACTTATAACATTCCTAGTATCTTCTTACTTAGTGGTGAAATACTATCGTACACCGGTTAACCGTAATCAAACGGTTCTTGATGAGGAGGATGAGGAAGAAAATGACGAGTACTAGGATTTTGTAATCTGGAATGGTGTTAGATTTTCGCCTAATTTATTTTCGGAAAATTTGTTTAGAATTTGTTCTCGAGCATTATCTTGCTCAAAATTTCGATCTTTTAAAACTTCTTCAATATGTTGGACTAATTTAGGTCTATCATGATAGGCAGCCTTAAGCATATCATCTAAACGTTGAGGGTATCCAAATTGATGTTCTTCCAATATTTTTGTAACAAAATCATTCGTGTAAACTGTTTTTTGGAATTTTTTAAAACGATCCATTTTTTTTGCTTGTTTAGGAAATCGACAAACATAAAGATAAAAAAGTTCTTCGGTTAGTTTGCTAGGATCATAACTATTCTTATCTAAAAAGACTTCAAAATAATCTTTTAGCTTGTTGTTATTTTCGATAACTTTATTTTCTGGGTTTACTGCATAAAAAAATACAGCAGTAAAAGCAATAAATATTAATAATACAAGTAATTCCGGTGCAATAACATGCGCTATCGCAAGCGAGATTAATATGAGGGCAGCCAAAAAACAAGATCCTATGATATTTCCATTAATCAAGGATTCTTTATCTAGTTCTTTACTAAAATTATTGACGCAGTCATAAACATATTTTGATAAAAATACGATGTCATCGGATGGTTTATATTCAATACTTAGTAAGCCTCTTATGTAAATAGTATTTAGTGAACCACCGTTGTAGTGAAAGTCCGATAATGCGCCAAGTAAATCAGTATCTTGTTTTTTTAATAAGCTATATTTATTATTTTTACTCATATTTATATTGTAGCTTAAAAAGCGCTAAAAAGATATTAAATGAGCTATATTGTTTTTGGTTTATGATTGCATATTATTGTAATAATGAGCTCTAAAAACGCCATTTTTGGGGCTTCAAACGCTATTTATGCTCTAGTAATGACCATTCTTCATAAAGGTTGTTGATAAATGCTCTTTTTTCTCTAATTTCTAATTGAATTTCTTTGACTTTTTGGTGGTTTGAAAAGATTTTGGGGTCTTCTAACGATTTTTCAAGTTTATGAAGTTTTGTTTCTTCATTTTCAATTTGTCGTTCAATCTTTTTAAGATGCTTATGATTGCTTTTTCCCTTCTTTTTAGTTGAATTATCTTGAGCGTTTTTAGGCCATGTTGCACCTTGTAAAAAAGCATCACTTACTCCACCAGCAAATTCTTCAATATTCCCACTACCCGTGAAAAATAATGTTCTATTTGCGAGGTGATCAATGAATTGACGATCGTGAGATATGAATAATACAGCAGCTTCTGTCTCTATTAGATACTGTTCTAATGATTCAATGGTATCTATATCCAAATCATTAGTTGGTTCATCTAAAATAAATAAATTAGCAGGTTGTGATAATAGTTTAGCAAGGAGTGCACGTTGTTTTTCACCTCCAGAAAATTGGCGCATTGATACATTCATGCGGTCTGGTGTGAATAAAAATGATTCTAAATAGGATACGACGTGTTGATTTTTAGATCCAACATGTGTGCTTCCTTCACCAACAAAATCAATGAGGGATTGATTTTCATTGAGATTTTCTCGACGCTGGTCAAAGTAGGCGACTTTCAGTGACTCACTATTTTTTATGGTGCCTGCACCTGGAGTAAGAGACCCTATTAGAAGCTTAATCAGAGTTGTTTTGCCAATACCATTAGGTCCAACAATTCCAATATGGTCGCCTTTGAAAATTGTGAGTGAAAAGGGATTTATGATTGGTTGGTCATAACTAAATGAGAGGTTTTGGCACGTTATCAGTTTTTTACTTGCATGAATGGACTGATCTGGTCTAAGCTCCATTCTATCGCGGCGTAGTACCATATCTTGACGTTGTTTTTTTAAAATTTCCATAGCCCGTAAGCGTCCCATATTCCTTTTTCTTCTGGCAGTCACGCCACGTTCAAGCCATCTTTTTTCAGCTTTTAAGCGTGTGTCTAGTTTGGCTTGATTGCTTTCAATTTCTGCATAAAAGGCTTCTTTCTTTATAAGGTGTTTTGCATAATTGCCTGGCCATGATAAAAGTTGACCATCATAGACTTCAATAATTTGATCAACTACTTCATCTAAAAAGTATCGATCATGACTTATGATAATTAAGGTACCACGAAAGCGCTTACACCATTGTGTTAGCCATTCAATTGATTCCATATCAAGATGGTTTGTAGGTTCATCCATTAAAATAGCATCAGGTTTGGTAACCATGATTTGAGCAAGTGCGACTTTTCTGCGTTGGCCTTCTGACAAATTCTCAATTAATGCTTCTCCATCAAGCTCAAAGTTTTTTAAAATTGTTTCAATTTCTTGATCAAGTTCCCATGTGTCATGTGATGCGCTAATTCCAGATTTCAAAGTAGATAGAATGGTGCTGCCTTTTTTAAACTGAGGATTCTGGGAGAGCATTTTAACCAATATATGATTTGGCCATATAATTTCGCCTTGATCTGGATCTTCATCACCAAAAATTAGTTTTAGAAGTGCTGTTTTACCTACACCATTTTTGCCTATAATAGCTGTTTTAGAGGGTAATGATAAGTTTAAGGAGCACTCTTTAAAAAGAGTTTTTCCTGCAATTTGGTAGTTTATTTGATTAATTCTTAAGACTGACATCCATGTATCATACCTTAATTATATTAGATTGATCCAGGGGATGAGGATCTGGATAAGGATCTGGGTGAGGATCTGGATGAA
>CACKTD010000006.1 GCA_902603055.1 Coxiellaceae bacterium | reverse complement strand
TGAAGCATTAGCCGTTTATGACGAAATGAATATCGGTACTGTAGTTGTGAAAGCACAAGTACATGCAGGTGGCCGTGGTAAAGCCGGTGGCGTTAAGATTGTGAATAACAAAGACGAATTATCTGATATTGTTAAAAAGTTACTGGGCAGCCAATTAGTCACTTATCAAACAGATGCAAATGGTCAACCTGTTAATCAAATTTTGCTCGAGGCCCCATCAACAATAAAGACTGAACTTTACTTAAGTATGTTAGTTGATAGAGCTTCTCAAACTGTTACGATTGTTGCATCAAGTGAAGGTGGTGTTGATATTGAGACTGTTGCAAATGAAACACCAGAAAAAATTACTCAAGTGAGTATTTCTCCAATTATAGGAGTACTTCCATATATAGCAAGAGATCTAGGAAAAAAACTTGGTTTTGACAAGGACCAAACAAAGCAATTCTTTCTCATATTAAAGAAAATGTATGATTTATTTTTAGAAAAAGATCTTGCTATGATTGAAATTAACCCTCTAATTATTAATGGTGACAATCAGTTAGTTTGCTTAGATGCTAAGGTATCCGCAGATGAGAACGCGCTTTACCGTCAAAAAGAAATAGCTATGTTGCACGATCCATCTCAGGAAGACGATCGCGAAAATCACGCTAAGAAATGGGATTTAAACTATGTTCATTTAGATGGCAATATCGGTTGTATGGTAAATGGAGCTGGGTTAGCAATGGCAACAATGGATATAATTAAAGTTTCAGGTGGTGAACCTGCGAACTTTCTAGATGTTGGTGGTAGTGCAACTGCTGAGCGAGTCACTGAGGGTTTTAAAATTATATTATCTGATACCAATGTAAAGGGTATTTTTGTAAATATCTTTGGCGGAATTGTTAAGTGTGATTTAATTGCTGATGGTATTATTGAAGCAAGTAAACAATGTAAACTCGATATTCCTGTGGTTGTTCGATTAGTTGGTAATAATGCAGAATTGGGAAGTGAAAAATTAAATGAAAGTGGTTTAAATTTAATAGCAATTAATGACTTAAATGAAGCCACAAAGTGTATTGTTGAAAAAGTAGGGGAATTGTCATGATTTTAGTAAATTCTGATACAAAAATAATCTGCCAAGGTATAACTGGTTCCCAAGGCACACTTCATTGTGAGCAAATGCTTGAATATGGTTCGAAACTAGTAGGTGGTGTTACTCCTGGTAAAGGTGGAACAACTCATTTAGGTGTTCCAGTTTATGATAGTGTTGCGGAGGCAGTTCAGGATACAGGTGCAACAGTATCTGTTATTTTTGTTCCTGCTCCTTTTTGTAAAGACTCAATTGCTGAAGCAATTGATGCAGGAATTGAACTCATTATATGTATTACAGAGGGCATTCCCGTAATTGATATGATTCCGATTAAAAAAAGGTTAACTGAAACAGGTACTTTAATGATAGGACCAAACTGTCCAGGTATAATTACTCCCGAAGAATGCAAAATTGGTATTATGCCAGGTAGTATTCATAAAAAAGGAAAGATTGGTATTGTTTCTAGAAGTGGAACGTTAACTTATGAAGCAGTGAATCAAACAACAGCATGTGAACTTGGTCAAAGTACTTGTGTTGGTATTGGAGGGGATCCAATTCCTGGAATGAATTTTATTGATGTATTATCACGCTTCCAAGATGATCCTCAAACAGAAGGTATTATTATAGTCGGTGAAATCGGTGGTACTGCTGAAGAAGAAGCTGCTGAGTTTATTAAAGAAAATGTTACTAAGCCAGTAGTGGGTTATATTGCAGGTGTAACAGCACCAAGTGGCAAAAGAATGGGGCATGCTGGTGCTATTATTTCAGGTGGAAAAGGAACCGCAGAAGCAAAGTATGCAGCATTTGAAGATGCTGGTATTACAATCGTAAAAAATCCTGCCCAAATTGGAGTTGCGATGTTAAAGAGGATGCAGGATGAAGCCTAACTTATTTAAGTTATTTTTAATTCTTTTATTTAGTCCAATTATTTATGGAGATATGACAATGACTGACAATTCAAATTATTATGATAATTATGCAAAATCCGATGGTGTTACTAAAACAGCCTCAGGCTTATTGTATAAAAAATTAAATTCTGGCGATGGTGCTATGATGCCTACTAAAGATAAT
The DNA here is from genome assembly GCA_902603055.1 of Coxiellaceae bacterium. Classification (GTDB taxonomy): domain Bacteria; phylum Pseudomonadota; class Gammaproteobacteria; order Comchoanobacterales; family Comchoanobacteraceae. The sequence continues at coordinate 54,754 of CACKTD010000006.1, read as the reverse complement.
GTTGTAACTGTACATTATGAAGGTAAGCTTATTGACGGTACTGAATTTGATAGCTCATATAAACGTGGCGTCCCTGCTAAATTTGGTGTAACCCAAGTAATTCCAGGCTGGGTAGAGGGTTTGCAACTTATGGTTGTTGGTGACGAATATGAATTCGTCATACCTGCTAATTTAGCTTATGGCGAAAATGGAATCGCTGGAGTAATTCCAGGTGGCAGCGTATTAATCTTTAAAGTTAAGTTAATTGATATTGCTTAATATAATCTTTTAAATTGCTGTTATGTCTCATAATTATAACAGCAGATACAATTAGATGAAATGTAATTAATATAGATTTAGCAATGGTTTGTTTTATAAATATGATACTTAAAACAACCATTGCTACTGATGCAACTCCAGCACTTGTCAAATATGAAAGTGCTCCCCAAATTACCAGCATTACAATAGTGAATTTTAATGAGATTGCAATTAAAATAGCACTGAATGAGGCTACTCCTTTACCACCTTTGTATGTATTTAGTAAAGGATAAATGTGGCCAAAAACACCACAATACATGCATATAAAGACATGTTCTATAGGTAATTGATTTCTTAATACTAAATAAACCCCAAATACTTTTAAAAAATCAAAGAAATAGGTCAGTAGTCCAAAATAAGGTCCATTTATTCTAAACATGTTTGTGGCACCAGTATTTGTAGAGCCATGTGTATAAGGGTTTTTAAGGTTAAATAATATAGAAATCAAGTAACCAAATTGAATAGAACCAATTGCATAACAAATTAAATAAAACAACAATGAATTAAAATACATCTAACTATGTTACTTCACAATTAAAAAGGCTACAATAGTGCCATGAAATTGAGTAAATTAATCTGGATAGATCTTGAAATGACTGGTTTAGAGCCAGATCAACACCACATTGTGGAAATTGCAACATTAGTCACTGACACTGAGTTTAATATTTTAGAGGAGGGACCAAATCTAATTATTCATCAGCCATTATCTATTTTAGAAAATTCGTCTCCATTTGCAAAACAACTACATGTCCAATCAGGATTATGGCCAAAGATCCCAGAAAGCAAAATTTCATGTGAAAAAGCCGAGCAAGAAACATTGGATTTTTTATCAAAGCACCTTGAATCAGGTGTTTCTCCAATGTGTGGTAATACAGTATCTCAAGATCGTCGATTTTTAGTAAAATATATGCCCAAACTTGCTAATTTTTTTCATTACCGGCATCTAGACGTGACCACATTAAAAATAATATATGATTTAAAAGTTAATTTAGTGAAAGAATTCCCCAAAAAAAACACGCATCGTGCAATGGATGACATCAAAGAATCTGTATATGAGCTACAATATTATATGAAGGCTATGATAAAAAGTTCATTTGATGAAAATATACACAAAAAAACAGATTAAAGATTTAGAAAAGACTTGGATCGATTGTTCCAAACAAAAAAAGCAACGTTTGCCAGAGTTGTTATCATTCTATTCTGTAAATCGAATAAAAGAATATATCACAAAGGGATCTAACATAGGTATCTTAGTTGGTAATGGTGATAACGGTATGTTAGGGGTATTAGTTGGTATTTCTTTATATGAACAAGGTTATGCTGTAGATATTATTCAAGTATTTGATGAGATTAAAATTCCAGTTTCTCAAAAAAACTATTTAAAAAAAAATAAACTTATTCAACAAAGATTTCCGGATAAAGAATATCATGTATTGGTTGATGCTGTAATTGGGATAGGTTTAAACCTAAAGTTAACTCCATCATTAGATAACGCTATTAGATGGTTTAATAATGTTAGTGCAATAAAAATAGCACTGGATATTCCTTCAGGTCTTGGTTCTGAAGGGCAGCATTTAGATGCTGTAATCAAAGTAGATTTAACACTTACATATTTTGGCTTAAAGCCAGGTTTTTTTCTTGGTCCTGGTAAGGATAGTTGTGGAAAGATCATTGTAATATCCCCTGATTATCAATTAAAAAGCCATGGTTATGAATTAATTGAAAACTTTAATATTCCATCAAGACCCCAGAATTTTCACAAAGGTAATGCTGGTCGTGTAATTACGATTGGAGGGGATGAATCCATGGAGGGAGCTGCATTATTAGCAACACATGCAGCGATTAAAAGTGGTTGTGGGTATTCTTATTTAATGCAATTGTCATCAAAACCAATTAACAATATGCATTCAGTAATATCTGAGCATTATGATGATCAGGTTTTTCATGCAGTGATTAAAGAACATAATCCCGTCATAGTTATTGGTCCAGGTATTTCAGCGAATAATCAGGATCATACTCAGCTTATAAATGATGTATTATCTAAAGATGTTATTAAAGTAATTGATGGCGGAGCATTAAACTACTTATCAGGAAAAAGTATTATATCCCCCAATGATGTAATTACGCCTCATTATAAGGAAGCTGCACGTTTGCTACAGGTATCCATAGAAGAAGTTTGTCAAAACCCAATATTAGCTGCAAATGAACTCTACAATTTATTCGGATGTAATATAGTATTAAAAGGCATATCTACAATTATCGTTCATGAGAGTCGACTCGCAATTATTCCTGGAGGATCTTCTGTATTAGCCACCGCAGGAAGTGGGGATGTATTATCAGGTATTATTGGCGGTTTTATTGCACAATTTGGGGTTACTTTTGAATCAATAACAAATGCTATTTGTACTCATGCAGAAGTAGGTGAATATGTTGGTTCAAAGCTTGGAAATGGATTAACAGCGGATGATCTTGTATCCTCTATACCAATTATTATAAAATACCATACATGTTAAAATTAGAAGATCTCGACCATTACATCAATACTTTTAGGCAAAATATTTCTTTTGGCGATGTTATCTACATTAATGGACCAATGGGATCAGGTAAAACAACTTTTATTTCACGTTTAGTTGCAACAATTACTGCAAAACCTGTTTCAAGTCCTACATTTGGGATTATGCATGTATATCCTGTTTCTGAATCTAATCAAATTATTCACATGGACGCTTATCGATTGAAAGAGCCTGAAGAAGTTTTAAGTCTCGGTTTAGATTTTTACACTGAAGAGAACACGTTATATTTGATAGAGTGGGCGGAGAATTTGCCATCAGGATTTCTTAACCCACATCATATCATTAATATTTCATTCTCAAATCAATTAAATTCTAGAAACATTACTTATCAGAATCTGCGCGGCTAACAGTTTTCTTCCGATTATTATAAGGTGTGTTTCTTTTTCTTCGATACTGATTACCTTTTGAATGACGTTTTCCATAAGGTTTACGAGTACTTGAAGAGGAATTTTCTGGTTTATCAGTCTTTTTAGAATGTGATTTTTTAGGACTGGATTGTTCATTTTTAAAAAGGTTAAAGAAAAAACGAATAAATAGTGCTAGCGGATTACCCTTAGGCAACGGTTGGTTATAAAGATTTTCAGTAATTGCAGGTGTTTGATGTGTCCGGTTGTTATTAGCGTTTAAATCATAGTTAGATTCAGGGCTTATCTGATCTTTTTGTGTATATGATGGGGGAGCACTTTCTGCAAGACCTCTAATTGCCTTTAAAGAGTATTCATTTACTGCATAGTTTGGATTAGGAATCACATGAATTTGGCAATCTACATTAGCTGAAATACGATTTATAATTTCACGACACTCGTTGAGAATATACGTTGCAATATTTACAGATACCTGTAATTGAACGTTTTTTACTTGTGCTTCAGATGCCAATGATTGTGTATTTCGTAGTAAGTACATTGCAAAACTATCAATATTACATTCACTTTTAAATGTCATAATATTATTTGCAAATGATCTTAATCTTTGTCTTAGAAGTGACATGCAGCCTGTAAGATTTGATATGCTTTCAGTCTTAATTTTAGCACGATCTAAACTAAATAACTGTTTAGCTCTATCTTCTACTTCAGTACGATGAGACTTCTCATTCATGTCAATGAAATCAATTACAACGATCCCACCAATATCACGTATTCGTAACTGATTTGCTATGACTTCTATTGCTTCAAGATTGGTATGTTTAGCTGTTGTTTCGATGTCTGTACTCTTTGTTGATCGTGAGGAGTTGACATCAATGGCTGTTAAAGCTTCTGTAGTATCAATAATGATTGCGCCACCAGATGGAAGTCTTATTTCACGGTCATAGATGGATTTAATTTTATCCTCAAGATCAAATTGAGTAAAAAGTGGTAATGTTTGGTCATTTAATTCAACAATTTCCTCACTACCAGGTCTGGTCTGTGATAAAAAAGACTTAACTAAATCAAATCCCTTTTGTGTATCAATAATTATTTTATCTGTATCCTGACGTAAGTTATCTCTCAAAACCCGTATTAATGTATCAGATTCTTGAAAAATCATACATGGTGCTTCGTTTTGATTACTGGCATTTTCAATTATGGACCAATGATGTTTAAGTGCATTATAATCCCATGAAAGTTCTTCATTAGTTTTGCCAATACCTGCAGTTCTTACGATAATGCCTGTTCCTTCATCAAGATTTAGCCCTTCAATGATGGCTTTCAATTCTGATCGCTCTTTATTTTCGGCTTGTTTTGTAACAGCACTTTTACCACTAAAAGGCATAAAAACCAAAAACGTTCCTGCTAATGAAATATAGGTGGTAAGGGCTGCACCTTTCTCACCACGTTCGTCTTTTTCTACTTGAACAAGCATTTTTTGTCCAATTTTAAGATCGCTTAGATTGTGTTTGCCATCTTGATTCTGAGATAAATAACCCTTGTGGATTTCCTTCAGTGGCAGAAAACCATTTCTAACACCACCATAATCTAAAAAGACAGCGTTTAAGCTACTTTCTATCTTTACTATTTTGGCATTGTAAATATTCCCTTTGTTTCTATTGGCCTTTTGTAACTCAATTTCTAAATCAAATAATTTTCCATTTTTAACTGTAGCGATTCGGAGTTCTTCGGGCCATTGTGCATTAATATATATTGTTCCCATAAATGTTCTCTATTTAATAAATTCATAAAATCTTTTGTATTATAAAAATAACTATAACTACTATAGTACGATATTAAATTTAATTAAACCATGACATAATAATATTATGAATGAAATAGAAATAACTTCAGATAACATTGATAGCCGATTGGATAAATTTTTATTTCGAATGTACCCAGGTGTTTCTAAAGGGTTAATTTATCGATTAATACGACAAAAGCATATTAGAGTAAATAATAAACGATCTAAGGAAGGATATCTCTTACAGCTTGGCGATTTAATAAAGGTCCCAAAAATAAATGAAGTTACTTTAGGTACAAATATGGTGTTAGATATTCATGTTATGTTTGAAGATGATGATTTTATTGTAATTAATAAATCAAGAAATATGGCAGTACAGCCTGGTACTGGTGAAAAAAAAGATATTAGTACATTCCTTAGTCAAAAGTATTCAGAAAGAATCTATCCTCTACATCGTCTTGATAAAATGACCAGTGGATGTCTTATTTATGCAAAAAAATACCAGATAGCAAGATCAATGGCTCAGTTGTTCAAAGATAAAAAAGTATCAAAGATATACCGTGCAATTAGTTTTGGTAAATGGCCTTTCAAAAAAAATAAATATCGTATCGATCAACCATTATTAATCCAATCTGACAATGTCCAAAAAGTTCATGGTGCAATTACTGACCTTAAACTATTAAAACAAACAGACAAATATTGTTATCTTGAGCTAATGCCAGTAACTGGAAGAAAGCATCAACTTAGGCGTCATTTACAAGAGCATCATCTTCCTATTGTTGGGGATGATAAATATGGTAATTTTAAACTTAATAAAGAAAAAAAACATGAATGTTTATTATTGCATGCACACATAGTTGAATTTTATCATCCTGTTACAAATGAAAAACTAATATTTAAATCTCCTGTGCCAAAAGATATGGATGAGTTTTTAAGATTGTTTTTTAACTAATAATGATGTATATTAATAGTTTTTAAGGTGGATTATGGCTGTACAGAAAAGTAAAGTAACTCCCTCCCGAAGAGGCATGAGAAGATCTCATACACATATTAAAGAGCCAAGACTATCCGTTGACATTGAAACAGGTGAAACACACTTACGTCATCATATAACTGCAAATGGTTATTATCGAGGTAAAAAAGTTATCGATGCAATAGATGTTGATGCTGAAGAACAGGAATAATGTCTAAAATTTGCATTGCTGTGGACGTGATGGGCGGTGATTTCGGTCCAGAAACTACAGTACCTGCATCATGCAGATTTGCTGCAGATCATCCTGAAATTGAAATAGCTTTATACGGTGATGAAGCTGTTATAAAAAAATATGTCTTTTCAGAAATAGAAAATATTAAAATATTTCATTGTGAAAGAAACATTAAAATGCATGATGGTTTGTTGTCTGCACTAAAACGTTATCATCTTTCTTCAATTGGTCGTGCAATTCAATCATTACAGGCAAGAAAATCTCAAGCTGTGATTAGTGCTGCTAATACTGGTGTTCTAATGGCTATTTCCCGGAAAATACTAAGAACACTCAATGGTATTCATCGTCCTGCAATTATTTCTAGCTTTCCAACAAAAAAGCGTCGAGATACCTGGATTGTTGACTTGGGAGCAAATATACAATGCAATGTATCTAATATGGTTCAGTTTGCAATAATGGGAATTTATGTTGCTAAAACTCAGGGCATTACAAATCCACGTGTTGCATTGCTAAATATTGGTCATGAAAAGCATAAGGGTAATACGCTGATAAAAGAATGTAATGAAATATTCCAACTTATGAATTTAAATTATATTGGTTACGTTGAGCCTTCACAAATATACAGTGATATGGCTGATGTGATCGTCTGTGATGGTCTTTCAGGTAATATTCTTTTAAAATCATGTGAAGGAACATCAAAATTTCTTAAGTTTGTATATAATGAAACATTTAAATCAAGTTGGTTTGGATACCTTTTAGGCTATTTCTTTAAGACTAAAATACGGTCTTCTATGAAGTTTTATGATCCTAAATTTAGAAATGGTGCATTATTGTTTGGTCTAGACGGATTAGTTGTTAAAAGCCATGGTTCTGCATGTGTTGATGCATTTTATAATGCTATTTTATTAGCTTACAGAACAATTGAAGTTAATCCTGTAGGTTATTTTGAGGAATTTATAGATACAGAATTTAAGGGATTTAATGAAGTACTCCAAGATTAAAAAATTCACCAGTTTCGTACCAAAAAATACTCTGACTAATAATGATCTTAGTAAGTTTATTGAAACATCTGATGAGTGGATAGTGAAACGAACTGGGATTAAAAACCGTCACATTGCTTCTGCTTCTCAGACTACAGTTGACATGGCAGTTAATGCTATGCAGGAAGTCCCAAAAGATATTGATATGCTAATCGTAGCTACATATAGTGGTGAACAGCGAATGCCAAGTCTAGCCTGTCAGATTTGTGCTGCTTTAGAGCTCGAAAATGTGATTGCTTTCGATGTAAATGCTGCATGTTCAGGTTTTTTATTTGGTTTAGATATCGCAAATTTATATATTCAGTCTGGGCGAATCAAAAAAGCATATGTATTAGGTGTTGATAAAAATTCAAATCATGTTGATTGGACAGATCGTCAAACAGCTATTCTATTTGGAGATGCTGCTGCTGGTGTTTTGATTGAAGCGAATGATAAACAGGGTATTATTGATACCGTTATTGGTAGTGATGCAACGCATGCAGATCTACTGAAAACTGTTTATGACAATGGAAATGAATATATTGAGATGTCAGGTAAATCAGTCTTTAAAATTGCTGTGAACAAAGGTGTTAAGCTTGTTCAAAACTGTATGGCACATTATGACATTGATTGGATTGTGATGCATCAAGCAAATAAGCGTATCATTGAACATATATGCAAAGAGGTGAAATTCCCAATTGAACAATGTTTCCTCAATATTGATCAGATGGCAAATACTTCTGCAGCCTCCATTCCACTTGCACTTCACGATATGGAAAATCAAAAATTATTAAAAGATGGGCAAAATATTTTACTTTTAGGCTTTGGTGCTGGGTTTACATGGTCTAGTGTGTTATTTAAATTTGGGGACAAATAATGGATAAACTGGTATTGGTAACAGGTGCTTCAAGAGGAATAGGATACGGAATTTTACGTCAATGTCTTGATGCAGGTTATAACGTTATAGCAACGACTACATCTGAAAAAGGTAAAAACAAACTTGATACTGTTATTAATGAATATAACGGTCGAGGTTGCGTATTAGTTGGTAATCTTTCTGATGCAGATACTATTGATGCTTGGATGCAAGTTATTATGGAAAAATATGGACATCTGCCTGATGTTTTAGTTTCAAATGCAGGTATTACTGATGACCAAATTATGTTGAGAATGAAGTATGAGCAATGGAAAAGTGTTATCGATGTTAATTTAAGTGCAAACTTTCTATTAACACAATCCGTTATTAAGCACATGATGAAAAAACGCTGGGGTAGATTAATCTACATTGGCTCTGTAAGTGCTCATGGTAATGCGGGTCAAGTAAATTATTCTGCAAGTAAAGCTGGTTTATGTGGATTAGCACGTTCTGTTGCAAAGGAGTATGGACCAAGACAAATTACTGCAAATGTTGTTGCTCCTGGATTTATACAAACAGATATGACCGGCAAACTCAATGAAGAGCAGGTACAACAGATTAAAGATACTATACCACTGCAAAAACTTGGTCATGTTGATGATGTTGCATCCTTAGTTTTATATTTAATGAGTGATGCTGCAAATTATATTACAGGTCAAACAATTAATATTAACGGTGGTATGTTAACATCTTAAGCTTGCAAAATAGGATTGGTTAATTACAATAACTTATTATTAGGAGATAGATCATGTCACAACCCATTATGGATCGAATTAAGAAAATTGTTGTTGAGCAATTAGGCATTGAAGAAGATGCTGTAAACGAAAAAGCATCATTTCAGAATGACCTTGGCGCAGATTCACTAGATACTGTTGAATTAATAATGGCTTTCGAAGAAGAGTTTGGTATCAATATTCCTGAAGAGGATGCTGAAAAAATTGTTACTATTGGTGATGCCATTAAATATATTGAAAAGCAAACTGACACGGCCAGTTAGTGCAAGAGCAGGTTGTTATAACAGCAATGGGTGCAGTATCACCTGTTGGCTCTCATCTAGATACAATATGGGAAAACGTTGTTCATGGACGATCTGGTATTCAAAAACTAAATCATATTCCCATTGAAAACTTAAGAAGTCAAATTTGTGGTTATGCTGTTGGTTATGATGATTTTGAAGTTGACAAATACCTTAGAAAAAGTGATCCATGTATACGTTATGCTGTTTGGTCTGCTGATCAATGTTTTGAGCAATTGAAAGATATCGATAAACCTGAAAATCCATTTCGATGTGGAACAATTATCGGTTCGGGTATTGGAGGTTTGTCTAATATTGAAGCAAACTGTAGGAAAGCATTTAATGACATATCCCGTATAACGCCTTCATTTATTCCTTATACTATTTCAAATATGGCCTCTGGGATTGTTTCTATGAAACACAACCTTAAAGGACCTTCATTTGCTGTTTCAAGCGCTTGTGCAACCGGTGTTCATGCACTCTCATTATCTTACTATATGATAAAAAATGGCATGGTTGATTTGATGGTTGCTGGTGGAGCTGAAAAAGCCAGTGATTATCTTGGGATGGGCGGATTTAGTGCTATGCGCGCTCTTTCAACGCGTAATGACGAGCCTACATGTGCATCACGCCCTTGGGACAAATCCCGTGATGGATTTGTTTTAAGTGATGGTGCTGCTGTTTTAGTGTTAGAATCATTATCTCATGCAAGGAAAAGAAATGCTCCGATATTAGCATATATTGAAGGTATTGGAATGACATCTGACTCTTACCATATTACTCAGCCAGATCCAGATGGTGAAGCAGCAGCCTACGCAATGAATGCTGCAATAAAAGAAGCTGCTATTCATCCTGAACAAGTGGGATATATCAATGCTCATGCAACCAGTACGCCTGTTGGTGATGTGGTTGAGCCTATTGCTATTCACAACGTGTTTAAAGATCATATTCAAAATATGTGTGTTAGTTCTACTAAATCTGTACATGGGCACTTACTGGGTGGTGCTGGTGCCTTAGAAACATTAATCACAGTGCAAGCATTGCAAAATCAAATCGCACCGCCGACAATAAATTTAGAGGAAACGGATATTACATTACCTTTTAATTTTGTTCCAAACCAAAAACAAGCGTTTCAATCCGAATATGCTATTTGTAACTCCTTTGGTTTTGGAGGCACAAATGGCAGTATACTTTTAAAGGTGCCTCAATGAAAAAAATTGACTCAATTAATGAAATTGCAGATCGTTACGATTTAATTTTATTTGATATTTGGGGAGTAATTCATAATGGTTATGAACTATTTCCTCATGTTGAACCCACTTTAAGAGGGTTAAAAGCCAAAAAGCATTTGGTGACTAATTCACCACAACCCGTTTCATCATTAGTAATGTTACTTGAAAGTTTTGGATTACATCAGCATGACCATTTTGATGGTATTATTTCTTCAGGTGAACTATTTAGGATGTTAGTCCGTGAGAAGAAGCTTCCACAGTCTTATCCTATCAATTATCTTTTTATTGGCCCTAATAGTTTAGTTGTTGAACAATTGGATGATTTTTATCGAGTCAGTGATGTTGATGATGCTGATATCTTAGTATTAGCAGGTGCACCAAGCACTAGTAATCTTAAAACTGATTTAGAAGTTGTTTTTAAAAAAGCTGCTAAAAAGGGCATTCCGTTATATTGTCTTAACCCAGATTTAATTGCACTTGACCATACTAATCAAAAAATAATTTGTCCAGGGACCATAGCTCAAGAATTTGAGAAATTGGGTGGAGTTGTAAATTTATTAGGTAAACCACTTCCAGAAATTTTTGATTGTGTTATCAATCAATATGATGTTCCTAGGGAGCGTATTTTAATGGTTGGAGATACTATTAGAACGGATGGTCAAGGTGCTAATAATTCTAATATTGATTTCCTACTGTTATTATCGGGTGTTGAGAAGCACCTAATTGATAGTAATAACGAAGATGCTAAAAGCTGGCAAAAGCAAAATGAGCCATTGGTTACATGGGTAATCGATTCCTTAAAATAATTATAGGTATAACGATTGCAATCATTGCACTTATTTATCTTTATTTTATTTTACCATTTGGCCGAGATTTTACTGTTACAATTCTTCCTGGTGAGCGTGCTTCAAAAGTCTTTAACCAAATTGAGTCCCAGAATGTAATATACTTCAAATTCATTGGTCGACGTGTATTTTACCGACCATCTATTGCTCTAAAATTAAAACCAGGCTTTTATAAATTTAAATCAACCGATACTATGTATTCTCTTATTCACGATTTAACAGAAGGTAATTCCCAACGCTTTTTGTTTCGAATTGGGGAAGGTAGTACTGCTTCACAAATGAAATTACAATTAAAAGAACATCCTTTATTGAATCTCAATCATGTATTTTCAACATCTGATGAAGGGATTTATTTCCCAGATACCTATTTTTATGATGTGAATAGTTCACTCAATGATATTCTTGAATCAGCTTCTACCAAGATGAATAAAGTTTTAGATAGCTATTGGGATAGTCGTCTAATTGGACTGCCTGTTAAAAATAAATATCAGCTACTTATTGTGGCTTCTCTCATTGAAAAAGAAACTCCTTATAACGATGAAAAACCAGCAATAGCCCGTATTATTTATAACCGTTTAGAACAGCGTATGGAATTACAATTTTGTTCAAGTATTATTTATTTGATCGGAGAACCAAGAAAACTTACCTATAATGATCTTAAAATTAAGAGTCCTTACAATACATATATTCATAGAGGTTTGCCACCTACACCTATTGCATATCCGAGTGAAAGCTCTATTGCAGCAGCGGCACTACCTGTAGATCATGATTATTTGTTTTTTATATTGGATGATAATGGTCGACATACATTCACTAAAACGTTTAAACAACATCAATTAGAAAAATACCATTCAAATTAACAATAAAGACTTTATTTTTACGATTATTTAGTTCAAAGTATAATTATGAGTTCAGGCGTATTTATTACAGTTGAAGGTGTTGAAGGTGTAGGTAAAACGACGGCTATTAGAGTTATTACCGACTATATACTTCAACATAGTAAAAAACAGATCATAGCCACCAGAGAGCCGGGTGGTACTGTTTATTGTGAGAAAATTAGAAATTTATTCACACATGACTTTAAAGAGGACATAGATGTTGATACTGAAGTTTTGCTACTTTTTGCATCTCGTAATCAACACATTAAGAAGTTGATATACCCATCTCTCCAAAAGGGATTATGGGTTATATGTGATCGATATTACGATGCGACACATGCATATCAAGTAGCAAGTGGTGTAAATTCTAAAAGAATAGTTGAAATGGAACAGTGGTTGACAGAGTTACCTATTCCAGACCTTACTTTTTATCTAGATGCACCATTATCTGTTTGTAATGTTCGTTTAAATGCTAGAAAATCAAAAGATCGTATTGAGAAAAGATCGCAAACCTACTTTACGAATGTTAAAAAAAATTATCTCGATCGTGTGAAAGGTGACCCTGATCGCTTTTGTGTGATTGCTGCTGATAATAGTTTAGAAGAGGTGCATGCCGCAATTGAATCGCGTTTAGCGGTTTTGCTAAAAGCACATGCGTAGACACAGTTTAATCTTAGATTATAATGATGCACAAATCTTGAGCTTTGTAAAAGATACTCTATGTTGTGCAGTTAAGAGTTGTGGAGTGTGTAACCAGTGTCAGTTGTGGAGCCAAGACCAACATCCAAGTTGGCGGTCCATTCACCCTAATAAGTCTGGCAATATAAATCTAGATGAAGTTCTTCCTATTTTAGAGTGGTCATCTACGACTTCTATGCAGGGAGACATAAAAGTCGTAGCAATTTATCAGGCTGATAAATTAACAATAGCAAGTCAAAATGCATTACTAAAAGAATTAGAGGAGATAGATAATAAAACGGTATGGTTGTTTTTCTCTCAAAGTCAGTATATTGATAAAATCCTGTTAACAGTCCGTAGTAGATTACAAGTCATTCGAAGTGATAACGATAACACAGATAATATAATAAAAAGTAATTGGTTGCCTTTTTTGAAAAATGAGACCCTGGAAATTCCTAATGAAAATTTAGAAGAGATTGCTTTTGGGTTACATCAGCTACTCATGGAATCCGATGATCTCAAAGCTATCTTAAATTATCTAAATCGTTTTGAACGATATATTCTATTGAAAAAGTTCACTCAGAGTCATTTAAAACTTAGGAACATGTCCATCATTAGTCTCTTCAGCAGCAGCTACAAGTACTGTACTTAAAAATGTCATAAGTACTAGTAAACTGGTACTACTAACAGCAGTGCTAAAAGATGCAGCAGTGCTAAAAGATGCAAAGGAATTACTAGTCCCACAATCAGAGCCAGAGCTAACACTTTGATTATCTTCCTCTTCACTTTGATTATCTTCCTCTTCACTTTGATTATTAAAAAAAGTTGACTCTCGTTTCTTTGGAGGGATAATGATTGGCCTAAGAGGAATTAACTCTGATGGGTAGAAAAAATTATCAAGATCTTCTTTATTTACAAAAAATAGTAATATATGCGAAAGCGCCCAAACAAAACACTTTATACCTTTCCATAAAAGCTCATGGAAACTACCTATCCCAAGTGCTAAACTTAATACAAGGATACCAATATTATCTAAAAGATTGGCCTCTTCTTCATCATTTCCCTCCATATAGAAATAACGTATTTCATCAAAGCCTTGATAATATAGAGTATCGGGCTTTTCATCTTCAAAATCATAAGATGCCCATGCCGATTTTATTGGGTCAACAATGCTTAATTTCAATGCCCACATAGGTACGACAAATATTAAAAATGTCAATGATGCAATTCGGTCTGTAATAGTTATATTTTGGTAATTCATACCTATATTATACTAAAGTTTAATTAAGGAAATATTAAGAAAATTGCAATTGTTTTATTTTAATATAAGTCTCGTAAAGCAGCTTTTGACGGAGCGGTTTATAAATTTCAGAGTATATATTTATATCATTAGGAGTTTGATTTGATGCAATGTTAAAGAATTGGTTGGCGCTTAGTTGATAGTTTTTTCCATTAGCAGCTAAATTCCACGTTGCTGTAATATTATATTGTCTCCATTGGTTACCAGTATCCTCGTCTGCAATAAATTGACTGGAGTAACTTAAGTCAGAAACACTAAATTTGGAATGATTATCGTTAACAAAGTTAGCTCCAAATAAAAGATTATCGTAATGCTCTTGCTCAGTTCGTGGATTTATTTTTGAAAGATTAAGTGCATAAATATTGTTTTTTGCTAACTGAAAATAACAACCTTGCAAAAGAGTAAGTAAGGCTATATTTAGTAATAATAAGATAAATCTCATACTCATAACTTATCATTTAAATAAATTAAGCTCAAATCTCATGTAATAAAATATTAGCAATAAAAATAAGGCTAATATAATACATGAATCACCAATATATTCTATTGGTGTGGTGCCTTTACGCATGATTACATGGCTGTAATTTGTCTGATATGAATGGGGTGTAAGTTCTTTTATTAGATTTCCACGGTGATTAATCCAATAGGAAGAACCAAAATTACTTGTAACAACAATTGGTTTTTGAATGGATTGTGCATTAAATTGTGCAATATTTTTAAATTGTTGATTGAAACTAGATCCCAAAAACCAGCTTAAATCGTTCATTGTTAGTACTATGTTTGCATTGGATGAATCTTGATGTAGAAAATCAGTAAACATAAGCTCATAACATATTAATTGACTTATGTTTCCAAGTGAGGATTTAAATATAACATCACCTCCAGAGCCTCTTTTAGCGCCTATATGCGGCAAATTTAGCAATTTTAGTAGTGGCACAAGATAATCTGGTATTGTCTCGTTAAATTGGGCTAAATGATGCTTTTGGTGGGTGGAAAGAAGTTTGCCCTGGTTGTTAAGTATTATTGTAAGGTTTTTGTGCATATTATCTATATGATCGGGTGCAATAACTCCCCCGATCAGTAAAGGAAAGGATTGTTCATTTGATCGGGTTAGACTTTCAATATCAAATGTCATTGATCCTTCAGGCCATATTACGATATCAACGTCCTTAAATCGTGTAATTTGCGACTGTATATATACCTCCATATTTTTATTTTCTAGAAAATGATTGATATTTGTTTGTATTGCTCCAACAGTGATAGTTTTAAGCGGTGAAGTGAACATGACTAAGGAAGCAGTAAAAGAAAGTACTACGACCATTAGAGCTGAAAATATTATCGAATTGAGTGTAAGTTTGCGATTAGTAAATGAAATTAGACCTGCATATGTAATGTATGAGCTTCCAAATACTCCTAAGTATGGAATAAAAGCACTCAAAGGTCCAAATGTTGATAAGTAGCCGGCCAACAGAAAGGGGAATCCACCTAATAAGTGATATTTTGTATATTCTGCTATTACCAAAAGGGCAGCCAAGACAAAGTTATTTTTTTTATTAAAGAATTTTTGATAACACCAAACTGTGAAATAATACAACAACGCAAAATAGATTGATAAAAGTATTAATAATAGGTTGGCTATAATTCCATGGATATGTCCATAGTCTCGCAAAGGGTGAATCAACCAGTGTATGCCAAAAATATGAAAAAAAAGAAAAAATACAAAGTAATGAAAAGGCTGATTATTATGGCGTTCTAAATAAAAAAATACAGTGAGGACACTTAAACTAATAAACCAAAAAGCAGGGTATATAAACCCAATACTAAATAAACTTCCAAGTAATGCTAAACCAACTAAATAAAGTTTCTTCATCAAACTATGATTTTTTGTTTTTATTTAAAACAGTCACTTCAATTTTTTTTATTCTTCTTTCATCAGCAGCTAAAATTTTAATTTTAAAATCATCAAAATTAAAGGATTCGTTTTCTTCGGGTATACGTCCTAATCGTTGTGTTAGATAACCACAAAAAGTATGTAAAAAATTATCAGTATAATTCACATGAAAAAATTCATTAAATGCATCAAGTGGGGTGAGTCCTGAAACTATATAGCATCCAGGAGAATGAACTCGAATAACTGTTGCATTATCATCATCAGCATCATGTTCGTCTTCGATATCTCCAACAATTTCTTCAATTATATTTTCAATGGTAACAAGGCCGCTGACTTCACCATATTCATTGACAACAATGGCCATATGATTTCTTCTTTCCTGAAAATCATGTAACAAACTATCAACACGTCGACCTTCAGGAGTGAGCATAGCAGGTCGAATTACATCCTTTAAATTCACCTTACTGTTTGAACCAATTAGATCTTTAGCTAATAAGAGTCCCACAACATGATCTTTATTTTCTGCAATTACTGGGTATCGAGAATGCCGCGTATCGTTAATAATGCGAATAATACCTTTAAAGGATTCTGTTTCTTTAATGACATTCATCTTTGCACGAGTAACCATGACATCTCTAACTTTTAATTTTGAGATATTTAAAACACCATGAATCATTTTGGATGTATGTCTATCAAATATATTTTTAGTACTAGCACGCTCTAATATTTCAATTACATCAGATTGTTTCTTTAACATTCGATTGATTCGGTAATTTTGTAAAAATTTAAAGATCATAATTTCAAATCTGCAAGAATCTCTTTTTCCATATGTTCCATATTAGCCGTATCTTGAGTTTTATCGTGAGTGTAACCACATAAATGTAAAGTACCATGAATTATTATGAAAGCCCAATATTTATTTAATTCAAAATCATATTCATAATGTTCTTTATTTATTATTGGTGCACATAAAATTAATTGGCCATTTTCGTAGGTATCAAATGATAATACATTCGTAGGTCCAAATTTATTTCGATATTGAATATTAAATAGGGCAGATTCATCGTTATCTACAATCAAGACTTCAATCGTTGCACGACTGAGGTTTAATTTGTTTAAACATAAATTAATGGTTTTAACAATTAAAGCATCATGCAAATAATACTCAGATGATGTATTAGCTACGGTTATCTTTTTCTTCATACGCTTGAACGATTTTTTGAACAAGGGGATGTCTCACGACAGAGGATGAATCAAATTCTGTTTTTGAGATTTGATTGATTCCACGGAGAGTCTCAATTGCCTTGTCTAAACCAGATTCTTTTTTTGGTAGATCTGATTGGGTACAATCTCCAACAATGACCATTTTAGATGCATAGCCAATTCGAGTTAGAGCCATTTTCATCTGTGATGAAGTACAGTTTTGAGCTTCATCAATAATAACAAAACTATTTTTAAAAGTTCGACCACGCATAAACGCTAATAAATTAATTTCTATAATCTTATTTTCAATGGCTTTATTTACTTGTTCAACACCCATTAGTTCATACAATGAGTCATAAAGTGGTTGAAGATAGGGATTGATTTTTTCAGCCATATCTCCTGGTAGATAACCAACCTTTTCTCCAGCTTCGATTGCTGGTCGGACAAGAATGATCTTTTTGCAAAGTTTGTTCTTCAATGCAAATACCGCAGCAGCAACAGCTAAATAGGTTTTTCCAGTTCCTGATGGTCCAATTCCAAAACTAATATCATGACTATCAATAGCTTCCAGGAAGTTTAGTTGTTGTCGATTTAATAGTTTAATCGGGTATTTACTTTTAATGGTAGCATCCATACTGGTAGGACAATTCATTAATAAATCTATTTGATGTGGTTCAATGGGTCCGTTTGCGGTTAAGTTAAAAAGTTTATGGATTAAGTGGCTAACACTATCAATATCAGCATCATCCCCAAGGATTTGAAATTGATTTGATCGGTTTTTTATTTTAACATCAAAAAATTGCTCAATTTTTTTTATGGTGCCATGGTTTTGACCACATAATAGATTAAGTCGATGGTTATCGAATGGCTCTAATGTAAATGTATATGTTTTAATCACACTCACCGCGTTATTCCTGATGTTAAGTATAATCTAAAAAATAAAAAAGTGTTGTGGATCTAAACAATTAATTCACCGATTAATGAATTTCTCAACACTTTCGTAACTTTTAAATCGATCATTTGACCAATCAAGTTAGGATCGCCTAGAAAATTAATCGTTCTATTATTTGATGTTTTACCTGTTAACTGTCCTTCTACTTTTGATGATTTCGATAATACAAGTGTCTCTTGACAGGATCCAAGCATAGCGTGGCTGATCTTTTGTGCATTGCTATTAATTGCATCTTGCAATATTTTTAATCGAACCTTTTTTTCTTCTAAGGTAACATTATCTTCTTTGTAAGCGGCTGGGGTACCAGGTCTTGGTGAATAAATGAAACTATATGAATGGTCAATATTTAGCTGCTGAACTAATTGCAATGTTTGATTGAAATCTGCTTCAGTTTCACCAGGATATCCAACAATAAAATCAGATGAAATGGAAATATTTGGTCTGGCTTCTCTCAATTTTTTAATGATGAGCCGATAGTCTAATTGGCTATACCCACGTTTCATATCCATTAATATTCTATCTGATCCACTTTGAACTGGTAAATGTAGATAATCTGGTAATTTTTCAAGATCAGCATAGGCATCAATGAGGGTCTGATCAAATACAGCAGGGTGTGATGTTGTAAATTTTATTCGAGCAACACCATCCATAGTACTAATGACACGAATTAAATCAGCTAAATTGAAGTTAAGGCCATTAAATTCAGCTCGATAATTATTGACGTTTTGTCCTAATAGATGAATTTCTTTTGCACCCAGTGCTATTAACTGTGTTACCTCTAACAAGATATCAGCTACTGGTCTAGAAATTTCAGGACCACGTGTGTAAGGTACAATACAAAAAGAGCAGAATTTACTACAGCCTTCCATAATTGATATAAATGCGCTTGGCCCCGTTTGACCTGGAGCAGGTAGCTGATCGAATTTTTGTACTGGTTCAAAAGTAATATCTGTGACTTTCTCTGTAAACTGTGTATTTGAGGAAACTTTTTTCAACATTTCAGGAAGTTTATGGATGGTTTGAGGACCAAATACAAGATCGACTTCAGGTGCGCGTTTATGGATATTTTCAGCTTCCTGAGAAGCAACACAACCACCAACACCAATGAGTAAATTAGGTTTTTTGTTCTTTAATTTTTTCCAGCGCCCAAGTTCTGAAAAAACTTTTTCCTGCGCCTTTTCACGAATAGAGCATGTATTCATTAATAAGATATCAGCTTCTTCTTCTTTAAAACATCTTTTAACGGGTTCAACTTGGGATAATACATCAAACATTTTATCAGAATCATAAACATTCATCTGACAGCCATACGTCTGTATAAAAATTTTCTTTGTCATAAGTGAAGTGTAATTGTTTTTATTATTAAATAAAAGTGTAGAGAAACATAATTGTTTCTCTACGTATTAAATTACTTACCGTAATAAGCTTTTGATTTACCAGACTGTCCAGCAGCATCAGTACAACCAACAAGAGCAACAGCTAAGCTAGCTAGTAAAATAGTAAATAGTTTCATTAGTACCTCCAATTAAAAACATTCTTATGATAACAATAGATTATCGATTCTGCAAGTTAATCTCGTCCATAAAGAATGTAAGAAAAAATGCAATGATAAGCCCAATTGGTAAAAGTAATAATGCTTGTTCAAAACCCATATTGGAGAAGATGCGTTCACCGTTCACAATGGTCCCATCCCAACTACGATCTAATATAGATCCAACTAGTGGACTAATAAATGTGTTAGACATTACAAGCATATTAGTTAATGATATTGCAGTTCCAGTTAATTTTGAGTCAACATATTTTGTTGCAATTGGAAAAACCAGAACCTGACTACTACTAAAAAAACCAACCAAAAACATAAATGTGAAAATTAAGTATATGTTATGTACTTCATGAAAGATAACCATGGCGAGGAAAAAAGCAGCTATTAGTGAACCATATCGTAAGAGTTGGGTCACTGATTTTACTTTTGATGAAAGCCAACCACTGATTGGAGCTCCAGACGCCCATCCAGCAAAAAGAATACTTGATACTGCATTAGCTTGATAAGAAGGTAAATAATAGGTGTGTTTAAAAAACATTACAGCCCACATTGATGCAAAGACATTCGTAGGCATAAATAATAAGCTACCAATGATGCCGTTAATCCAAAATTGTTTTGAACTTTTAATCTTTAAAATATCTCTTAGTAAGGTTTTCACTTTCAATGGTGCTCTTTCAACGACTGTACGTCGATGTGGTTGATCTTCTACGATGAAAATAACAGCTCCTAAAATTAATAAACCAATTAAAGAGTATGCTGTGAGTGTTTCATGCTGACCATAAATATTAATTGCAGAATCAAGGATGAACTCACCGGATATAGCTCCTAACATTCCCAAGCTTGTTGCAATACCAGTTGCTAATGCTAAATACTTTTTAGGTAACCATAAAGATGAAAGTTTAAGTACACCAACAAACGCAAATGCTGATCCAACTCCGATGAGTGTATAGGCAAGAATAGCAACTGTAAAATCATCTGTTTGTGCGAAAATAATAGCCCCTAATAAACAGGATGTTACAGCAAAAATTAAGGTATTTTTAGCACCATACAAATCCATTATGCTACCGACGATTAGTTGGAGTGGTGTATATGCATAAAAATAACTACTCATTAAAAAACCAAATGATTTAGCATTAATATCTAAAACTGACATTAAATGGCTTTGCATTGCGGCAGGTGTTACTCTTAAGAAAAATTCATAAGCGTAGAATAGGGCAGTTATACTGTATATAACCCAGCCTTTAAAAGATGCTTTATTCATTAGATCCCTTTTTATGTAATTCCGTTTGTAGAAGTTTATTAATAATTTCTGGACTGACCTTGCCTTTTGTTTTTTTCATCATCTGTCCAACAAAATAACCATATAATTTATCTTTACCAGATAGATATTGGGATAACTGATTTGGATTTTCATCTAAAACCTCAGTAATCATCTGTAGAACTTCATCTTCATTATTATTAAGACTCAGTCCTTTTTCTTGCATTACTGTATCGATTTCATAACTTGGTTCATTCCAAATAATGGAAAGTATTTCTTTTGCCATTGGCTGCGATATTTTTCCTGCTTCAATATAATCTATAATGGTTGCTAATTGTTGTGGTTTTATCGGTTGTGTATTAATTGATAATTGAGATTTATTCATTAATGCAGCTAAATCACCAAACATCCAATTTATAATAAGTTTAGAACTTTTGGAATCTGATTTTAACATGCAGTTATCATAGTAGTTGCTATGATCAATAGTGCTTACCACTAAACTAGCATCTGATTCTGAAATGCCTTGCTCAATTAGCGACGCGTACCTCACTTCTGGTAAAACCGGCAACAAAGATCTCGCTTCTTCCATCATTTTTGAATTAATTATGAGTACTGGTAAATCTGGATCAGAAAAATAGCGATAATCATCTGCATTTTCTTTTTTACGCATGGATATTGTTTGATTAGAATTTTCATTATACAAGCGTGTTTCTTGAATTATTGGTTCATTATTCATTAACTGCATGTGTTGACGTTGAATTTCAAAATCTATAGCTTTTTCAATGAATTTAAATGAGTTTAAATTTTTGATCTCAACACGTGTTCCTAAAGGATCTGCCTTATCATATCTAATTGAAACATTGGCATCACAGCGAAAAGAACCTTCCTGCATATTCCCATCAGTTATATTAATATAACGCACCAAATGATGAAGCTTTTTTAAATATGCAATGGCTTCTTGAGATGAGGTGATATCTGGTTCAGTCACTATTTCCAACAATGGTTGGCCAGATCGATTTAGGTCAATAAGCGTATATTGTGTTAATTTATCATGGATCGATTTGCCGGCATCTTCTTCTAGATGAGCGCGAGCAATTCGAATAGTTTTAGAATCAATTTTTAAATGACCATCTGAAACAATAGGGTAAGCTTCTTGTGTTATTTGATAACTCTTGGGTAAATCTGGATAAAAGTAATTTTTTCGCGCAAATATAGATTTATCATTAACTGTGGCGTCTATAGCCAAGCCAAATTGAATGGCTTTTTTTACTGCTTCTTCATTAATTACAGGTAATGTACCTGGTAGACCTATATCTACCTCATTTGTCTGTGAGTTAGGTTGTTGTCCAAATTGAGTTAAACTATTGGAAAATAGTTTTGTATTTGTATTAAGTTGAACATGAACTTCTAATCCAATGGTTACTAATGGCTGTTTCATATTATTCAAATTCCTTTGGAGATTGAAGATGGTGATCTGTATTCTTTTGAAATTGATGCACAAGTGACAGAAGTTTATGATCATCCAAATGATTTGAAATCAGTTGCATACCAATTGGCCTTTTTTCAGTATCAAAACCAGACTGAAAGGATATTGCTGGAAGCCCACACAGATTTGCAGGAATTGTAAGTATATCAGATTGATACATATCAACTGGGTTATTGTACGCATTAAATCCAAATGGTGGGACTGAAACAGTTGGTGTAATAATCATGTTGCAGTCTTTAAAAATATTTTTAAAATCATTTTTTAATCTTGAAACTAATTTTAGAGCCTTGTTGTAATATTGGCCTTGGAATCCTTTCGAAAGAACGAATGTCCCAGTAATAATTCTACGTTTTACCTCGTTGCCAAAACCCTCAGTTCGTGTGTTTTGATACATTGAATCTAAACTATCTGAGTTATCAGACCGATAGCCATACAAGGCACCATTGTAACGTGCTAGGTTTGAAGATGCTTCAGCAGGAGCAATTACATAATAGGCAGCCAATGAATGTTTAAGAGAGGGTATTTTTACCTTTTTAAACTTCACTCCCATTTTCTTTAAATCCTCGATGGTTCGATCGAATATTTTAAGAATTTGTTTATTGAAATCAAACAATTCAATTTCTTCTGGAATACCGATTGTTAATGAATTTGAAGGCATATCTAAATTGCTTACGAATGTACTTTTTTTTGTTATTGAAGTACTGTCTTTAGGATCTTTTTGAGCAATTAAATCCATTAAATGAGCACAGTCTTCAGCAGATTTAGCCATAGGGCCAATCTGATCTAAACTTGATGCAAAGGCTACTAAACCATATCTACTAATTAAGCCATAAGTAGGTTTCAATCCAGTTAAGTTGCAAAAAGATGCAGGTTGTCTTATGGATCCACCGGTATCTGTACCTGTTGCTAATGGTGATAATCGTGCTGCTACAGCAGCTGCAGAGCCACCAGAACTTCCACCAGGGACAAGCTCAACATTCCATGGATTATAAACTGAACCAAAATAACTGTTTTCATTACTTGATCCCATTGCAAATTCATCCATGTTGGTTTTACCCATTTCAATTAAACCTGCATTGTCACATAGTTTAACAACGGAAGCATTATATGGTGACCAATAATTTTCTAACATCTTTGAACCACACGTGGTAGGGTATTTAGTAGAACAAATTAAATCCTTCTGAAGGATTGGTATACCATCAAGGTTATGGAGTAACTTATTGTCTGATCTACGTGTATCTGACAACTTTGCTTGAGATAAAGGAATATCTTTTTCAAAACTTATTAAGCTGTTTAAGCGATCATCATATCTCAAGATTCTTTCACAAAAGTGGTCGGTAAGCTCATAAGAACTTATTTCTTTCTTCCGCAACATTTCCAACAATTTAGAAATCGATTCATTATGTAACATACTATTTAATTATCTTCCTTCAGATCGACAACTTTAGGAACTAAGAAACAGTTGTAGTCAGTTGAGTATTGTTCAAACTTTGTCAGATCTAAGTTTTCTTCTGAATGGTGACTGTCTTCACGAAGATTAACATGGTTATCGGAAGCATCAAGAATACTATCATCCGGGACATCGTGTAATTGATTAATCATATCAAGGATTTTATTAAATTGGATGCCAATCTCAAGCTTTTCGTCATCATTAATCTTGAGTTTAGATAATGTTGCGAGTTTAGAAATTGTATCAGAGTCTACGTTATTCATAAATTTCCTAATATACTCTTTTTAACATTAATTTAAAGATTGTGTCAACTTTCAAATTATTATACAGTAGTTAAAGTTGTTTTGAGGATCAAAAAATGTTGAATAAATTATTACGTCGGTTTTCCCCGGCATTAGCTATGGATTTGGGCACTGCCAACACCTTAATTTATGCGCCCAGAGAGGGTAGAATAGTGTTAAATGAACCTTCTGTGGTTGCATTAACAACTAAAAATGGTAACAAATCTGTGAATGCTGTAGGCCATGAGGCAAAAAAAATGTTGGGTAGAACACCTGGCAACATAAGTGCTATAAGACCTATGAAGGATGGGGTTATAGCTGACTTTCAAGTAACTGAAAAAATGCTTCAGTACTTTCTAAACAAAGTTGTGCCAAAAAAGTTCATGAGTTTTAGTCCTAGAGTAGTTGTCTGCGTACCGTGTGGTTCTACACAGGTCGAAAGAAGAGCAATCAAGGAAAGTGTACTTGGTGCAGGAGCTCGGGAAGCCTTTTTGGTCACGGAACCAATGGCTGCTGCCGTTGGAGCAGATTTGCCTGTTGATACTCCAGGTGGTTCTATGATTATTGATATTGGTGGTGGTACGACTGAAATTGCTATCGTATCCCTAAATGGACTCGTTTATGCCCAATCAGTACGAATTGGTGGTGATAGACTTGATGAAAGTATAATTACATTTATTAGACGTAAGTTTGGTATATTAATTGGTGAAGCATCAGCTGAACGTATTAAACACCTAATTGGTACAGCATACGTCACTAATGAAAAAGTAAAATCCATTGAAGTTGTTGGACGACATGTCGCTGAAGGTGTACCTAAGACATTTAGAGTAACAAGTAATGATATGGCTGAAGCAATGCAAGAACCTTTACATGGTATTCTTGAGGCTATACGAGTTGCTCTTGAAGAGGCACCACCAGAACTTTCAGCAGATATAGCTGAAAGAGGCTTAATGCTTACTGGAGGTGGTGCATTACTTACTAACCTTGATAAATTAATACGCCAAGAAACTGGTTTATCTGTATATATTGTTGATGATCCTTTAACATGTGTTGCTCGCGGTGGTGGAAAAATACTCGAATATATTGATGAATTTGGTAACAATGAATCAATGACAGTGAGTGAATGAACCTTAATAGAGGATTGCCAGCTACTGTCCCTTTGACGTTTGCATTTTTGTTGTTAATACAACTTATTTATGCTTATTGTTTCAAAGTGACTCCTGTTCATTCTATAAGATCTTCAACGTTCCTATCAGCAAGTTACTTCCAAAAGTATACAAAACATTATTGGAATGGATTAACCACAAACATAAATAATGGTTTTATTGTTGATCAAAAAGAGCGATATATCTTAGCACTCGAATCAAAAATCCAATCGCTCGAAAGCCAAATAATAAATCAGAATCAATTTGATACGTTTAGAACCTCGTTACCTAATGATCAATGGCTGGTAGGCCACACCTATAAATGTGGTAAATCAATTATATCCATTGAATTAAATCGTGCAAAAAAATTACACAAAGGATCACTTGTAATTGATAATTACGGTGTAATTGGTACGCTAAGATCAGATTGTAATTCAAAATTTTGCAACGTTAGTTTAATCAATGATGGAAATACTAAACTTATAGTATCGGATGAATCCGGACAACGAAAAGGAGTTTATGAATTAGCTGATCAAAAACCACAAGTTGCTTACATTAATCATGTCGAAGAATTATCACGAGATGATATTATGTACACATCAGGTAATAATGTATTACAACCTAGTGGATTTCTAGTTGGATATGTTGACGAAATTAATCATTCTAATGGACATGCATCAACGCTATCGATTTCATTGCCGGAAAGAACATTTTGTCCCAATTGGGTAGCTGTTTTTAAGGGATCTACTAAATGATTGTCTTATTGATTTATATTTATGTATATTATTATGTCAAATCAACTCATGATCTAGTTATACCATTTGTATTATTACTTTTGATGGACTTGATTTTTTATCAATGGATTGGTCTTAGCTTATTATGGTTAATTACTGTAAGTTACACTATCCTATCACGTACAATGCGCAATCAAATGTATATACTCTTTTTAGGCTACTTTTCAATCATTTATTTGAATATAGTTTTAAATTATGCCTTTTTAGGAATACCATTTAAAAATATAAGTTTTTTCGAGTTTCTTGTTTGTTCGCTCGTTCTATTTTGTGCATGGAGTGTCATTTCAAAACAACACTCCACGACAATTTATTAAATACAGACATCCTTCAAAAGGTTTATCATACCATTGATAGCTTCAACACGAGAAGATAAGTTTCGAGTACCAATAATAATATCCCTTTTATTATATTTGCTTGATAGTGGAATATTCACAACATTTTCAGGACAATCGATTAATGCCATTTTTGGTAATATAGTTACACCCTGGTTTTGTGCAACTAAGTGAATTAGCGTTATTAAACTATTTGCTTTAAAATCATTTGCTAATGAATCATTAGAAAATAGTTGTAAAATAATTTTTCTTAAGCAATGAGTCTCATCCAAAGTGAGAATGGTTTCATTAGCCAAATCCCTAGGTGTTAGTATCTTTTTAGAAGCAAGCTTATTGTCTTTGTTAATACAAACAAATAACTCTTCTGATGAAACATCTTTAAAGCTAATACCTTTATGTTCAATGACTGGACCAGAAATAACAATGGCATCCAATTCACCTGATGAAAGGTTTTTGGTCAAGTTTTCGTAGATATCCTCTACAAGAATTAATTTCATGTCTGGGAAATAACTTTTAGCTTTCTTTAAAACACTCGGAATAACATATGCACCAATGGTAGGAATAATACCTAGCTTAAATTTACCAGATAGTGGGTTTACACTATTTTTAGCTATCATTGAAAGTTCTTTAGCTTCAAGCAACACTTGTTTTGCCTGTTCTACAATTTTAGCACCAGTACGAGTCAACATCACATTTTTATTGTCTCTTTCAAATATTACTACTCCAAGAGTATCTTCTAATTTTTTTAATTGTGTACTCAGTGTTGGTTGTGATACGTAGCATTTTTTAGCTGCACGAGAAAAGTGTCTCTCTTGGGCAACAGTTACTAAGTATTCTAATATTCTTAAATTCATTATTTTACCTTTTTATTCGTTATTTACGTTATATAGTAAATATAATATAAAATGAGTATTTAATCAATAAATTTTATATATAATTGTTGAGATTATTTAATAACTAATTATACTAATTAAAATGCGCCCGTAGCTCAGTTGGATAGAGCACCTGGCTACGAACCAGGAGGTCGGAGGTTCGAATCCTTTCGGGCGTGGTTCTTTTAACTATCTTTTAATGAATCCAAATATTTTTTTGCATCAAGTGCAGCCATACAACCACTACCAGCTGATGTTATGGCTTGTCGATAAACTGAATCCATTACATCGCCAGCTGCATACACTCCTGGGATGGATGTTTCTGTTGCATTTCCATGTTGACCAGAAAATACTCTAAGGTAACCTTCCTTCATTTCTAGTTGGTTTTCAAAAATGGACGTATTGGGTTGATGCCCAATAGCAATAAAAACTCCTTCGAGATCAATTTCTTTATGAGTATTCTCTTTATTATTCAAAATCTTAATTCCATTTACTCCTTTATCATCACCTAATACCGAATCAAGTTCGCTAAACCAATGTATGGATATTTTCCCTTTCTTTTGTAAATCAAATACACGATTTTGAATAATTTCTTCGCCTCGAAATTGATCACGTCGGTGAATAAGATGTACATGTTTTGCTAAATTTGCTAAATAAATAGCTTCCTCAAGAGCTGTATTACCACCTCCAATAACTGCTACATTTTGATCCTTGAAGAAAAAACCATCGCAAGTAGCACAAGCAGACACACCGCGACCCATATACTCTTTTTCAGATTCTAAACCCAAATATTTTGCATTTGAACCTGTGCAGATTATTACAGAATCAGCAGTATATTGATCATTATCTCCAATCATTTGGAATGGCTTTTGTTTAAAATTAACTTCTTTTATATGATCATTAATTATTTTTACACCATATTTAACCGCATGTTCTTGCATACGAATCATTAAATCTGGTCCTTGAAGGTCGTTAATATCCCCTGGCCAATTTTCAACATCAGTAGTAGTTGTTAGCTGTCCACCAACTTCAATACCTGTAATCAATATGACATCAATATTTGCTCTAGCAGCATATATTGCTGCGGTATATCCAGCTGGTCCTGAACCTATAATTGCAAGTGGTTTATGCATTTTTTTAACTCCAATTTATTATTAATCTATCATAATTTTTAAATTTTTCTAAGTATATTGATTTACCTTTATTAAGTCGTTAACTTAATATATGTGATCAGGAAGGTATTTTGATAAAATTTTCGCATGCTTTAGAGGCAAAAAAAATTGTAAGAATAATTTGTGGTTTTTCATTATTATTTGCATTAGTGAGTTTTAACTTACAGGATATAACTCAAGTAAATTTGCATGCATATCATAAAATCATGAATTGGGAAGGTATGATTGGAGCATATTCTGCTAATTGGATGTTTTATTTAATTGGAATTTCTTCATTTGTACTACCGACGCATTTAATAATTACTACTTTTATTGAAGTTTCACCTTCTTTACGTACTTCTCGCTTCCTACTACAGTGCTTGATTATTGCCTGTTTATGTTGTGTATTTACACTTTCTATACCGCTAGAAAAATATCCATGGGCATATAATCCAGGGGGTATTATTGGCTTTAACATTACTTGGTATGGTCTTCAATTGCTTGGTATGCTTGGTTTTACATTATTATTAATTTGTGCACTAACATGCTCTGCAATACTTTATTTTGATAAATCGCTTCTTATTACATTATCTCAGCTAATGACTAACATTTTTAACACATTACGTTTTCCGTTAGAAAAATTGTCACAACTTAGATCCTCCAAGAAATCACGTCTGATAAAAACTAGAACCCAAACACGATCCACAAGTAAATTACAGGCTAAGTCAGGTTTATTACCTAAAATTCAATTGCTAGAAGTTAATGCTGATAAGCATACCGGTGGACCACCACGCGCACAATTGCAAATGCTTGCAAAAGAAATTGAGGGACATCTTCTGGATTACAATATACGAGTAAGAGTTGTTGCTATCCGGCCAGGCCCCATTGTCACTCGATTTGAATTACAGCCAGAGGCTGGGACAAAAGCATCTCGTATTTCAGCTTTATCGAGAGATCTAGCACGATCATTGTCAGTCACAAGTGTTAGAGTTGTTGAAGTGATTCCAGGAAAATCTGTTATTGGTTTGGAATTACCGAATACAAAAAGAGAAGTTGTTCGTTTAAGAGAAGTATTAGATTCAAGAAATTATCTTAATAGTAGTTCAACACTTTCACTTGGTCTAGGCAAGGATATTGCAGGTCATCCAGTGGTAGTTGATTTGGCCAAAATGCCACATTTATTAGTCGCTGGTACAACTGGTTCTGGTAAATCGGTTGGTTTGAATACAATGATCTTAAGTTTAGTATATAAAACCAAACCTGAAGATTTAAGATTAATCATGATTGATCCAAAAATGTTAGAGCTTGCTATCTACGCAGATATACCACATTTATTGACTCCTGTTGTAACAGACATGAAAGATGCTGCGAATGCACTAAGATGGTGTGTAATGGAAATGGAAAGACGTTATAAGCTAATGGCAAATGCAGGTGTTAGAAACATTGCTAATTACAACATGAAAGTTAAATCTCAAAAAGTACAAATGAATCTTTTGGATGAGGTTGCTGAAAAACCACTGCCTTATATTGTTGTTATCGCTGATGAGTTTGCTGACTTGATAATGGTAGCGGGGAAGAAAATTGAACAATTAATCGCTCGAATCGCTCAAAAAGCTCGTGCTGCAGGTATACACTTGATACTTGCAACACAAAGACCCTCTGTTGACGTAATAACTGGTTTAATTAAAGCAAATATTCCAACACGTATCTCTTTCCAAGTATCTTCTAAAATAGATTCGAGAACTATCTTGGATCAAGGTGGTGCAGAACAGTTACTTGGTTATGGAGATATGTTATATTTACCTCCAGGAACATCTGTTCCAATTCGTATACATGGGGCGTTTGTAGAAGATGAAGAAGTTCATCGTGTAGTTAAACACCTAAAATCCAGCCAAAAAGTTGAATATATTGAAAATATTACAGAAGATCATGAGCAAATAGCACAGTCTGCTGACGGTGATCATGGCGAAAAAGATGCATTATATGATCAAGCTGTTCAAATAGTAATTGAATCTGGTAAAACTTCAATTTCATACCTACAAAGACGTTTAAGGATAGGTTATAATCGTTCCGCAGTATTAATAGAGCAAATGGAAAAGTCCGGTATATTGAGTTCACCTGAATCAAATGGAACCCGTACTTTACTAGTAAAAACTGCAACAACATAAGTATTTGATTTGTGTTTTTTGAAAAGAAGCCTTAAAATAAAATTCTATGTTTAGATATTTACTCTTATTTTTAATTAGTTTTTCTTTTGCCGCAAATGATGGCTGGGAGATATTTTCTAATTTTAAAGAAAATGCATCCATAGTTTCAAATTACGATATTACAAATTATGATGATAAAAATCAGTCCTATGATCACCAGAAAGGCTTATTTTATTATGATTCAAAATATGGATCAAAATGGGAAACAAAGAATCCTTATATTCAGACCATCTGGATATCACACAAGGAACTAGTTGTTTATGATCAAGCATTAAACCAGGTAACTAAACAAAATTTTGCTAAATTAGACTTTGACTCGCCTGCAAGATTACTGTCAACAGATATAGAGACATTACAAAAAAAGTATAATTTAAAGTTTGAATCAAACAGGTTAGTATTTGAACCAAAAAGTGAATCTGATTTGTTCAAACGGGTTGAAATTGTGTTTCATAATAATCAACTTGAGAAAATCACCATTGTGGATAAGATCGATTATAAATGTGTTATGACTCTAAATATGCTAAATAAGAAACCTAAACCATCAGATTTTCAAATAAAGTATCCAAAAGATGTAGAGATTATTGAATGATAGATGTTCAGCTTCTTCGTAATGACTTAGATTTCGTATATGAAAACCTCAACAATAGAGGGTTTGAATTGAACCGAGATGAATTTAATGAACTACATTCGAAGTTCATAACTTTGCTCCAAGAAAAACAAGATCTCGAAACTCAAAGAAATGCTTTATCCAAAAATATCGGTATTTTGAAATCACAAAAAAAGGATACAGATGCACTTTTCAAAGAAGTAGAATCTATATCCAATGCACTTAAGTTAAAGCATAATCAATTTCAAGATTCCAAAGTTGCGATAGATACTTTTTTATCTTTCATTCCTAATGTATGTCATTCATCAGTACCTATTGGACAATCAGAAGATGATAATGAAGTTCTTAGCAGTTTCCTGGATGATAAATGTTTTAAAAGTGACATTGATCACATTTCAATAGGTGAAAAGTTTAGTGGCATGGATTTTGAGTTAGGGAGTAGTCTTTCCAAATCAAGGTTTGTTGTTTTAAAAGGCCCAATTGCTAAATTACATCGAGCCATAACACAGTTCATGCTTGATATTCAGACTCAAAAAAATGGTTATCAAGAATGTTATGTTCCAATCGTTGTTAATCTTGATTCCATGTACAATACAGGTCAATTACCCAAATTTATTGAAGACCAGTTCATATTTGAGAAAGATAAACTTGGACTTATACCTACTGCTGAAGTACCTTTGACTAATTTTATTGCAAATAAAATCATCCAACCTGAAGATCTTCCAATGAAACTAACGGCACATACGCCATGTTTTAGAAGGGAAGCAGGTTCTTATGGAAAAGATACCAAAGGAATGATTCGACAACATCAATTTGATAAAGTAGAGTTAGTCCAAATAGTACATCCTGATTCGGCAGATAGTGCTTTTAAAGATCTAGTAGCAAATGCAGAATCAATATTACAGTTATTAGAATTGCCTTATCGAAAGGTTATGTTATGTACTGGTGATATAGGATTTAGTGCACATAGAACAATTGATTTAGAAGTATGGCTACCTGGGCAAAATGCTTATCGTGAAATTTCCTCATGTAGTCATTGTCATGATTTTCAAGCAAGAAGAATGCAAGCTCGATTTAAAGAAAATGGTAAAACTCGATTTGTTCATACCTTGAATGGATCAGGTTTAGCCGTTGGAAGAACATTAATTGCTGTACTTGAAAACTATTTTGATGGAAAAGTACTTAATATACCTTCTGTATTACAACCGTACATGGGGGGAATCAGTGTTCTCAAACCAAAATAATTTATTATTAACAGCTATCGTCACACCATTTAACCAAGATGAAACAATTGATTACATTTCATATAGTAAGTTGTTAAAATTTCAAGTTAATCAAGAGGTTGATGGCATTGTTATTTTGGGATCCACGGGTGAAAGTGCTTGCTTAGATACTGAGGAGAAAAATAAACTAATTGAAGTTGCTGTAACTGAGGTTAATAAATCCATTCCTATTATTGTCGGCACTGGATCAAACTGCACTCGTTCAACAATTCAAAACTCACATATCGCTTTTTCAAATGGTGCAGATGCAGTAATGATTGTAACTCCATATTATAATAACCCATCGAATCCAGAGATTTATGAGCATTTTAAAAAGATTAATGCCAATCTTAATGGACCTTTCATTTTATACCATGTACCAACTCGAACAGGTGCAAAGCTGGATTTACATACTGTACAAAAAATATTAAAGTTATCGAATTGTATTGGATTTAAAGATGCAACTGCTAATTTATTATGGCTTGATTCAATTAAGGATGATTACGGATATATTTTTTCTGGCGATGATTTAAGTGCTTATGATTACTGCCAGCATGGTGGACACGGATTGATTTCAGTGATATCCAATGTTTATCCAGAATTAACTAAAAATTTTATGATAAATCATGATAAAGGAATCATTCCACTTTTAGAGTCGATGAATTTACGTGTCAACCCAGTGCCAATAAAATGGTTACTATCACACCATAAACTAATTAAATCTAATCAAACAAGATCACCATTAATGCCATTAGAAGCACAGTTTCAAAAAGCATTAATGCCGTATATTATTGAGGAGCTACAATGAGGGTAATGTGTCTATTTTTAATGTTGTCTGGTTGTATGAGTACCAGCGAAACGTTTCACAACAAAGCATCATTAAATAACCAAGAAAAATTAATTTTGTATCAAAACCAAGACTATGTTGTTGATAACAAATATTTAGTTCCCAATGCTTAAAAATTCATGCTGGGTAATTACAGATGGCAAATTAAGCCATATTCGTCAAGCCACAGGATTAGCTGAATCTTTAAACTTTAAATGGGAAACAAAATCTACTCGATTAAAAAATTATAAGTATTATCTACCATTCATGTGGTTAAATAATACCTCTTTAGAGGATTTTGAAGATAATGATTTATTTTGTGATCCCTATCCGGAATGGGTAATCACTGCAGGTTATCGTAGTGTACCAATTGCACTTTTATTAAAAAGATTAAGTGCCAATAAACTTCGGTGTATTCATATTCAAGACCCACACCACTTTCATAGGAAATTTGATTATCTAGTGATTCCAGATCACGATCAACCATCTTATGCTAATTCAATAAGTTATACTGGTGCATTACATGATATTACCCAAAAAAAACTTGATCATGCAAAAACCCAGTTTGACACGAAAAAGATGAAAGGGAAGTTGGTTTTAGGCCTGGTTATAGGTGGAAATACAAAAAAACATAGAATGAATAATAATGACATTGTTATTTCCGCATTGAATATTTATAACATCATGAAAAAATGGAAAGGGTGCTGTTATTGGATAACATCAAGAAGAACTCCTCCTTTATTAAAAAAGATGCTTCTTTTTCTAACTCATTATGACAAGACACTTTTAAATTTTGATGAAGAGCCAGATGCATTTGTAACATTGTTATCAATTTCTGAACAGTTCATGATTACATCTGATTCAGTTTCAATGATTTCGGAATGTGCTTTCACAGGTAAACCAATTCATTTGATTCATTTAAATAAATTTAAACTTAAATCAAAAATTTTAAGAATGCTTAGATTGTTTAAATCAAAAAATATTTTAAAAGACTTTAAAGGTGATTTTATACCATGGAAATATTCAAAGATGGATGAGCGGATTGAGTTAACTAAGAAGATAAAAGGCTTTGTCATATGAAACTATTGCATATAATCCCCCGGCTTGATCATGGTGGTGCTGAAAGAGGTGTGTTTGATATGGCTTGTTATGCAAATGAACATGGACACCAGTCTTTTGTTACTTCTGCTGGTGGCTACTTTGAGACAAAATTAAAAACACACAACATACCGCATTTAGAGTATCCATGGCATTCTAAAAATATATTAACATGGAAAGAAAAATCAAATATATTAATTGAACTTATTAAATCCTATGATTTTGATCTTGTCCATGCCCATTCTAGAGTACCATGTTGGATAGCAAGTATTGCGAAAAGAACTCATAATTTTCCTCTAATAACTACGTGTTATGCAGCGCATAGCATGGGTTTCGCGCATATTAAATATCCCTATAATATTTCCTTTACTAAAGGGGATGCAGTCATAGCAACATCACAGACCATAAAAAATTATATAGCAACTTATTACCCTAAAGTTATGGACAAGGTTCATTTAATCTATCGAGGCTCTAATGAAAATCCCCAACCTGCAAAAAATAATGACATTCAATCATTCAAAGATAAGTATCTATTTGGTAAAGCACCAGTACTTATTTTTCCAGCTCGGATTACACATGGAAAGGGGCAGCACTTATTAATTGATTCTTTGAAATATATTGAGTCAAATTTAAGTTTACAAATCCTTTTTATGGGTAAGTGTGATCAACCAAAGTATTTAAATGCTCTTTTAGAATCAATAAAACTGATACCATCGAATATAACTGCTACATATATTGGAAACTGTGACAACCTTTGCGCTGCTTATCTATGTTCTGATTATGTAATAAATTCAAGCACACGCATTGAACCTTTTGGAAGAATACCAATTGAGGCAGGACTGCTCAAGCGATGTACGATTGCACCAATGGAGGGTGGATTTACTGAGACAATCATACCAGATAAAACAGGTTGGCTTTTTAAACCAAATTGTGCAAAATCATTAGGCTCTTGCCTGAATAAAATATTAAAAATGAAAAAGTCTGAATTAGAAAAAATGCAAAACGAGTGTTTCGAACATGTTTTAAATAAATTTACTTTATCGCGGATGGGGAATGAAACTTTAGCACTTTATGAAAACGTATTAAATAAATTTAAGCTAGCAACTGTTTAATTTTATTTATTACAACTTTTGGCCGCAATGTTTTAAGATCATCACTCTCAATAATATTGACATATGGTCCTTTTGGTGCACATAATTTTGGAGATTTAAAGTTAGAAAAAAGAATTATACAAGGAGTATTTGATGAAGCAGCGCAATGCATTGGGCCTGTATCTAAACCAATAATTAATTTTGCATGATGCGCTAATTTGGATACAACCGGAATAGGAGAAGCATCATACCAATCCTCATAACTATTTAACGGAACTTTTGTTTTAATCTGATCAATAATCTGTTTATCTTTACCAGCACCCACTAAAACCGAAATGTAATTATTTTCGTACAACCATTTAATCATTGCTGCAAAACCATCTATAGTCCAATGCTTTTGATGGTGTTTAGGTGAACATGCTGGAATAATCAAAGCATATTTATTTTTTGGTACATTTATACTGGTTGTTTGATGTAACCAACTCATATCATAAGGTGCTTCTAAAAAGGCTATATTATAATGTTGAAAATGATCCTTGTAGGAATCAATAACATGTTTTTCACCTGCATTAAAAGGAATAGGGTGTGAACATTTAGGAGAACGCCCAAACCATTCAATTTCTGAAAAAATCATACTATGATACCATGCTGTTCTTTTTGAGCATTGAAGGTCATAAACTCTTTGAAAATTTTGATTAATTTGTTTAATTATTTTTAATAAATAAGGTAAATTCCAAAAAGCTTTACGATCATCTGATATAACATAGTTGAAATAGGGCATTTTAGATAGTAGATCAATATAGCAAGATTGAGTCATGATTGTAATTATTGCATTTGGATGATGTTTTTTTATACTTGCAAAAGCAGGTATTGCTAAGAATATATCACCGAGTGCACCATGCTTTATGACTAGAATATTGTCCATAATGTAATTTTGCATTTTTAGACACTGATAATCAATATTCTATTCATAGTGATAATATGTTATTGTTATTTTGAGGTATTAATGGAAAACGTAATAGTAACAGGATGTGATGAACAATTTTTTGGATTAGCACAATCATTGTTATCATCATTATTTGATCTTAATCTAACGGATCAATTTAAATTCGTTTTTTTAGATGTTGGTATTTCTACAAGCCAAAAACACTGGTTAGTAGATCGTCATATTGAGGTTGTTTCACTTAATTTCTTAAATGACGCTCAACAACAGCAATTTAAAAATAGACGCAACCTTCTCATCAATTATCATAAGGCACACCTTAATAAACTATTATCTGGCTACCAAACAATCATCTTTTTAGATGCGGATACATGGATGCAAACAACCACTGCAATCAACTACCTCCTCCAAGGAGCAGCGAAGAATAAATTAGCAATCGTTTCTCAAGCCAGCCGACTTCAAAATAGTCATCTTAGTCTTAGGTTTCATCCTTTTTCAAAGCATATTAATCGTGTTGAACCTCGAGGTATATTATATAAAAATGCATTACGCGCACGTCTTCCTAAAAATCTTAGTAAAAGTCTAGTTTCAAGACCTGTTTTAAATTGTGGTGTTTATGCGTTAAACGTAAAAGCTCCACACTGGAAATATTGGCAATATTGGCAAGATCTATGTTTAAAAAAAGGCCGTGTTTTTACAAGTGACCAATTATCACTCGCACTTGCAGTAGACCAGAATAAATTAGGTGTTGAATTACTTCCAGATATTTGTAATTTTCTCGATCCTCCGGTCTGGAGATATGATAGCAAACAACGTTATTTTACCGATTTATATATTCCATATGAACCCATTAGTATTATTCATTTAGCTGGAATGCATAATAAGCTAGATCCTAACATGACAGTGCCTTGTATAGATCAATTTGATCAACAACATATGCGAAAGATTCACTATCATCATTCCATTAGAGATAAGGAACCAGAAGCTATTATTTGATGACGTACTGAATCAAGCTGTCTCGTCGTTTTTATAAGGTTGAATTTATCTACTACTTGCTTATGTGCTTTTAGTTGTAGAGATTTTCTATAGTTAGTTTCATTTATGACCTTTGTAAGTGCTAAAGCAATATTTTTTACTGTTGGATTTATTAATAAACCGGCATTCTCTATTATTTCTGGGATACCTCCATGGCAAGAGGAAATAGTCGCACAACTAGATGCTAAAGCCTCCATTACAACACGACCAAAAGGTTCATGCCAAATTGATGGTAAACAGGCAATTTCAGCTTTTTGGAAGTAGTTTAGTATCTCAGAATGAGGTTTAAAATCAAGATGTTCAACAGAGTTATCCATTGTCTTAATCATTTGTTTGAATTCTTGAATGTATTTTTTTGATTTGCCAGGTGGTGATATCATTGTTAAATGCCAATCTTGGTGATATTTAGATAAACTATTCCATGCTTTTAATAATTCTAAGGCACCTTTTTCAGGAATTAACTTACCCACAAATAGAATCTCTTTACTTTTTTTTGTAGTAGTTATTTTTTTATTGAAATCAAACCCATAATATATAACAAAGCAATTATGAAAATCATGTTTTTGTTCAAGTCCCTGCATAAATTGTTTTAATAGATATCTACTTACAAAAAATATTGCTCTACATTGTTTTAATAATTGAAGGCGTTCTTTAATTAACTTGGATCCATTCATTGTAAGTGGATCGTTATGAAAAATTAATATTATTTTTTTAGTAGCATTTATAAAATATTGAATCACTTTAGGGCGATTATGAATTTCAATGAGTGTATTTTGGCTGAGATTTTTTATAACTTTTATGCATGCTTGTGAATATTTAAAAGAAGTGGATTTAAAAAAAGAGCGCTTTAGATCAATACCTGAAAATTGTCCTTCCGGTAAAGTCATTGATGTATGATTGCGACCCAAAACAATTTGATTTTTAAATTCACTATTACGTATAGATTCTGATACTAATAATGATACAGCTCCATACGCGTCATTTGAATAAAGGTCACAGTAGGGTAGTACTGAGACAATAGTAGTTGATTTATCTATTGTCATTGTTTAATTGAGCCAATAGCCAACATCCCATCCACCAAAAGGTTAATCCACCCCATGAAAAATAGAAACTTGTAGTCGTAACAAATGGAAATACCCTAATACATAATGCAATAAGGACACCTATATATATTGGATTGTTACGAACTGTAATTGTGTATTGATTATCTTTATCTTGAGTAATTTTAGTTTCACTAATTCGTTCCTTTTTTTGATAAATATTCCATGCCCAAATACTCATTAATGATAAGAATAAGATAGTACCAATTGTTCCTGTATTAACTAAAAACTCTAAATACATATTTTGAGGCGAATTATTGCATTTATTTTGTTCGCCACTTGTAGATATATAGAAATCACGTACTTTATTAATTGAGCTTGGTGCGGATTGACATGCAATCTCAAATTGTTTTAACCCAACTCCAAAAAGAGGTTTATCAAGGTAGAGATTTAGAGCTGTTTGATTGATTTTACTATAAATATTATTAGCCTCATGGTTTAGGTTAAGACTTGATTTTGCAGTATCTGCAATGATATTTGGAGTAGAAACTAACATTCTCTCTGCAAGATCGGCATTAAACATCATAACGATTGAAAGAATCGCAAAACAAGGCATTGTGATGAGAAAAAGTGCAATTCGAGTTTGTGGTACTAATAAATAAGTCATCACTAAACCCATTATTAACCATAACGAACTTGTTCTTTCGCCAGTTACAGGTATTAATGTAAATACGGCAAGAACCATAAAAAATATAAGTATTCTTTTTTGAACTGAATTATTACTATTTTGGACATCCATTAACCATTTAATAATGACAGGCCAAGCCATCATAACAAGGTAACCTCCGACAACCTGTTTCCCAGATAGTGCAGTTAATCGGGTTCCAATTGGCTCTATACCGAGCAAATCTTTTCCAGAAAAATATTGTAACCAAGCATTAAATGTTAAAAATAAAACTGCAAACTCAATAGCAGTGATCATATGCTTTTGTACAGTATTATCCTTTAGATACCAATATTGGCAAGCAACTCCAAATAATATAAAACGTCCAAAAGGTAGTGCTGCACTCAATGATGTAAGTGGTTGAATAGCTTGAAATGATATAAGTATATAATATATCCATGTTACTAAAGCTATAGGAACCCAGTTGATTTTCAACCAATTCCAATCGTTCATTACAACAGCGTTTAATACAAAGCATACACTAATTCCAGAAATTGCTATATCTAAGGGTGCTTTACCCAGTGTAAGTGCTGTAGGAATGAACATTAAAAGGTAAAAACCAATTGACCAAAGAGCATATGATTGTGTCGATTTAGAATATGGTACAACATGTTCTGGACTGAGTGATTGAATCATATTTTCTCCCTTTTTAAATGATCTTAAATAATACTTTTGTTATAATGACAGAAGCCTTAATTCTCGTAAAGACTATATGCCAAAAATTCGTATCATTATATTAACTCAAAACTTTCCACCATCTATTGGTGGCATTCAAACAGTGATGTACAATTTAGCCTTTGGGCTATCAGATTTTTTTAATATTACTGTAATTGCTCCAGCCCAATTAGGATCTCGAGAATGGGATTTAAAACAATCGTTTAATATTATTCGATATAACCGAATAAAATTTTTGAGAACTTATTTTATTACTAGTTTATTAAATGGATTGAGCGATAATGATAATTTTTTTATTATTACTGATACATGGAAGTCTAATGAATACATTATCTCGTATTTGAAGAATAAATCATATAAGTTGATAACCATTGCACACGGAAATGATGTACTGGACAAGGGTTCGATCAAAAAACGCATACGAATTAATAATTCACTATCTCATTGTTATAAGATTATTGCTGTTTCAAATTTTACAGCACAATTATTAAAAAAACTAAGTCTTGAAAATGTTAAGGTGATACCGAATGGTATCAATCCTTTTCAGGCTATTAATCCAGACATCGGCAATAACATTACAAATGAAGGACCAATATTGTTAACAATCAGTCGTATTGAGCCAAGAAAAGGACATGATAAGGTAATATGTGCTCTTCAAAGACTGAAAAAAAAATGGCCTAATATTCGCTATTTGATTGCTGGAGACGGTCATGATAAATCTAGGCTTTTAAATTTAGTACAAAAAAAAGATCTAATGGATAACGTTTTATTTTTAGGTTTTATTTCTAATAAGGACAAAGCCAAA
This sequence comes from Coxiellaceae bacterium, assembly GCA_902603055.1. Classification (GTDB taxonomy): domain Bacteria; phylum Pseudomonadota; class Gammaproteobacteria; order Comchoanobacterales; family Comchoanobacteraceae. Next base: position 13,977 of record CACKTD010000006.1, on the reverse strand, counting down.
TTATTTCGACGGGCAACTATTTTCGTAATGCCCGTAAGATATGATGAAAATACAAGTTCTGTGGAGGGTTTTGGAATTACACTAGTTGAGGCCCAACTAATTGGTTGCCCAATTTTGACAGGACAAACTGGAGGGGTAAATGATATTGTAAAGGATCAGATTACTGGATATACATGTGATGGCAACGATGAGGATGATGTCTATAGAAAAATTCATTGGATGTTAACCCATGATCAAGAAATTAAACGATGCTCTGTAAATGGTCAAAAGTTTGCCCAGAGCCACTTTTTAATGGACAAAATGATTCAGTCATATTTTGATGTTATCAATAATGCGACGTCAAAAGAAATCATATAGTATGATTGACGTCTTCCATGAAGATAATCTTGATATGGTCAGCTAATTTTTTTATTCCCTTTATTTTAGTTTTATCAGCTGATTTTTTTAATATACAGTGGATTTCGGTTTCAAAATCATAATATACCTTAAAGTAATCAATTGATTGATAATATGGTTGTTTTTTTAACAATATATCGAGATCTTCTCGTGATATCTTTGTATTACCTACTTCTTCTCTGGAAATATCATTATCTGACGTTACATGAATAACAACATCTTTAATAAGAGATAATTTATCTTTTAAATTAGTTTCAATCATTTTTGATATATAGGCGCTCTCAGATACGCTTATGAATTTATTTAATTTTAAACTCATATCAATAAAAATCCTTCCAGCCATTAAACGAGTTCTTAAAGATTGTATCGCTATCACTTCAGGGTATTTCTTAATAATTCGTTTGATTTTTTCTTTTGTACGATCATCAACACCAGTATCAATCAATTCCATAACACCTTCCGTAATAAGATCAATCCCCATTTTTATAATCATAATACTTACAATTAACGCCGCAAGTGAATCCAATGTGTGATAACCATAAATATTCGCAACTGCTCCAATAAGAACAACTAAACTTGATAGTGAGTCACTTCGATGATGATATGCATTTGATATCAGCAAATTAGAATGTATTTTTTGCCCAATCTTATAGGTGTAGTAGTATATCACTTCATTCAAAATGATGGATATAAATGCTACCGAAATAACATATGTCCCCATAATTTTCGGTGCATCATAAAAATGATTAATTGCTTCATAAGCGAAAATTACACCTGTTGTAACTAATACTAATGATAAAATAATCATGGTCATAGTTTCGATGCGTTGATGTCCATAGGGATGATTATCATCTGGTGGTATATTTCCGATGGAAGCTCCCCAGTAAACAAATGCATCGGTAAATAAATCTGCTAACGAATGAACACCGTCTGTAGTTAGTGCTCTGGATGATGTATGGTTACCCACCATTATTTTAATAATTGCTAGAATAAAATTAATAAATGCACTTAACAAAGTAACATTCTTTGCGTATTTTAACTCATTTGATTTTTTCGTAGTCATAAAAGTACATTGAAATTAAAGCTGGCAAACAAAAAATAAATACCCCAAATGAAATGATAACAGAATATGATGCATAACTCATATTTTTAAATATCATTGCCGGCGGAAGCAATACTGAGTATAAACCAAATGCCGAACCCACTAAGCCAATTGTCGACATCACACACATTATATTTCCCTTAAATTGCGATTTATAGTTTAAATTCTTTTTTATATTTAAATAAAAATAGGATGCAAACATGATTAAGTACATTAAAAGATACAATCCAGCAGGGATAATAGATAAAAGCCAATAACTCTGGTTAACATCACCTAGTAGATAAAATAGGCTACTTAAAATAGTAACAATTACCCCTTGTGATATTAATAAAATGGTGGGTGGCTCACCATTATCTAAAGATGAAAATGATTCTAACAAAAATCCATCTCTGGCAGCCACAGCTAAACTTTTGATCGGTGCAATTATCCAATTAATGAGTGTCCCAAAGGTACCAACGATTAGTAAAAATGCAACAGTTGGCATCATATATACGAGATCAAATTTCAATAAAACCACTTTAAATACATTAATAACCGACTCAATTAGATTAATATCCTTCAGTGGAATAAGTATAAACAGAGAGAAACTTCCAAGTATTTGTGAACTTAAAATAAATACCGTTGCAATTAAAATTGCTCTTGGAAATATGATGTGTGGATTATCTACATTTTTGATATGAGCTGCAGTGATCTCAATGCCAGCAAGTGATAAATAAATAATACCCATAGCAGAAAAATCTAAGTTCGTAAAATTTTCAAAAAGCCTGAAATCACTATAGATTTCTGGGTTTGCAATGGGTTGATGGGATAGGATCCAAATAATTGCCATTAATACAATACCTCCAAAAGGTAAAATTAATCCGAAAATAGTTGCAATCAAACTATAACGCTCGGTAATCTTTACTCCCATTAAATTAATAAATGTACACAACCAAAATAATGCGGGTACTGTAATTGCATAATATAAGGCGGAAGTATGTAGACCCAGTAAATAGGCAAATGAAGCCGCAATGAATGAGACGATGGATGGAAACCAAACTACATTTTCAACCCATTGAAGCCATATGGCAAAAAATCCTATACGTTTTCCAAAGGCAGTGGACACCCATGTATAGATACCACCCTCTTTTGGTATTTGGAGGGTAAAGTCAGCTGCAATAATGCCAGCTGGGATGAAAAATAGTAAGCCACCCAATAAGTATAAACTAATTATTTGAGATCCAAATAAGGCTGTTGCAGGTAAATTACGAACACTATCGATGGATACAATGATCATTGATAGTAATCCTAAAAATGTGAACTTATTTCTCATAATACCTATCCTAACCTAAACCCACTTAAATTGGGTATGTTTTTATAATTTGACCACCACCAATACATTGATCATTGTGATACAATGCACACCATTGTCCAGGTGATAAAGCATATACTTCATTGTTTAATTTAATTTTTGGAATAGAATCTTGAACATGTAATGATGCAGTGTACAAGGGTCCTCCATGCCTAAGTCGACAGTATACTTGCTCTGGAATTTTTTCATTTGTTAATGAATTGATGTTCTTTAACTCAAATTGTTTTGTTCTAAGAATAGGGTGTTTTGGGTTTTGGTCGATAGTGATAGTATTTGAAGTAATACAACGTTTAATAATATACCATGGACTTTCAGGATAGTTTTTTATCCCACCTATATTTAAACCTTGGCGTTGACCTAATGTATAAAATATGGCTCCTTCATGTTGACCAACAATTGTACCGTCTTCAAGTTCAATATTACCTTGACCACAAATAATGTGGCTTTGCAAAAATGTCTTAAATGATTTTGGTCCCACAAAACAAACACCAACACTATCTTTTTTTCTCGATACAATGAGATTATTTTCTTGTGCTATTTGTCGTACTTGATGTTTATGTAAATGACCAATTGGAAATAGTGTTTTTTGAATTACATCATGACTGATGCCGCATAAAAAGTATGTTTGGTCTTTTTTAGGATCACATCCTTGAATTAATTGCTGTTTCTGATTTATTTGTGCATAATGCCCGGTTGCGATAAGGGTCATATCTAGATTCATAGCATATTGTATGAATGCATTGAATTTTATATATCTGTTACATAATATATCAGGATTTGGAATTAACCCAGCTTTATAATCGGCCAGCATTTTCTGAAAAACATCGGCTCTATATTGTGATTCTAAACTAATAATAGATATTGGTATGTCCAACTGATCAGCAATTGAGATGGCATCTTCTTTATCTTGGTTAGATTCACAAAGGTATTCATGATCAGTCCAGTTGTTCATAAAAAATGCATGGACATCATAACCTGATTTTTTTAATAAATAAGCAGATACTGCAGAATCAACCCCGCCAGACAATGCTACAGCAACTTTTGTTTTAAATTTAGACATATTTTTAGTTAATTGCTTTTAATTGTATATCATATTACTAATTGTAAATATTTACAAATGCTTAATAAATTATTAACATAAGAGAGAATAATTAATAAGGCCTAGAGAGAGAAACTATGACTCATATACAATACCCAAATGCTGGTGAGAAAATAACTTATAATAAAGAAAATAACACACTGAATGTCCCTAATAACCCACAAATCCCCTATATTACAGGTGATGGAATTGGTATCGATATAACTCCTGTTATGATTAAAGTGATTGATGCTGCCGTAAATAAAGCTTACGGCGATCAAAAGAAAATTGAATGGTTTGAGGTATATGCTGGTGAAAAGGGAGCAGAATTATATGGTGAAAATGGATGGTTGCCTGAAGAAACATGTCAAACTATAAATGATTATAAAGTATCCATCAAAGGTCCTTTAACAACTCCAGTGGGTGGAGGAATGCGCTCTATTAACGTTAAAATTCGTCAAACACTTGATTTATATTTATGTTTACGACCAGTGCAATATTTTAAAGGTGTACCATCTCCTCTCAGAGAACCACAAAATACAGATATGATAATCTTTAGAGAAAACTCTGAGGATATTTATGCAGGAATAGAATTTCAATCACAAAGTGATGATGCGAAAAAGCTAATCAACTTTCTTGAAACCGATCTTAATGTGAAAACAATACGTTTTCCAAAAACAGCGGGAGTAGGTGTCAAAGTAATTTCAAAAGAAGGCACAGCTCGACTTGTTCGAAAAGCAATTCAATATGCCATTGATCACCAAAAAGATCGAGTTACTTTAGTTCATAAAGGAAATATCATGAAATTTACGGAAGGTGGGTTTCGTGATTGGGGATATGAGATTGCAAAAAATGAATTTGGTGCTAAACCCTTGGATGGTGGCCCATGGCATGTAATCAAAACCGGTGATCGTGAAATAATTATCAATGACTGTATTGCAGATGCTTTTTTACAACAAATTTTATTAAGACCCAAAGACTATGATGTAATTGCAACAATGAATCTTAATGGTGACTATATATCTGATGCTTTAGCAGCACAGGTCGGTGGTATAGGTATCGCTCCAGGAGCCAATTTAAACGATGAAGTTGCTGTTTTTGAAGCTACACATGGTACAGCACCTTCATATGCTGGACAAGATAAAGTAAATCCATCCTCTTTAATCCTATCTGCTGAGATGATGTTACGACATTTAGGTTGGGACGATGCTGCAGATCTTGTAATTTATGGATTAGAGACATCAGTATCTAATAAACAAGTGACATATGATTTTGCGCGTATGATGGATGATGCCACATTACTATCATGTTCTGCATTTGGTGATTCAATCATCAAATTTATTAATGCTAAATAGTAGTAAAGATACACGAGGGATATTAGCACTTGCACCTATGATGGGGTATTCAAACCCTGACATGGAAAAAATCATGTCAGTGGTTGCTCCATCATTTGATTTTTATAGTCAGATGTATCATACCAACGCAATTATTAATAATCCGAAGCTATTAGAAAACACTTACTCAAGTAATGCCATAATACAACTCGGAGGTAATCAGCCTGAGGGATTTAAAAAAGCGGCTAGCATTCTTAGTCAGATTGGTTTTAGTAAAATAAACATAAACGTAGGCTGTCCAAGCCCAAGGGTTACCAGTGGGTCGTTTGGGGCTTGTTTAATGCTTAATCCAAATATTGTTAAAGATTGTATTCAAGCAATTTCTGAATTCATCCCTATCGATTCAATCAGTGTAAAATGTCGTATTGGTGTTGATAATTTCGATACTGAATGCTTTTTAGATAAATTCATTAATGTTTGTAAAAGTTCTGGAATGAAAAACTTTATCATACATGCTAGGATTGCAAAATTAAAAGGCCTTAACCCTAAACAAAATCGAGAAATACCACCATTAAATTATGATCGTGTTTACCAATTAAAATCGAAATATAAAGATATTAACTGTATTATTAATGGCGGTATAAAAACGATTAATGATATTACTAATCATTTAAAACATGTTAATGGAGTTATGATTGGAAGATTGTGTTATGAAAATATCTACCAATTACACTTAATAGATTCACATTTTAATTTATTAACAGCATGTTCCCGAGAAGAATTAACAGATTTAATTCGATCTAAAAAGTTTAAACTTAATCATCTCAGTTCATTATATAAGGGATGCAAAGGAGCTAAGCAATGGAGATCAAACCTTCATCAAGAAAATTATCAGTGAATTAAATCATTGATTAATCGTCAGTTTTAAGGTTTTTGTATCGCTTCTTAAATTTATCGATTGCACCAGCGGAAAGAATCTTTCTTTTACCTGTATAAGCACTATGACAATTTGAACAAACTTCAATGAAGTAGGGTGAACGGTCTAGTTGTCCAAGGACATCAAATTCGTTAGAACAGCCACGGCAAATTACTTTAGTATATTTAAGTACAGGATGTATATTTTGTTTCATTTCAATTTAACTTATAAAGACTCTATTATTACTAAAATTATTAAATAATTCAAGTATAAATATTCATTATCTTGATTGGCAGAAAATTTAAAGTTATTATTTGGCTATGAGTTGGGTAGTTAAAGATAGAGGAGAGGTTTGGTCTAAAGAAGTTTCACTATTAGACCATATCTATCGAAATCGTGGTGTGAACAAGGATTATGATCCTACTTTGCCGATTAAAAAGTTAGAGCACTTTAGAACCTTAAAGAATATCGATAGTTGTGCAAAACGTATTTTTGATGCTATTAAACAAGCACAAAATATAGTGATTGTTGGAGACTACGACACGGATGGAGCAACAAGCACAACATTAATGATGGAGGCATTGAAATTATTTGGTTCGAATAATCATAGTTACATTGTACCAAATCGTTTTGAATTCAGTTATGGTTTATCTAAACCACTCATTATGTCATTCCAAGATAAAAAGCCTGATTTAATAATCACTGTTGATAATGGAATATCAAGTTTTGAGGGAGTTGATTATGCTAATGAACAAGGTATAGATGTCATTATTACCGACCACCATCTCGCAGGCGAAACACTACCAAATGCTCTAGCAATCGTTAATCCTAATCAACCAGATGATACATTTCCATCAAAAGCATTAGCAGGTGTCGGCGTCGCATTTTATGTTTTATTAGCTCTACGCCATTATTTTAAAATCAATGATCCCTCTTGGTCGACACCAAACATGGCTCAATTCCTAGATTTAGTTGCATTAGGAACGGTTGCAGATTTAGTGCCATTGGATGAAAATAATCGTATTTTAGTTGCAAATGGTATAAAACTAATCAAAACAAAACCTCGACCTGGTATACAAGCATTAATTGAGATCTCAAAAAAATCCATTAATCATTTAACTACGGATGACATTGGTTTTCATATTGCACCTAAGTTAAACGCTGCTGGGCGATTAGATGATATCTCTATAGGTATACAATGCTTAATGAGCCATAATACCTCTCAAGCAATGCAATTTGCACATCAATTAAATTCTCTTAACTCAACACGTAAAAGCTTAGATCAGCAGATGATTATTGATGCTAAATCACAGATGAATCAATTATCATTAGATTTACCTGTAATGGTTTTATATCAAGAAGATTGGCATCAGGGTGTTATTGGAATTTTAGCATCTAAGATCAAAGAGGAGGTCTTTAAGCCAACATTTATATTTGCGAAAGCTAATAGTCATGAATTAAAGGGGTCTGCTAGATCAATACCCGGCGTTAATTTAAAAGCATTACTCACTAAAATTGATGAAAAAAATTCTGGTCTTATTATTTCCTATGGAGGACATGTCATGGCTGCAGGACTTACTCTGAAACATGATAATTTAAGCCTCTTTAAAGAAAAACTAATTGAAGAAATGTCGATATATGATCCTAGTATATTTACAAAAGTTTACGTAACTGATGGGTCACTTGAAGATCAGGATATTACTATTAAACAAGCAATCAATATAGAATCTGGTGGCCCATGGGGTCAGTCGTTTGAAGAGCCTTTATTTTATGGACGCTTTAATATTTTGGAATACAAAATTTTAGGAGAAAAGCACCTAAAACTTGCGTTACAAAATATCAATGGTACAAAATCATTACCAGCAATCTTATTTAATATTGACCCAGAGGACTATATCCATTCAACACAAATTGAAGCTGTATATTATATTAAAATCAATCGATTTAGAAATATGCATAATATTCAATTACAGATCGTTGATGCACGAGCAATTCATAATTAACAATTAATAATTTTAGTTCATTAATTAGTACATTTCATACCGTTACTTTTAAAATAACAACTTTTTCATATTAATATGTTAATTAAAGTTATTGACAAATAAGCATAAATTTCAATTACAGTCTATAATTTTGACTTGTTTGGATGCATAAATGGAATTAAAGAAATCAATTAAATGGAGTGTTTTTGTTATTGCGGTAGCTGTAGCAATTTGTGGGATAATCTATTTCTTCAAACCTAATATTCAAAAAAAGGAAAAAAATATTAATGCGAGAGTGGCCAAAGTAATCACACTTGAAAAAGGAAACTACACCACTAATTTAGTTCTTTACGGTAATGTAAAGGTTGCTAATAAATATAAAGTTAATACTAATTTAAATACTAAAATTGCGAAAATTTTTGTTCATGAAGGTGAATATGTGAAAAAGGGTCAAACTTTAATGAAATATCGAAAAGAAGACCTTGTTAGAGCAATCAATATTTTAAAAAAGAGTATCAATATTAATGAAATGAAAATTCAGAAAGTTAAATATGAGCTAGACCTCAGAATTGAACTGCTAAAAAATGGAGAAGAAAATCGAAGTAATGCTGATAATTTATTAAGACGTAATAAAAAGCTTTTTGAAAAAAGAATCATAAGTAAACAAAATTATGAAAAGTCTTTACAAAATAGATCATTGACTAATATTCAATATTTAAGGGAGCTTATTAATAATAGTAATTTAAAATATCAACTGAATGAACTTAAGTTAGAAAATGACAAGCTACATCATGAATTAGATGATTTAGAAAAAGATCTAAAAGAATCTGTAGTTAAATCGCCCGTAGATGGATATGTTGAAAAAATCAATTACTCAAATGATCACGATCTATCTAAACAAGATGAGATTATGATTATTATTCCCATAAATCAATATGAGGTCCATGCTACTATTCCTTATCAATATATGAACCAAAAATCCGCAGAAATGTTTTCAGTTGCGTATGTATATATTAATGGAGGAAAAATTAGACTTCCTTTTTCACATTTTGCACCAACATCCGAACAATCTAATTATGGAAGAAACATTGTTTTTAATGTTCCAAATGATGAATCTAAGTACTTTTATGAAAATCAATCCATAGTAACTAGTTTACAGCTACCTGCAACCAATAATTCATATCGCGTTACTGTAAATGCTATTTACTACAACGACTATGTTTATTTAGTAGATTCAAATAATCAGTTGGTATTAACCAAAATTAAAAAAATTGGTTATCAATATGGTAAAGAAGATACTGTTATAATTAAATTTGATAAAGAACCTCCTTATAAAAAAATATTAACTTCAAAATTTCCTGATGCTGTAAATGGCATGATCATTGCACCAATTGGAAATTAAAATGATATTTGAATATTTCACGAAAAATCGAATAATCAGCAACTTATTAACCATCCTGTCTATTTTTTTTGGGATATATGCTGCTTTTATGATTAATGTTCAGTATATCCCGCCATTTAATCCAGATATTTTAACAATTAACATCGAATGGCAAGGTGCAACATCTAGGGAAGTGTATGACTCAATAATTAAACCTGTTCAAAATGAGCTTAGAAATACACCTAATCTTGTTAAGATCATGGCAAGGGCATCCGATAATTACGCAAATTTTGTCATTGAATATACAACAGGATCTAACCTTGATGAACAGTTAGAAGATTTAAAAAACAGGTTAAATATCATTAAATTACCTAAAACAATAGATAAAATCCAATATGTAAAGCCAACTCAAACTGAAGATTTACTAGGTGTTGTTTTATATGGACCCGAAATTCTAGATGAAATGAGGTATTATGCCAAAGAATTTGAGACAGAGCTCCTTAATAAAGATATAGATTATGTTGAATTGCATGGATTACCTGATCAAAAATTAATGATTGAACTTTCACGAGAACAATATACTAGTATGGGAATTACATTATCTGATATTGCTGAAATGATATATAGTCAATCTAATGATATTTCAATTGGTGAGTTTGAGACCAATTCTACTAATGTCAATATTAAGTCATCTGGTAAACTTTCTACAATTAAACAATTTGAACTTTTAAAAATCGGTAATCCAGATAAAAAAATTGTTGTTCCCTTAAAACAAATTAGTAACGTTTCCTGGCAGGATGAAAAACTATTTGAAAAAGTTTATTTTAATGGAAAACCAGCGGTTACAATTAATATTTCAAGGTTAAACCAAAATGGTGGCCATATTCTTAATCAAGCAACTAGTGTTGATCAATTTATAAATGACGTTAAAAATGATTATCCAAGTACATTAAAAGTAGAGAGCTTTGCTGAAAATTGGAAAAAAATATATAACCGTATAAATATACTATTTAAGAATGGTGTCTTTGGGTTCATTGGTATCATCATTCTCCTAAATCTTTTTTTCTATCGTACATTAGCATTTTGGGTAGCATGTGCAATACCTATTGCAATCTCAGCTGCAATATTTATGTTGTATACATTGGGTGGATCGATAAATTTTCTTTCTACTTTTGCTTTAATTATGTCGTTGGGTATAGTAGTGGACGATACCATTGTAGTTGCAGAACAGGCGTATACAAATTTACAGGCTAAAATGAAACCTTTTGATGCGGTGATTAGTTCTGTGAATTTTATGTTTAAGCCAATAATCGCTTCATCGTTAACAACTATTTGTGCATTTATTCCATTGTTAATGATTAAAGGGTTATTTGGTCAAATACTGTTTGATATTCCATTTATAGTAATTTGTATTATTGCTGCCTCTATATTAGAGTGTTTTTTCATATTACCCCATCACTTATATGTTAGTTTTTTAAAGCAACGTAAAAATAAACTTCATCAAATGCGCACACAACTCGATAGATCAATTCGTTATATTCAATTTACATCATTGAAAAATGGACTCACAAAGCTATTTAATTATCCATCATTATGCTTAGTAAGTGTGTCTATGATCATATTTACAACCATATTTGCTTTAACTCAGGGTTTTCCAAAATTTGAATTTTTTCCATCACCACCAGCTAATATTCTCATGATCAAAACTATTTTTAATCCAGGAACCAGTGAGAAACAGCGTTCTAATTACCAATTTGATTTAGAAAATATCATCCAAAAAGTAAATGGTGAGATTGGTAGTCCAATAAAAAATATTATCGTCGGGGTATCATCGAATGATCCATATATTGATTCTGTCTCAAGTAATGATTCAAATTATAATCCAAGATATGGTTATTTAATTCTTGATACAATTAATGCAGACAAACGAGAAATATCAAATGATGAATTATTTGATGTGATAAAAAAGAAAGTAGTAGTCGATGACCATATTAAAAGTATTCAATATACAAAAATAGGATCTGGACCGTCCGAAAGTGATTTAAAGATTATGATACAAGGCAAAGATCCAGAAAATCTAAAAAAAGCCTCATTGCAACTTCAAAATGTATTATCTGAAATAAAGGGAGTTAATAATATTAATGATGATTTCCCATATGGTATGGAGGAGTATATATTAACGGTTAAACCAGAAGCACAACTTTATGGGTTTTCAAATAGTATGATTTCTAATCAGGTGCGAGATATTATCAGTGGCCGGTTTATCCACGATTTTAGCTATATGGGAACAGTTGTTAATGTAAAAATAGCACTTGATCAAAGTGATATTAACAAGATAAAGGATATTGCATCATTACCTATTATTGGTAGAAACGGACAAATTACGACTTTGGACACTATTGCAGACATTAATATTGGAAAAAGTTTTGATAATTATAATAGTTATAACGGAGTTCTAACTGTTTTGGTTTCAGCAGAAGTAGATAGACGATTTAACAATTCAGGAATGATAATAAATGAATTGAAAAAAGATGTATTTCCAACTATTGAAAGTAATACTGGTGCACGTTTTAATTTAGAAGAACAATCAAGATATGGTAAAGAAGCTTTAGAAGAAATAAAATTTGGTGCTGTGATTGGATTATTATTGATATATGCAATTTTATCATGGACAAGTGATTCTTTTTTATGGCCATTTCTACTCATGCTTGTTATTCCTTTTGGGTTAACTGGTGCCATTTTAGGTCATATTTTATTAGGATATGACATGACATTAATGTCAATTTTCGGAATGTTTGGACTAACTGGAATTGTTGTAAATAACTCAATTATCTTATTACATCGATTTAAACAAATACAAAAGCAATTTCCAAGAATTTCTCATTCTCAAAAGATCATAAAAGCTACCTGCCAACGTTTTCGATCTATAGTATTAACAACATTAACAACCATTGTTGGTTTGACGCCCTTATTATTTGAAACTTCAAGATCAGCACAATTTTTAATACCAATGGCTATTTCAATAACGTTTGGTTTAATCTTAGCAAATGTATTATTAATACTTGTTTTACCAATATTAATGAACATGCGTAAATTTTTTATTAATTTTCAAACAAAAAAGGAAAATTAAACTATAGTTAATGAGTATCTTAAAAGGAATTAGGTTATGATTATTCGTTCAGTATTTTTTATGTTTTTAATAATGATAAGTACATCATTTGCACAACAGACTAAAGACGAGCTTACACAGCAAGATATCGAACGATTTGCTAAAGTAATGGCTCAGATAAAATATTATTATATCAAAGATACAGACTTTAAAACTCTATTCAATTATGCAATTAAAGGTATGGTCCAGGGATTAGATCCACATTCTGACTTTATTGATGAAAAACAATTAAAAGCATTTGAAACACAGTCTACCGGTGAATATGGTGGGTTAGGTATTGAAATAATACCAGAGCAGGGTGCATTAAAGGTAATTACACCTTTTGATGATACACCAGCTCAACGTGCAGGTATTAAAACAGGTGACATGATCATTGGCATCAATGGAAAAGTACTTAAAAATATGAGTACCGATGAAGCCTTAAACATGTTAAGAGGAAAACCAAATACTAAAGTTGAATTAACTATTTATACACCTGGCAGTAAAGCACCAAGAAAAGTTGTCTTAACGCGTGAGGTAATTAATATTAAGGTTGTAAAATCTAAAGTTATTGGTGGTAATATTGGCTATATAAGAATCAGCGTTTTCAATCAAGCAACCTATAAAAGTGTTGTGACAAATATTAATGAACTTAAGCGAAAAAATAAAGACCTTAAGGCCTTAGTGATTGATGTTAGAAATAACCCGGGTGGTTTGTTAGATTCAGTAGTACAAATTTCTGATTTATTCCTTGATGCTGACAAATTAGGCAAAAACAAAGCAATCGTATCAATAAAGGGAAGAGCAGAAGGCACAAATTTTACTGCTAATGCGACTCCTGGTGATGTTACTAATAATATGCCCATTGTGGTACTGACAAATGGTGGATCTGCATCTGCCTCAGAAATATTAGCAGGCGCTCTTAGAGATCATCATAGAGCAATTCTAGTTGGAACAAAAACATTTGGTAAAGGTTCTGTTCAAAGCGTAATACCTGTTGATAATTCATCTTTAATTAAGATTACAACTGCCCTCTATTATACACCAAATGGAACATCCATCCAGGCAAAAGGCGTGAATCCAGATGTATTTGTTAGTATTGAGAAAATTAATCCTGCTGACAAACAGACAAACATTTATGATTTAATTTCAGAGAAAAGTTTTGTTGATCATTTACAAAATGGTAACAAGAGTAAAAAGCAAGAAAAAGAAAAGGTTGATGTATCTGACATAGCCTATTCTGACTTCCAACTTTATCAAGCAATCCGAATCTTACAAGGGATAAATAT
>CACKTD010000005.1 GCA_902603055.1 Coxiellaceae bacterium | reverse complement strand
TGGATATAAAACAATTAAAATAAGTGCACATGTTATTGTGTCGAAGAATGCATTAACGATAAAAGAGCTAATAAAAGGCTCATAAAGACGTACTGCACAGTTTTCTTCTGCTTCGTTTTGTAAAAATAGATCATTAATCTCTTCAGAAAAGTCTGAATTAACATGGTTTCTGAGAGGGCTTGAAAGTACTCTTCTTAATACAACTGGCTCATTAAGTTCTTGGGCCTTGATTGGAGAATGTGTTTGCACTTTATTTAGCATTTTGTCCATTTATTTCCCCAAATAAAAGTAATATTACTTTCTTATTAAATTAGCTATATGGATATTAATTGTCAATTATGTTTTAAGCGCAAGGATGAATAGTCTCATTATTATCAGTTTTCAGACAATAATTTTTATAACTTTCATTTGTATTCTGATAAGCAATAACCGTTTCAATCATAAATAAAAGGATGTGAGCTTCTATTATTAGTAGGGCAGTTTGAAATAGAGGGTAAAGAAAGATTAAAATAAGAGCACAGGCGATTGTATCAAAAAAAAAAATTAATGTATGTTGCAACGGTAAAAGGTTCATATAAAAATGTTTTTGAGAACCTTTTTTGTATTTCAGCATCAATAAAATCAAGCTTAAAGTTGAATACCTCTTTATCTTTACGGCTTGGGCTTTCCGTAAACATTGTTTTATGAACTTTTCGTGATGAAGATGGTAAAAATGTGCTTTCTTCAAAAGAACCATCTCGTTTCAAAAATACCGCCTTTCTTTTCATGCATACCCTTGATATCTTTCACTAGATTAACTTTGGAGTCTCTCAATGTCAATTGCAAAGTTAGATATCGATATTAGACTCTCTCAGTTCATTGATGCTGATACCGTTTTTAAATCGTGGTGTGGATAACCGATCTAATTGTCCTTGTTGATTGGTTAAGATGTTAAAGAAGGGGCTGATATACTCTTCTTCCCACTGCTTACTTAATGCTTCTGCGTCGATGGCAAAAACCTTTCTAATGGTTGATAAATTATAATAATGATGGAAATTTAGTAATTTTTCCAATAAATTTTTATCAGCGATTAAAACGGTATTACGTTGCTCGTAAATCTCTTCTGAAATTAACCTGCCTTTTTCTGTGCCAATAACAGTTGCATGACCTGTTAACAAGGGTGTAATGACCCCAAATATTAATCCCTGGGCTGTTATATTGTTTTCTTGATAAAATACACTATCACTTGGTGTTATTTCTGAAATACCATCCCATAATTTTACAATTTTAAAGATGTCCTCTAATTTCATATGCTCCCATCTATTACCTATAAAGTAACTAATGGCAGCATCGGGTTCTTTTTTGTATGTATCAATTGGCCCAATCACTAGAGGGATTTTTTTACAGAGAGCTTTTATGATGAGTAACGGATTAATATCTTGGTATTCATTTATATTTAAAAACTCATTGTGTGAAATATGAATTTTGCGTAATGCTTTTATAATTGCTTGATAGTTATAGACTTGGTCTTTATAAAATAATAATGTTTTATCACTATTAACCAAACGTTTTGTTTTCTGGAAATATGTATAAAATGTGCGTTCGTGAGGCATGCTACAATGTAATTGCAGTAGTTTTTTAAAGATGATGCGATCTCCATGTTTAGGGTGATCTATTTTGAACGGTTTGCCAATATTAACTGTTATTTGAGGGAACCAATATTTTGGTCGGGTCAGTTCTGGGCGTGCAGTGAGATGTAATTGAGGACCATCAAGATATATGGGTAAAATATTTGCATTACTGAGTCGCGCACAAAAACCAGTTCCGTCGTAAATTTTCAATAAATTACCAGTAGAGCTTCGATGCCCCTCTGGGAAAATTACACCATTAGACATTAGTTTAATCATCTGAATAAAGGGTCTCAGTTTTTGAGAGTGAGTAGGTTTTATTGGAAATATTTGTGTGAAAACTTTTCCAATTCGGACAATTTTCATTTTTGCTATGGTCGGATTTATAGGAAAGATAAATCGAAGTGGGAAAATGGATCCTATCAGCGGCACGTCTATTAAAGATAAGTGGTTGGAAATAATGATGAGTGGTTTTTTTAGATCCTCTATAGAATCTTGACCAATAATATCTAGCTTAAAAATATTGATAAATACCTTTCGTATAGCAACTTTTATCAAATAGAAGGGATATTTTAAAGCTGTATATATAGCACACCCCCAAATAATCAGGGTTGTATACCATTGATAAAGCGAGATATTATCAGCTGTTAAGCATAATGGCAATATGATGATATTCGATATCAGAAAAAACGAACTCATAATTTGATGATAAAAAAGTGTATTCTTTTTAGGACAAATTCTTGTAAATGTGTTGCACTGTATTTTTATGATATAGAATAGACAAGCCAGTAGTAAAACTTGGACAGTTATTTGTAACGCTAAAAATATGAAATCATACGAAGACTTAATAGGGTATAACGTATCGATAATAGGCAACATATAGCCATTTAATACCATCAAAATACCAGCAAAAAGCCAGAACCAAAAGATGTATCCAACACTGTAATGATAATCAATATTTGGTCTTGATTTAATATGATATGCAAGCGCAAGAATTGGTAGTAGTGCAAAAGCTAGTTGCTGTGGTTTTAGGAATGGTAGTGATCCCAGATAAATTCCAACAGTCATTAGTGTGATTGCTGTTGCAAGAAACAAGTGTCCTAGTAATTGTACAACTTTAGGTTTGTAGCTGAAATTATAATTATATTTAACATACTTAATTTTCTGAGTAAGAAAAAGTACTGCAGCGATACTCGCAAACCCATAAAACAAAATTTGATTTTGTAATAGGATAATTGCTAAAAAAAGCATCCAAATAGATAACTTCTGACATGGATATATGTTGTTAGCAACAATTATCAATGATGCAGCAACCCAATCTAACTGATAGTAGAGTGCAAAATTGGTTAAGATGAGTATGCAAAAATGTAATGTTTTAGAACGAATGATATGGATTGGGTATAATGAACTTAGCCAAAACAAAAAAATTGCAGTAATGGCCTCAAAGTATCTACTTTGAAACATAAAGTTATTGCAAATTAAAAATGCAAGTTGGACAAATGGTAGCCATTCAGCAATACGAAGCTTATTTAATATCGGATTATATAACATAATTTGGTGCTTTTGGTTTAATAAACTTTTTTTCAATAATAGGGTAGTGTGGTAATCCATCAGTAAATTTTGGGGTATCTTCACCTTGGATGAGTGGGCTTGCATATTCAATAAACTCACGGTTAACATTCATTCCACAGTCTGATATGAAATGATCTGGTACCACTTTTTCTTGGTTCGCGACAACATGGAGTGGAGTTGAACTTATTTCCCATTGATATGGTGTTTGAGAGGAACGTTTTAATGCTAACATCTGTTGATGGTGTGTTTTATTTAAGCAGGCCTCAATCGCAAATTGTCCTAGAGCATATGACTGATCGACATCCACCTTGGATGCAATATGTCGACCAGAGCGTTGTAGATAATCACAAATAGCAAAATGAGATTTTAGATTTAACTTACTTTTTATTAGATGAGCAATATTTGCTCCGATACCACCAAGTTGTGCATGCCCAAAAGCATCCTGACCACCTTGTTGACTTAAAAGAGAACCATGTTTATTTTTTAAGCCCTCAGCAACAGCTACTATACAATAGCCTTCAGTTTGTACTGTTTTTTCAACTTGACTAAGAAAATTATCTTCTTGAAAGTGCCGTTCTGGTAGTAAGATTATCTGTGGTCGAAAGGGCTTTGGTGCAAGAGATGTAGCTCCAGCCAACCAACCTGCATGACGTCCCATTGTTTCAAGTACAAAAACTTTAGTGGATGTCTCGTGCATTCCAAGTAGATCTATACCAGCCTCTAATATGGATGTTGCAAGAAACTTTGCTGCTGAACCAAATCCTGGACAATTATCAGTACCGTATAGGTCATTATCAATTGTTTTAGGAATACCAATACAATGGATATCTAACTTCTTTTCTTCAAAATATTGAGCTAATTTATGGGTAGTATCTTGTGAATCATTACCACCATTATAAAGAAAGTATTGAATATCGTGCGCCTTAAAAACTTCATAAATTCTGCGAAATTCATCAGACTGTTTAATAGGATCTTTTAGTTTATAACGACAAGAACCAAAAGTTGATCCTGGCGTTGAAAAAATTGTATTTAATGCATTTTTGTCATATTGACTAATATCAATCAATTCTTCCTTTAGTGCACCTAATATCCCATTACTCCCAATAAGCAATTTTTCAAATTCATTGTTGTACTGAAAGTAGCGGTCAATCACACCACTGAGTGTTGTGTTTACAGTAGCGGTGACACCCCCAGAATGAGCAAAAAATATATTTCCCATAATCTCCTAAGATATTTAAGAGGCTATTATAAATTATTTTTAAGTTAAAAGACAGAGCAATGGTTCGTTGAGGGAGGTATAGGAGTTGATATGAAAAACCACTGCTCTACACTTATAGTACTCCATAAACCTTAAGGAAATATTATGTAAATCAATTATTTACACTTTTTTTGTTAAAAAATTGCAGGTAATGTGTTTTGACAGTAGTCAATGAGCTGATCTGGGAAAAAACCAAACAGTATTATTAGAAAACAGGTAAAGTAAGCC
Organism: Coxiellaceae bacterium; assembly: GCA_902603055.1. GTDB lineage: Bacteria > Pseudomonadota > Gammaproteobacteria > Comchoanobacterales > Comchoanobacteraceae. The sequence continues at coordinate 55,578 of CACKTD010000005.1, read as the reverse complement.
GGGATTAGTGCCTGACTATTTAACTTGTATTTAAATACTAAACTACTGGTGTCTTCAAAAAATAAAACCCGTACGATGCGAATATAGTAAGCGACCCCAATCACAGCTAACAATACTGCAACTGTACCAATAAAGTAATACGAGGTTAGGAAATAGGGTGGTGCAGAATCGGCGAAATTAAATAGCATATAGAATATATTTAGTTTTGCCATGAAGCCAGCTAATGGCGGAATGCCTGCCATTGAAAAAGTAGCGAGTAACAATATCATTGCTTCATTGGATTTGGAGTTAAATAGACCTTTATAATGCTCTATTAAATCAATTTCTTCGACTTTATCATTCAATGAGATCAAGACTGAGATGAATGTGAATGTACTTATACAATAAATAATAAGATAAAAAATAGGCACAAAACTTTTGATGCCAGGTAATAGCCCTAATAATAAAAAGCCCATATGAGAGATTGATGAATACCCTAAAAGCTTTTTAAAATGTGTTTGCGTAAGGGCTCCAATATTCCCAATTGCAATGGATAATATGCTTAAGAATAAAAGTAACACTACAATAGGTGTTGCAGATAAAAAGCCATTAATAGATAGTCTGATTAAGATTGCTAAATATGCAAATTTAGGTAATGTCGAAATGATTAATAGCATGGGTAAAGGACTTCCTGAGTAAACATCTGGAACCCAATAATGAAAAGGGGATACCCCAAGTTTCATCAAAAGGCCTATGATGATTAGGGCAGTTGAGATCGTATTGAGCTGTATCATCAGTGTGCTCGAAGGTGGAACTAGCATTAAATTACCACTTATTCCATAGTGTAAAGAAACTCCAAATAAAAACACACCCGAAGCCATTGCACCTAAAATAAAGTACTTGATTGCAGCCTCTCGCGAAGTCGAGGGATGAAATAGTGCAATCATCGCAAAGATAGGTAATGATAATAACTCAAGACCTATAAACAGTATTAAAAAGTTATTACTTGAAAAAACAACAAATAGTCCCAGAATGACCGCTAAAAACATGGTATAAAATTCAAATGCTTTAATTTTAGCTTTACGGATATAGCGATAAGTACTGATTAAAATTAAAATTGCAAAAATACTCGTTAAGAGTTTAAAGTTTTGACTCAACGAATCCACAACCCAATGCTCATTTGCAAACACCTGAAATGGATTGAAATAAATCTCGATGGCTATTACAAGTAACCCAAACAATGACATGATCACACAATAAAGACCACGTTGTGAGTCTCTAATGCCTAAAGCTGCTAAAAAAGTGCTGAAAAGAAAAAATGTTAGGATCCCTTCTGTTAAATATACGCCCATATTTTAAACCTTTGATTGCAATGAAAGTTGTACTAAATTAATTACAGATCGCTCCATAATATGTGTTAAGGAATAAGGATAAATTCCAATAAAGAGAATACCAAAAGATAACAATGACAAGGCTAAAATTTGAGATGTATTAATATCTTTTAGTTTATTGACAGCATTAACTTGAACTGGACCATAAAATACACGCTTAAACATGAATAAAGAGTAAGAAGCAGATAATATTAATGTTAATCCAGCAAGAATTGTTATAAATATATTAGCTTCTAATGAACTTACTAATACCATAAATTCGCCTACAAAGCCGGCTGTCCCAGGAACTCCTATGTTTGCAAAAACAAAAAGCATAAAAAACAATGTCAAAATTGGCATTTTATTCACAACACCACCCATATCCGCTATAAGCCTTGAATGTAATTGATCATATAACATTCCAAATGCAAGAAACATTGCACCAGATCCAAAGGCATGTGTAATCATTTGAATCATTGCACCTGTAACAGCGATATAGGCCATACTAAGGTGTCCAGAGCTTTGAAATATCGGGAAAATAATAAAACAGCCTAAAGATACGAAACCCATATGAGCAACAGATGAATATGCGATGAGTTTTTTCATATCCTTTTGTGTGAAAGCGACTAATCCAATGACCACTATCGCAATTAGCGAGAGGCCAACTAAGATGTAAGAGTATTCACTACATGCATTTGGAACGATGGGCAAACAGAACCTAAAAAACCCGTATGCACCTACTTTTAACATCAATGCAGCAAGTATCACAGAACCTCCTGCTGGTGCCTCTGTATGTGCATCAGGCAACCATGTATGTACGGGCCACATGGGCACTTTGACAGCAAAAGCACTCAAAAAAGCAATGAGTATTAAGGTTTGTTCAGTTAAAGTCAGTGGTAAATCATAAAAATCTAAAATAAATGAAGTACTAGATTTTATACTAAGATAAATTAATGCTATGAGCATTAAGACAGAGCCAAAAAAAGTAAAGATAAAAAATTTCATTGCTGCATAGCTTCGCATTTGGGATCCCCAAATGCCAATACATAAATACATTGGAATCAGCATACCTTCCCAAAATAAGTAATATAAAAAGGCATTAAGCGCAACAAATACACCAATTACAGCAGCTTGTAGGAAGAAGAAAATCCCCCAATACTTTTGAATGTCTTTTTTAACGAGCCCTTTTGCTGACATTATAATAATCAGGTTAATAAAGACAGTTAACATAATTAAAGGTAATGAGATACCATCAATACCTACTTGGTAATTGATACTCCAATAAGTGATCCAAGGAATATTCTCAACAAATTGAAATTGTGCTGTATTGGGATCAAAGTGCCAATACAAATTCATCACAATTGCAATGCTGATAAATATGGATGTATAAGCAATCGCTTCTGCTTTTTCTGGTGGAGTAATATATACCCAAACACCACTTAATAGTGACTGTATTAATAAAATTGATATTATAGGTGTTTCTGCAAAAGTCATGTTAATAATATAAAATTAGAATAATGGTTAATAAAGCAAAAATAATCATTGATGCATAATGGAATAAATATCCAGTTTGTAGGCCTCTTGAAAGACCACCAATTTTCCAAACACCATTTGCGATACTAGAAATCATGCCCTCATCAATTACTTTTCGATCAAGAATATCATATGATTTTTTACTAATGAAAGAATAAGCCCGTACGATCTGATCAACAAGCCAATCAAATCCCCAGTGCATATCTAATGGATATGCAATGGTTTTAAGATAACGTTTATACTTTTTGTACAGTGAATGGTGAGATACATAACAGACATACACTATAAAAAATCCTAAAAGTGTAAAATAAAATGGAAGACCAAAAACAGCATGTAATGCAGATATAGTAGGGCTGGAAAATTCTTCAGCTAAGTGATTTAATTGGGATGTTGCCATCGTTGAAGAGGAAAGGGTTGCACCTAAAATATTTCCCACAAATATCGGACGTACTGTTAAAAAACCTAATATTGCGGAAGGAATTGCTAAAAAAACCAAAGGTAAATTTATTTGCCATCCTACATGATGGAGTTTATCCTCGAACCTTTTTTCGCCATGAAATACCAAAAATAAACTTCGAAAGCTATACATTGCAGTTACTGCTGCACCTAATAATAAACATATGTAGGCGTACGAAGAAAATGCTAATTTGGAGTGATAAACAGCATCAATAATACTATCTTTGGAGTAAAATCCAGAGAAAAATGGGAAAGCAACGAGTGCTAATGTACCAATTAAGCTGCAATAATAAACAAGAGGTAGGTCTTTTCTTAGCCCTCCCATTTTTTGAATATTTTGTTCGTGATGCATTGCAATGATGACAGCACCAGCAGCTAGAAATAACAGCGCCTTAAAGAATGCATGCATAAATAAATGAAACATTGCTGCTGAATAAGCTGATGCACCTGTTGCCGCGATCATATAGCCTAATTGAGATAACGTAGAATATGCTACGATGCGTTTTATATCATTTTGAACAATGCCCACTAAACCTAAAAATAATGCACCTGTGCTACCAATAAATAGTATTAAATTGAGTACTGTTGGAGATAAATCAAAAATTGTCGAGAATCTACAAATTAAATAAATTCCAGCTGTGACCATTGTTGCAGCATGGATTAATGCAGAAATCGGTGTAGGGCCTTCCATTGATTCTGGAAGCCAAACATGGAGTGGTATCTGAGCAGACTTCCCCATCGATGCAATAAGAAACATGAATGTGATTAAGGTAATTGCATTAACACTGAAATGGTTGGTAAATGCGAATACCTCACCTGTTAATGGGATCAATTGATCGATAATAATGGGGATACTAAATGATTGTGTGTAGTGATAGCAAAGCGCTATCGAAATTAATAGCCCAAGATCCCCAACTCGATTCACAACAAATGCTTTAATGGCTCCACTGGTCGCAGAATCCTTAGTAAAGTAGTACCCAATTAGAAGATAAGAGGCAACGCCTACACCTTCCCAACCAAAAAATAATTGGACAAGATTTTCAGCTGATACAAGCATTAACATTGCAAAAGTAAAAAAAGATAGGTAACTAAAGAATCGACAGTAGCCTGCTTCTCCCTCCATATAGCCAATACTATAAATGTGCACAAAAAACGAAATCATCACTACAATCATAATCATCATTACAGATAGTTCATCGAGATAAATACCTATACTGACTTGAATTTTATAAAAATCGAGCCAATTGAAAAAAGAAATATATTCTGGTGCATGTGTATTTAAGAGAAATATATCAAATAAATAAAATGCACTCAAAAGTGATACGCTTACTAAGAAGATTGTTACATAATGAGCCAGCCGTTTGTTATTAAATACAGGGCATATTAACCCAGAAATAAATGCTCCAATCAATGGTGATATAAGTAATACAGAACTGACTTCTCGAATCATCCTTTAAGCTCACTTAATTTATCTGAATCAATGGTTTTCAATTGCCTAAATATTACGACTAGGATAGCTAATCCAATCGCTGTTTCTATGGCTGCAATTGCTAGTACAAAGAAAACAAAAACATCACCAGTTAATTCGTGATGCATTTTAGAAAAAGTAACAAAATTTGTGTTGCACGCCAGAAGGATTAATTCAATGGACATTAAAAGAGAAACCATATTGTTTCTATTTATTGCGATACCGATAAGACCAATTACAAACATGATTGTTGCCAAACAAACGTAATGCTCAAGTCCAATCATAACGGCTTTCCTTTAAGCTTTCCTGGAACAAATCTCAGTCGCTCCTCTTTTGAGGTATATATTTGTTTTGAAATGTTTTGCGATTTTCGATCTGGTCGTCTTCCCAAGAAACATACCCCAACTGCTCCAACCATGCCGATGAATAATATAATACTTACGATACAAAACGGAAGTGCAAACTTGGTATATAGTATCTGTCCAAGTGCCTTAGTAGAGTGTATATTATCTTTAAATTCCAGTGGAATTTGGTAAGATGAAAATGTTGATAGTAAAACTGCCATTAAGACAATCCCCAACATAACATTAATCGTATTGTATACTAATTGAGGTAGAGAGTTTGCTGTGGCTGCACTAGTATTTAACATCATGACCACAAAAAGCATTAGAGTCATTACTGCCCCAACATATACAAAAATCAAAAGTAACGATAGGAACTCAGATTGTAACGTCATCCACAGTGCGGCAACATTCACAAATGTAAATATAAGAAAGAGTGAGGCTGTGACAGTTTCCTTAGAAAAAATAACCATTAATGACCCGACGATGGTCATTGCTGCAAAGAAAATAAATAAAGCGTCAAATGGAGTCATTATCTATAGGGCTCATCTTCGGCTCTTGATTGGGCGATTTTAGGCTCGCACATGTCTCCAATGGCTAATAATTTTTCTTTTGTCAATATGTTTTCTCCTCGTTTTCGAACTACGTAGTGATGTTCTGAGGTTACAACAATTGAATCCACAGGGCAAGCTTCTTCACATAAACCACAATTAATACATTTGAACATATCAATGTCAAAGCGGGTGGTTCGTCTAGATCCGTCTTTTCGTGTTTTTGCTTCAATAGTGATTGCAAGAGCTGGACAAACTGCTTCACAAAGTTTACAAGCAATGCATCGCTCTTCACCATTAGGGTATCTTCTGAGTGCTAATAGGCCTCTAAATCTTGGTGAAACAGGCATTTTTTCCTCAGGAAATTGAATGGTTTTCTTTTTCTTGAATAATGTTTTACCTGTTTGCATCAATCCAGATAAAAAATCTACAATAAATATTCTCTTGAGAAACAGTATCCATGGCGATTTTTTTGAGGTGGACTTCTTATAATAAGTCGGATTGTAAATACAATCTCTAATTATTAATATCAATGAAAGCGATGCAATAATACTGAAGTAAAAGCTTGTTTGAGCAACTTCGAGTGCAAACATCGACACAATAGGCCTCAGAGGAATTAGAATTAAAAGCGAGAGTCTTACTACATCAAAAATAATAAAAGCAATCGAGATGGAGGCTAGTAATTTTAAATACCAGTTAGCTTTTATTCGAATTGTACGCCCAACTAGAATAAATTGAGCGACGATACAGCCTACTAAGCCCCATGCAAATCCAGAAAAAAATGATGCATAACGAATAGTATCTGGATAGAAAGGAGATGCGATATTGTTGATTGTATACCATGCAGACATACCTAATAAATCAAATAATATCCATGCTCCAATGAATACCCCTAATAGTACTATATGAGTTAGGATAGGACGTTTCTTGAAGAAAATCATAATATCCCCCCTCGAATTAGCACGCCAATAACAGGTAACCATAATAGTGAAATAGGGATGAGTGTTTTCCACCCCATCATCATCAGTTGATCATATCTATATCGAGGAAATGTCCAACGAACCCATAAGATAATAAATGCCATAAAAAAAGTTTTACCGATAAACCAGATAACAACAGGTATCCAGCTTGTTAAATAATCCAGAAAATAAATTCCCTCAAAAGGTGAGTTCCAACCACCTAGAAAAAGTATTGCCCCTACTGCTGCAACTAATAACATATTTGCGTATTCGGATAAGAAAAAAAGCATGAAGCCAATACTACCATACTCAACCATATATCCTGCTACAATTTCTGCTTCACCCTCGGCAAGGTCAAAAGGTAGTCTATTGGTCTCAGCAAGCCCACATATTACAAATATGATAAAAATAGGTAATAAAGGCCATAAATTCCAATGTAATATACTTCCAGACTGGTAAATAACAATCTCAGATAAATTCATGGAACCATTTAGCATTAATACGGAAACTAATGCAAATCCCATAGCAATTTCATAAGAGATTACTTGAGCCATGGAACGCATGGCGCCAAAAATAGCATATTTTGAATTGGATGCCCAACCAGCGATTATCACACCATATGCACCTAGGGAAGTAACTGCAAATAGATAAAGAATACCTGCATTGACATCAGCAATTACAAAATTTGGAGCAACAGGTATCACTGCCCATCCTGCAATCGCAGTTGTTACTGATAAAATGGGAGCTATATAAAACCAAACAGTATTAGCTGCTTTAGGTTTGATGTATTCTTTACATAAAAATTTTAATGCATCAGCAAAAGGCTGGAGCATACCTCGAATACCTACCCGATTTGCACCGACACGGCCTTGAATATAAGCAGAAACCTTTCTTTCGGCTAGTGTATAGTAGGCTACACAAATCAAAACTGGGATTAGAATTACAGCTGACTTAAGCAATATAATTAAGATGTCATACAAAAGACTATTCACTGATACCCCGTATTTCTAATTGACAATGCTTTGGAAAGTTTTTAGCAATCATCCCAGGAATATACATGGTTTGATCAGCAACATCATTATCTATGATGTATTTTGAGTTAACACTTTGCTTGCCAAGTGATATTTTTAATTTACCTTTGGTTTCTTTTAGCTTAAAAGCTTTTGCCATTTTTGAATTGAGCCTTACAATTTCAAGCTCAGGGTTTACCGATTCTTGTAATGCATACGCCCTTCGAACAATATCATCCACTGCTAATGCATTATTATTGTTGAGCCAAAAGAACTTATGAGGTAGCTTTGTGATTTTTGTTGGTAGCGTATTAATATTTTGTTCCCTAGGATCCAATGCGTTAATTTCATTAAGTACTGCTTCTGAATGTTTGTACTGAAACCCTTCCATTTGCATTATTCTAGCAAGAGCAACGATTATTTTCCACGTTGGTTTTGAGTCACCGACTGCAGGTAATGCACCTTTAAAAACTTGAGTTTCTCCCATTAAATTGGTATAACTTCCAGCCATTTCAGCAAAACTACAGTTTGGTAAGATAATATCAGAATATTTCAGTAAAGCATCTGATCGGTAGCGGTTAATACTAATAACAAAGCTTTTTTTGAGGATTTCATATATATCATTTCGATAGTTACAATCGTATTCAGCTTCAATATTATGTAAAACATATAATTTTCTTGGATTGTCCAACATTTGTTTAAAATTAAGGCCCTGAGAGGATACAGCATGTGGTACAAAGCCTACTCGCATCGCGCCTGAAGCGTTTGCACCATTAGGTAGGTAGCCTATATCGCATCCTGATATTTCAGACATGTGTCTTAAGAGTCTTCTTAAGATACTTGCTTGTGGGTGACTATCAATTACAGGTCCAACCATTATTATTCCCTTGTCTTTACAAAGGCTATTTGCTAATTCTAAATCTTGATCAGTTGATTTATATTTTTTTATGAGTTCTGGTTTATTAATTTTTTTAATATCGTAGACTGCATTTAGTATTGAACAAATTTTAAAGGGCCATTGCATGTAAGGAACAACGACCTGATCAATTACATTGAAATTAAAATCATGTGTCTCAGAATCCATAGAATGGCAGGAAGCTCCTTTAAGAACAGCTTTTCTAATACGGTGGTTTAAGAGAGGAACTTCTTTTCTAGTATTTGATCCTATTAGTAAAAATGATTTGTATGACTCTATATTACTTATAGAGCATGGTAAAAATTGATTTTGAGGACACTCAAGCTCATCAGTGAAATCTTCTTGTGTAATACGATAGTCAATGTTATTACAACCTAATTCACGTGAGAATTTTTGTAGCATATACATTTCTTCATTAGTGCTACTTGGATGAGATAATACCCCAATTTGTTTGGCATCATAGTTTTTTATGACTTGGTTTAGTGAATCTGCTGCATATAATAATGCTGTTTGCCAGTCCACGGCTTTCCATTGGTCGTTTGTTTTGATCATTGGTTGCGTAATTCGTTCTTCGTGTTGAATAGCTTGATAGCTAAAGCGGTCACGGTCACTAATCCAAGTTTCATTGATTCGATCATTTTTTCTTGGAACAACTCGCATGATTTTATCATCGTTACCATTATTGATGGTATGCATATATAAGTTTGAACCAATACCATCATGCGGTGATACTAAAGCGTGTTGTTTAAATCCCCATGATCGTCCATGGAACCTGTAAGGTTTGGATGTGAGGGCACCAACAGGGCATAAATCTATTACATTACCAGAAAGTTCTGACTTCAGTCCTTTTTTAAGGTAAGTACTGATTTCCATTTGATCACCACGACCAATTGTACCTAACTCTTCGACACCAGCAATTTCTTGACCAAACCGTACACAACGAGTGCAGTGAATACAACGCGTCATATCTGTAGCAATCAGTGGGCCTAAATCCTCATCATCTACCACTCGTTTGCCTTTCGTATATTGGCTTATTTCCTGTCCAAAGCCCATAGAAATATCCTGTAACTCACACTCACCGCCTTGGTCACAAATGGGACAATCAAGTGGGTGATTGATCAGTAAAAACTCCATTACAGCTTTTTGTGATTGACGGGTTTTTTTTGATTGAGTAAAAATCCGCATGTTGTCTGTGACATAAGTGGCACATGCTGGAAGTGTTTTAGGGGCATTTTCGACCTCGACTAAACACATTCGGCAACTTGCAACAATTGAAAGTTTTTCATGATAACAAAATCTTGGAATATAAATTCCATTTTCATCAGCTGCCTTTATTACCGTATAATGTTTAGGGCAGGTAATTTTCTTATCGTCAATGTAAATTGTTACGGTATCACTCATGATTATTCTCTTTTAATATGGAATATCCATTTTCACAGTAAAATTCAAATTCATCTCTGAAATGCTCAACAAAGCTTTGTACAGGCCATGCAACGGCTTCACCAAATGCACAGATTGTTTTCCCTTCAATTTTATTAGCAACATCGACTAACCGATCGACATCAGATAGTTTCCCTTTTCCTTGGATAATATGGTTAAGCATAGTGTTAAGCCATCCTGTACCTTCCCTACAAGGTGTACATTGTCCACAGGACTCATCACGATAAAACTTAACAACACAGCTTAGTGCATTGACCATACAGGTGTGATCATCCATTACGATAACACCACCTGATCCAATAGCTGAATTAACACTCTTCATGCCTTCATAACTCATCTGTGATTTCATCATGAGGTCTCCTGGAACAATTTTCATTGAGGATCCGCCAGGAATAACTGCTTTACACTTACGATTTAAACGCATTCCACCACATAATTCCAATAATTCTTTAAACGAAGTCCCAAGTGGTATCTCAAAAACACCTGGTTTATTTACGTGCCCACTGACTGCAAATATTTTAGTTCCACCGCTATTTTCTGTTCCAATGGATTTGAACCATTTACTTCCTTTTTCTAAAATCACAGGAATTGATGCGAGGGATTCCGTATTGTTTACAGTCGTTGGTTTGCCGTATAGCCCAAAATTTGCCGGAAATGGTGGTTTGAATCGAGGCATAGCCCTCTTTCCTTCAAGAGATTCAAGCATCGCAGTTTCCTCACCAACGATATATGCACCAGCACCTATTAAATTATGAATATGTATATCTGTATTTGATCCAAGGACTTTTGATCCAACGAGGCCTGCTTTAGTAGCTTCTTTCAATGCGGCTTCACATTTTTGATATTCATCAAAGAACTCACCACGCATATAGTTATATGCAACTGTTGCCCCCATAGTAAATGCAGCAATAGCCATTCCTTCGATAAGTTGGTGCGGGTTCTTTTTTAATATAAAGCGGTCTTTGGAAGTTCCAGGCTCACTTTCATCAGAATTACATACAAGGTATTTCTGACCTGGTTTATCACGATTCACAAAGCTCATTTTTAAACCAGTTGGAAATCCTGCACCACCACGTCCTAATAGATTAGAGGCTTTAATTTCTTCAATAACTTTTTCTGGTTTTATTTTGCCGGCGACTAAATCTTTCCAAACTTTATATCCACCAATTTTCAGGTAATTTTCTAATGAGTTAGGTTCATCAAAATGAAAAGTACGATAACAAACTAAGTTTTGTGGTATTGCGTTATTCATAATTTATCCACCTTTTTATTCTTATCCAGTTCGCTTATTAAACGATCAATATATTCAGTTGTCACATTTTCATGGTACTTTTTACCATTCACTAGGAGTGCTGGTGCTTTTGTACATGATGCAATGCACTCAACTTCTTCAAGAGTAAACATCCCATCTGGTGTGGTTTCTCCTACCTTAATCTTTAACTTATCTTCAATATAATGAATTAACTCATGGCTACCACAAAGCATGCATGAAATGCTGTCACACACACCAATAGTATATTTTCCAACAGGCTTTCTATTATACATGCTATAAAAACTAGCTACTTCGTATACTTGTACGGAGGGTATTTCAAGGTGTTTAGCGAGGGCATCTAATTGTTTGTCAGAAAGCCAACCATAATGATCTTGAATATATCGAAGCGACATAATTACAGCGGATCTGGATTGGTCTTCAGGAAACTTTGCTTTCCATTGATCAATTTTTGATATTACCTTTGTATCTAACTTATACTGACTCATTATCTATCAATATCTCCAAATACTACATCTATAGATGATAAAATAGTTACTAGGTCTGCAATCATGACCCCTTTACACATGTCTTCAAGCGCCTGTAAATGGCTAAATCCGGCAGGTCTGATTTTTAATCGATATGGTTTATTTGCACCATCTGAAATAATATATACCCCAAATTCTCCCTTAGGATGCTCTACTGCACTGTAAACTTCTCCTGGAGGTGTAACAAAGCCCTCTGTATAAAGTTTAAAGTGATGTATTAATGACTCCATATCATCCTTCATTTCAACTCTTTTGGGTGGTGAAATCTTTTTATCATCGATTTTAATAGGCCCAGGGTTAGCTCGTAACCAATCAACACACTGCTTGATAATATCAATTGATTGGCGCATTTCTTCGATACGAACAATGTAGCGATCATAACAATCACCATTTTTTCCAAGTGGAATCTTGAAATCTAGGTCGTTATATACCGCATAGGGTTGATGCTTTCTGAGGTCCCAATCTATACCTGAACTTCTTAACATTGGACCTGTAAACCCATATTGCCTAGCCTTTTCTGGGCTTACAATACCAATATCAACGGTACGTTGTTTCCATATGCGGTTGTCGGTTAAAAGTGTTTCACAATCATCAATTGTAGATGGAAACTTTTGAGTGAAATCTTCAATAAAGTCAAGAAGAGAGCCTTGTCGGTTTTTGTTAAGCCGATTGATGTCTTGCTGACTTCGCCATTTATTGGCTTCGTATTGAGGCATCTTTTCAGGTAGATCACGATAAACCCCACCTGGACGATAGTAAGTCGCATGCATGCGAGCGCCTGATACGGCTTCATAACAATCCATGAGTTCTTCTCTGCCTTGAAAACAATATAAGAACACAGTTGTCGCCCCTAAGTCCATTGCATGAGCGCCTAACCACATTAGATGGTTCATGACCCGGGTTATTTCGTCAAACATCACACGAATATATTGAGATCTGATAGGTGCAGTAATATCTAATAGTTTTTCGATCGCCATGACATATGCATGTTCATTACACATCATTGAAACATAATCAAGTCGGTCCATGTATCCGATGTTATGATTATAGGGTTTTGTTTCAGCTAATTTTTCCGTAGCACGATGTAGTAACCCTATGTGCGTATCAACACTAGAAATCGTTTCACCCTGCAATTGAAGAATTAGTCTAAGAACCCCATGTGCAGAGGGATGCTGTGGTCCAAAATTGACTGTATACTGGTTTATCTCATCCATCATTCTTCTCATCTAAATAGCGGTTATCATCACGGATGACTTTGGGAACAGTTGTTCGCGATGAAATACTTACATCTTCATAAACACATCGGCCTTCGTTTTGATCATATCGTATTTCTTTGCGTCCAATTAAAGGAAAATCTTTTCTAAAGGGGAACCCTTTAAAACCATAATCAGTTAGGATTCTTCTTAAGTCAGGATGGTTTTTGAAAACAATTCCAAATAAATCATAGGCCTCTCGTTCATACCAATTTGCATGAGGATAAATTTTACATATTGAATCGACCTCTGGCATAGAATCTGGCAAGTACACTTTAACTCGAAGGCGTTGATTGTTGAAAGTTGATAAAAGATTATACAATACAGCAATTCGGGGTTTGTCCCATGATGTATTAATACTGTATTCTCTTACAGCTCGACTATAACCTGTTGCGGTAGTGCTCGCAGTATCCCATTCGCTAACACCATAATGCAGATAATCTATACCAGAAATATCAATCAAGATATCAAACTTAAACACTTTATTTTTCTTTAGCATGTTCATTGACTCAAGAAGACTATCCTTATTGAGTGTTAAGGTAATTTGATCCCTGAAGTTTTCGATGGTTGCATCAGGAATAAGCTTGCTTATATTTTTTTCTAGACTATTCAAGAGTCTCCCCGAAGAATTATATCACTATTTTTAATTTTATTTTGTAACTGTATGATCCCGTAAACCAGTGCTTCCGCTGTAGGTGGGCAACCTGGTACATAAATATCAACAGGCACAATTCGATCGCAGCCACGAACAACTGAGTAGGAATAGTGATAATATCCACCACCATTTGCACATGAGCCCATTGATATGACGTATTTAGGATCTGGCATCATATCGTAAATATTTCGAAGAGGCTGTGCCATTTTATTACATAATGTACCAGCAACGATCATTACATCAGACTGTCTAGGGCTTGGTCTAAAAGTTACACCAAAACGATCGAAGTCAAAACGACTTGCTCCAGCATGCATCATTTCTACAGCACAACATGCTAAACCGAAAGTCACTGGCATCATTGATCCGGTATCAGCCCATTTAATCAGGTGATCTAGAGAGGTAGTTACAACGCCTTTAGTATTTAATTTTTTTATTATATCTGACATGTATTACTCCCATTCGAGTGCGCCAACGAACCACTCGTAAATAAAGCCTATAGTTAAAACGGTCAAGAAAAATATCATCGAATATATTGCTGTTAAGGGTAGTGTACGAAACTCTAAGGCCCATGGAAACAAGAAAGCCGTTTCTAAGTCAAAAATAATGAATAGAATGGCAACTAGAAAAAATCGAATATCAAAAGGTATGCGGGCATCCTCAAAAGCATCAAAGCCACATTCGAAGGGGGCATTTTTTGCTTCAGATGGGTTCTGTGGTGTAATGCCTAAGAACCTAAAAATATAGTTTACACTAAAGAACAGGAATCCTATCCCAAGTCCTATAATTGCAACGATTAAAACTGCTATATACTCATACATAATATAATCACTTAAATGTGGTGCCGAAGGTCGGATTTGAACCGACACGGTTATATAACCACTGCCCCCTCAAGACAGCGTGTCTACCAATTCCACCACTCCGGCGCATAATTGAATTAATTATTATTCTCCTCAATTGCTTGTTTTATTAATGCATTGTTTGTTGGTTGTTTATTAATAATGCCGATCAAGAGACAATTAATGAAAAATATACCTGCTAAAAACGTTGTAATTTTAACCAGAAAGCCTGAGGAGCCTTGACTTCCAAAAACGCTTGAAGAAGATCCACTAGAGAAAGCGACACCCATTTCAGAGCCTTTGCCTCTTTGTGCCAAAATCACTAATATAAGACTAACGCAAATAATAAAGTGAAAAGATAATAAAAATTTACTCATAACATACCATTTCTAAAAAAACCTTTGCATCCAATGATGCTGAGCCAATTAGAAGGCCATCTAATCCAATATTTAGTATGTCCTTGCAATTGCTGCTGTTAACGCTGCCACCATAAAGTATTGGAAAACTGTATTTACTTCTAATAGACTCTAATACTATTTTAATTTCTTTATCTGTTGGAGTCAACCCGGTGCCAATGGCCCATTTAGGCTCGTATGCAATGATTGGGGAGTTTACAGGTAAGGAATGATGGAAATAGTGATTAAGTTCTGAGAGTATAACTTCTTGTGTTTTATCTGCTTTTTTCTCTTCAAGGGTTTCTCCAACACAGATAATTGGGGTTAATTCAGCCTCTAAAGCTTGTTCAATTTGTTTTTTGATAGAATTCTTGTCCTCAATCTGCCGCCTTTCAGAATGTCCAATTAATGTGTAAGAACACCCAATATCCTTGTACATGGTAGCGGATACCTGTCCAGTAAAAGCTCCTTTTGACATAGCACTTACTCTTTGAGAGGACAACAGGACAGGGGATTGATTTAGGTCCCTGTGAGCAGACGATAAATAAACGTCAGGAAAAGCACAAACTACTGTATGTTTGGTATTAGGAGTGTTTTGTTGCAATTCTGCGCAGAAATCTGAGATAGTGCTTGAATCACCATTCATTTTCCAGTTTGCAACAAATATCGACATATAGCATCATTATTATGGTTATTTGGTTATAAATCAATGATTTTATGATGAATTGGTTGAATTTGCATGATCGTTTATATATCATAGGATTTTTAACCTCGCCCATACAATTGTAATAGGGCATTATACCGAGAGGAATTTATCTATGAATAATCATTACGAACTGTTACTTTTAATTCACCCTGATCGCGAAGAGGATGTGCCTGAATTTATTGAAAAACATAAGAGCATTGTCCTTACCGCTAATGGAAATGTTGATCGGCACGAAAATTGGGGTAAAAGAAACCTTGCCTATTCAATTAGGGATGTTCGAAAAGCCTATTATGTGTTGTTAAATGTAACCTGTACAGTTGAAGTGCTAAATCAAATCATCACAGAATTACATACTCACAACCCAATTTTGTTGAGAACATTGATTCAGAAATTAAATAATCCTGTAACTAAAACTTCACGAATGATGCAAAACATCGAAGCTGAGGCAAATGAAACAAGACTACCAAAAATATCTAGTTTTGCTGATAAGAACGATGTTGATTACAAATCTAAAAAAATACTTAAGAACTACATAATGGAAACAGGCCGAATTATTCCTAGCCGACTTACTAATACCTCTACTCTGGTACAAAGAAGGGTTGCAAAAGCAATTAAGCTTGCACGCTACGTGGCTTTACTACCTTATTGTGATCGCCATGTCTAAAAGTGAACTTCCAGCATTAGCCAGATTTGGTCAATTTATTGATAATCGTCCAATTTTAGCAGTGTTTATTTGTGCTTTTACCTCTGGCTTAAGTATTGTTGGTGTTCCACTGTTATGGCTAGCAATGGTAGTAATTGCTTATTCCCTAATGCGTGGTAATTTCGTCATCTATTGTGCTTCATCTTTGGCTGCTATTGCTCCTTTTTTGATTTTATTGCCTAGTGATTTTACAACCATTGCTACACTTTTATTGATTTATCCGGTTGTGAGTATTTATTCCAAGTTCAGGTCGTTTGATTTTCAATTTGAAATTATGATTTTAGCTTGTGTCATATTCATTGCTGTACTTCATTTAATTTTCCCAGATTTAACTTCATGGTGGATTAGTAAGTATCAAGATCTTAGAACAGCTTTACTTAAAGATGGTGCATTTAGTGATTTGGATGTTGATAACATCATTAATACTATTTCTAAAATATCCACAGGTATTACTTTATTTGCAATGACTTTAAATTTATTTTTCACAAATTTCATAGCAGCATATATGTCTGATTTAGTTGTGAACAATAAACATGAAATTTTGTATAAAGTGTTAAAGTTAAAATTGGGTTACATTTCACCAACAATGTCAGTGTTCCTGTTATTGGGTATTTTAATACAATATTATACTTCACTAGATATCATTAGTGATCTTTCTGCTTATATATTTGGAATAATGATTTTTTATGGGATTATCATTTTAATTGGTATTTCGAATGTGGTTTTCAAAACTAGAGCATGGGTTATTCTAATGTCGGCATTAATATTCGTTTTGGCATTGTCATCCAATCTAGCTAAGTTATTCCTGATGCTTTTAGCAGTTTCTGATTTTTTTGCTGATTGGCGAACAGTTTTCCAAGGAGATAAAACAAAGGGAAGTTCTGATAAATGAGACTACTTTGTAATTCTATGTTTTTTTTGAAGGTGTTTGTTTTTTTTACCTTAATAGTGGTGAATTTATTATTCGGTGATACAGGTATTATATCTATTATCACGAATGTTGTCGTATTATATATTATTTTTATAGAAATGCGACTCTATGAAATTTTTAACAAAAGTTGGTATTGGCTAATGATGTTTACTGCACTTGCAATTTTAGTGTTAACCAGTAATATTTTTGCCAAATTATTTATACTGACATGTGCAATGGTATTTTGTTTTATGCAAAATAAGAAGTCTAATATTAATTGAGAGGCAATATATGAAAGTAATTTTAAAAGAAAAAATCATTAATTTAGGGTCAATTGGTGACTCTGTTGAAGTAAAGTCAGGTTATGCAAGAAACTATCTGATTCCTCAAGGAAAAGCATTACCATTTAACGCTGAAAATATGAAGCAATTTGCTGAGATCAAAGCAAAACTAGAGGCAACTGAAAAAGCAAAACTTAAGGAAGCCAAAAATAGATTAAAGCAAGTTGAGTCATTGGAAGTTGAGTTTTTAAGAAAAGTAAAAGAAAATGATGTTATTTTTGGATCTGTAAATGTATCAGATATCGTGGATTTTTATGCAGAAAAAGATATTGTTATTGATCGCAGTGAAGTGAAAATTATTGAAGGGCCTTTTAAAGCAATTGGGGAGCATAGCTTTATTCTACAATTTCATGCCGACTTGTCCCTCGAAAGAAAATGCACTATTAAGAGTGACCAAGCATCTGGTGATACCGAGATTCCATTAGATTCAGATGATCTTCATGAAATTGAGGCTAAAGAGAATACAGTCGAAGACAAAGTGGACGAAAAAGAAGATTCTACAGAAGATAAAAGCCAAACTGACACTGAATAAGTAGAGGTTAATAATGAAAGAGGTAAAAACGGAGGATGCTCTAAAAATACCCCCTCATGCACATGAGGCTGAACGATTTGTTTTGGGTGGATTAATGGCAGATCCAACTTCTTGGGAGAAATTAGAAGAACTTCTTTCATCTAAAGACTTTTATTTAACTCAACACAGCTTATTATTCGATATTATTTCTAGCTGCGCAAAGTTAGACAAACCCTTTGACGCAGGAACACTGATAGAAGCGTTAAAGCAAGATGGCCGTATTGATAAAGTTGGTGGTGAAAGCTACATTTACAGTTGTCTTGAGTCTATTCCCAGTGTTATCAACATTACTGCTTATGCAAAAGTAATTCGAGAAAAGTCCGTATTAAGACAATTAATCAATGCATGTCAGGAGATTGCAGGATTAGCTTATCAGCCAATTGAAGGTGAGCCATGGCAAACTGTTGTTGATAAAGCAGAGCAAAAAATATTTCAAATATCAGATCAAAGAATTACTAGTGACTCTGGACCAGAGCCTTTAGTTGACGTTTTAGCACGTACTACTGAAAGAATTGATGAGTTGTTTAAAAATAAGGGGCAAATTACAGGGCTTCCATCTGGCTTTTCTGATCTTGATAATATGACATCTGGCTTGCAACCCGGAGATCTCATTATTGTTGCAGGGCGCCCATCTATGGGAAAAACTGTTTTTGGAGTCAACATTGCAGAGCATGCCGCCTTAAAATCAAAAAAACCAGTGGTTATTTTTAGCTTAGAAATGCCAAGTGAAATGATTGTAATGAGGATGTTATCCTCATTGGGAAGAATTTCCCAACAACGAATTCGTACAGGCCAGTTAAAAGAGGAGGATTGGCCTAGATTAACATCTGCAATTAACATTCTTGGTGAAAGTCCAATATTTATTGATGATACTCCGGGGTTATCACCTAACGAAATAAAAGCACGATTACGCAGAATAACAAAAAGTCATGGTCAAATTGGATTAGTGTTGGTTGATTACTTACAGTTAATGCAATGCCCAGGATTTAAGGAAAACCGAACAAATGAAATCTCTCATATTTCGAGGTCACTCAAAATCATGGCAAAAGAATTATCAACTCCTTTAATTGCACTATCACAGTTAAATCGTGGATTAGAGCAGAGACAAGATAAACGACCTGTAATGTCAGATTTAAGAGAGTCTGGTGCAATTGAACAGGATGCTGATTTGATTGCATTTATTTATCGTGATGAAGTATACAACGAGCATAGCCAAGAAAAAGGGGTGGCAGAAATAATTATAGGTAAACAAAGAAATGGACCTATTGGAAAAGTAAAGTTAACATTCTTAGGAGAGTATGTCCGTTTTGAAAACTTTACGCATGATGTATATCAAGCTCAACAAGTAGAGGCTTAGCTATGTTTAATAAAGCAACTTTGAATATCAATCATTTAAGAGATAATGTAGGTGTTTTGAAAAAAGTTGCTCCTAAATCAAAGATTTTAGCCTATGTAAAAAACAATGCTTACGGTCATGGTGATGAGACAATTGTTTCTGCACTGAATGATGTTGATGGTTTTGGTGTTACCGACTTATCAAGTGCTCTAAAAATTCGGTCTATTTTTGCTGATAAGCGTATTTTATTGGCAACACCCTTAGATGAAGAGGGGCTTTTTGCTGCGAGCAATAATGATCTTGATATTATGGTTGCAGATCATAACACAGTTGAAATTATTTTAAATAAAAAAATCAAACTTAATATGTGGGTAAAAGTAAATACAGGATTTAATCGTTTTGGCTTTATGCCTAATGAAGTGGACTCTATCGTTTCTAAATTAGAACATTTAAGTCCTTCACCAATTATCCTTATGACGCACTTTATGAATCAATTTGTGGTAAATGACAGTCATCATCAGCAATTAAAATTATGGGAAAATATTATTAAAAATTCTCCCTTACCCTATTCGCATGCAAATTCTGCAATGATACTAAATCCTGAATTAAATTTTGGAGAATGGATTAGGCCTGGTTTAATGTTGTACACGCCACCACGAATGAAAGATTTGGAACTTGGATTAAAGACGGTACTGACTCTAAAGGTGCCTATTTTAAGTATTATGTCTGTTAAAAAAGAGGAGTGTGTTGGATATAATCAAAGTTATAGATTTCCAAAAGCAACCCGTCTAGCTCAGATTAATGTTGGGTATGGCGATGGCTATCCTTTAACCCATGATTCACTTCCTGTATTTTGTAAAGGGCATAAGCTCCATACAGTCGGAAGATGCACAATGGATTTTACAGCGATAGATATTCAAGATTATGATATTAAGGTCGGTGATATGGTTGAAATCATGGGTGAAAATATTCTACCAATTCAATTAGCAAATCAACTAAATGCAATTCCATATCAAATACTAACCAATTTAAAATTAGATAAATGGCTTAAAGAGACAATTTATGAACCAGCTTAACCAAATAAAATGGCGTTGTCGTCGAGGGGTTTTAGAGTTAGATCTAATTTTGCATCGCTTTTATGAAAAAGGATTTCCATCTTTAAATGATGATGATAAAGCATTATTCTCAGCATTACTTAATCTCCAAGATCCTGTTTTAATATCTTGGCTCATAAAAAGGAATTCAGCTGATAAAAAATATCAGGCATTAGTAAAGAAGATATTAAGTGATGAATACCTTTAATAATAAATCAAATAATATGATGTATCTAAGGATTATTGGAACCATATTTTCACTAATCATGTTTGTTATGCTGTATATTTCAAATGAAAAGATACTTCCTTTAAATGTTTTAGCTGCATTACAAGCTGGTGAGTTACGGTTAGCATATCATTTAGTCGCATCTAAAGAGCTACCAACAGTTTATAAAGGAAAATATGGAAAAATGCTAGTCGAAGGGGACTTCCTATCTCAAGATACTTCAAAAGGCATTAAGCTACTGATTGAGGCATCTGAAAAGTGTGATCCAACATCCAGTAGATTATTGGGTTTAATTTTTTTTCGTGGTGATGATAATCAAGTGCAAGATTTCGCACATGCGTTTAGATTACTGAAAAAAGCAGCAAAACATGGAGATACTATTGCCATGAACCATATAGCATGGATGTATTCAAATGGTATTGGTATTGATAGAAATCTTTCAAAGTCTATATTTTGGTATAGCGTATCTTCTCTTAGAGGTAGTAAAGAAGCATGGTATGAATTGGACTTTCATAAAACCTTTTTTAATGAAAATGAATTACATATAACTTTAAGTCAAGCTTCTAGATGGCAACCTACTAAGGATTGTTAAGAAGATTTCTTCTCAATAAGTGATGATGGTATTTGGGTTTTACGAATGCTATTGATAAACTCAATAGGGCTAGTATTAGGGCTTGAAATAGTAAATGCATGATTCTCAAAGCTAATGACATTTTGATTCATCTGGCCTTTTTCGAGCCATCTCCAGAATCCCCAAATACCTCGATATATATAATCCTTACGTCCACTCTTTATAGTAACACCCTCTTTATCAAAGTGCTGAGGCCAAATTAAAGTAGTTTCATTTGATAATGCATATGATGCATTCATACTTTGAAGTGTCCAACTTTCATTTTTATAATTTGGTTTGAGTGTGAATTCAATACTACAATCATCTGCCATACAACTGAGAGATTGTAAAGGCGCACTATTTGCTAGATAATTAAGTGCAGTTTCATTTATTGGCATTTTAGATTGTCGATATATGGGTTTGGTATGTAGCCGATCAGACGTTGTAAATGGGAGAATGTAGTGTGTATAGAATAATTCTAATAATCCTTTTTTTGAGTAAAACCTAAAGAATTTAGAAAGTTCAATATCAGATAATGAATTTGGATCTATAGGGTATTGTCTAAGGTTATTTTCATAATATGGATAAATTGTGTTTACCCATACTGAATTAATGTACCTTGCTGAGTTATCCATCAACAACTGCCAAGTAGAGGAGATAATTTGGTCTGTAATATCATTGGATACCTTGTTTTTTTCTAATTGATTAAGTATGTGATTAACATTAGGGTTTTTTACATGATTGAGTAAAAACTCGAAAGATAGATAATCTTGGTTTGAAGACTGATTGATCTTTTCAAGCCATACTTTGAGATTGTTAAGTTGGTCATTAGTATTAACATCGAATTGACTATCGGCAATTAACTGAATGACTTCTGATAGACTATTAAGGTTCTTTTTAGGAAAACTTAGCCATTGTTTTGATAAGTTCTCACACTCTTGAATTGATAGCCTGTTTTCCAATAAAGAACAAGCCTCTTGGGTTTTAAGCTCTTTGGGTAAAGTATTTGATATGGTGTCTTGTCCATGAACATAATGAAGACTTGCTATGAATTGCTCCTGTAATGTACTTTTATGCCATTGCTCCTCAAATTGTGTTTGAGTCGGCTTTAATTCTTTTAAAACAAAAGGTGCAATTTGTTTATCAATACCTAATAATTTGTAATGTCTTAATTTTAGGGAGGCAATCAAAGGGTTGATTTTGCTTAATTCTAATTTTATTTCTTGGCTGACAGTCTTGATCTGATCAACTTGATGAAGACTCAGTTTAATAGACGGACTAAACCAATTGAAGAGTTCTGAAACTATAATGGATTGACCTTTAATCTTGTCTAGTTTAGTGGACGCATCCATTAATTGATAAAGTGGCTGATTTTCCCAAAGTTGGTTCATACGATTTTGATACCAAGTTAATTGAAGAGCAATGAAAAAGATCATCCCTGAAAATAAAGCCGCATTTAAATACGGGTGATGTGGTTCTTTTATGATTAAATCAGCTTCTAACTTTGGTGAAAAAATTAGATTTGGTTGTCCAGATTGCCAGATTAGGCCAGTACAGTAAATATTGTTAACTTTGAAAGCCTTAATAATTTTAGCAACATGAAACTTTAATTGATTGAAATGTTGTGGGAAGTCATTAATAGCTCTTCGAGCTTCTCGGTCATCAATATCTTGTAAAAGATGATTTGTATAGCCTTGTAATTGTGCATCTACTTTATCAAATGAATCTTGAATTGAATCAAGATTCATTGGTGCTGTTTTCGTAGGTAATTTAAATCGCCAAGGTGTATCTTGCAATGATTTCATGAATAATGAAAACCCTTTTATTTTTTCACAATGTGTTAATAAAATTTCCACATCACCAAGATAATTACAATGATAAGACGTTGCACTTAATTTTGTTGGATCAATGCAGACATACTTTTTTTGGGGGTTTAAGCCTTTTAAAGCATCTGACCAAGATTTAATATCATCTGATTGGATATTGAGTGACATCTCCATTACACCAATAGGTTGGGAAGGGTGCTGCCATATACAATAGGGTGTGCCTTGAATTTGGTTTTCATCCTTTTTTTCCCATGCATATTTTTGGAGGAGTGTCGATTTTCCCGAATTTGATGGTCCAATTAAAACTATCCAAGTGTTTATTTTAGAATTGAAACTGGATCTGACTCTATTAAAAAAACGTTTTTTTTGAAAATTCTGAAAAGGGTTGTCTGGTTTTTGAAACGTATCCACTATTAATATGGTTGATATTAGTGAAATTAAGGTGATTACTGCTAATTCTAAACCCATATTATGTCAACAGTATTTGCCATGTAATATAAATCCAAATTTGAGAAACAATAGATAGTGATACACAAAAAGCGATTGGCAAAAAGAGGTTTTTGTACCAATAATTTGGCCTTTTGGTGATCGTTACATCTGGTTGCGTTTCTAAAAAAAAGGGAGTTTTGGGTAGTAAGCCCTGTTGACTTAAGATGAATTTAATTTGGTTTAATGTCTCTTGAAGTGGATGGTCAAAATCATCCACAATATCAATTAGCACTCGATAAAGTAATACGACAATCGGAGATTGATCATGAGGGTACTTAATACAGTAATTAGCGACCTTGCTGATTTTTTCTACTGGTTCCTCTCGATCTGGATTCCAAATCAGACGGCACCAAGCAGCTAGAACTAATTGTGATGCTTTACTTTGTTCATTAGATACACCATGACATTGATTGACAAAATGTCTTAGCAATGCATCCGATTGATGCAATGAGTAACTTGTTGATAACATAGACTCTTTTCTAATGGAATTAATTTTTTCAATATAAGATAATCCAGCTTTGACAACTGGATGATTCATGATTGAGATTGGAAGTATTTCAAGCTCTTGGGATTGACCATGAGAAACTGTTGCTTTGTTCGGCAAATCTAGTGTGGTCAAGTTTGGAGTGATTACTTCATCCATTAAAGGATCTCCTACATGTAATATTTTATCCCAAGAACACCTGAGCTAAATACCGACGTATTATTTGCAACTGGGGAAGTCATGGATGTGTTGTCATTATACCCTGAATGATACATACTCAGTGCATTCAAATGGCCAAAGAGTTCAAAGTGTGGATAAAAAGAAGGTGAGAAAGATAATCCAGTTATGATTGCAACATTGTAAGGGTTTTCATCAATTCCATTTCCATTATTATAATTGGTTTTGTTACTAATTAATAAATAACTACCTTTAAGCCCAATTATTCCTAATGTATTGTCTCGTAGGGGATAACTATAACCGAGTGACTGACTGAGTTGAAGCTCGTAATAGTCTCCGCCGGTGGAAACGGTGTTTTCAACAGATCTTAAGCCAACACTGAAATTGGTGACTCTCCCCCCTAAACCATAATTCTCTGTTCGAGTACCAATAACAAGGTTATTGGATGTGCCACTATGACCTGTGTCAAAGGTATTATCTAATGCCATACCCACTCCAATTTGAGCAAAAGCAGAAGTTGACATCAATAACACTAACAGAATTTTTTTCATCAATACTCTCCCTATATACTGTTGTAAATTATCATAGATAGGTGTGGATTGCTAGAACTCTAGCTAAGACTCTAAAATTTTTGCCAAAGCTGTCTATTTTGTAGTGCTTGCTTTAATGTGTTTGCATCAATGTATTCAATTTCACCACCAATTGGGATTCCATATCCAATACGAGAACATGATACTTTTTGTTTCTGAAGAGCTTCAAAAATATATTGGGCAGTAATTTCTCCTTCTGCCTTAGTACTTGTTGCTAATATCACTTCAGTTACGCCCATTGAGGTGCAATTTTGGAGTAATTTATCTATGCCAAGCTCTTGTGGTCCGATGCCTTCAATAGGGGATAGGTGCCCCATTAAAACAAAGTACTGACCATCAAAAAAACTAGATTGTTCAATACTCATTAAGTCAGAGGGAGTTTCAACGACACAAATGGTTTTTTTATCACGTTTTGTCGATGAACATATACTACATACAGGATCTTCACTGAAATTTCGACAT
Organism: Coxiellaceae bacterium; assembly: GCA_902603055.1. GTDB lineage: Bacteria > Pseudomonadota > Gammaproteobacteria > Comchoanobacterales > Comchoanobacteraceae. The sequence goes on along the minus strand of CACKTD010000005.1, from coordinate 30,094 downwards.
ATTGAACACCGAACAATAGCTTTTGCAGCATTTGAGAGTGCAGTAGCAAGATCGTTAATGGTGTCGGATTTTTTCTCTAATAGAAATAGGGCCAATCTGCTTGCAGATTTGGGCCCTATTCCTGGTAATACTTGAAATGCTTCAACCAAGCGATTAAACGCTGGCGTCATTACTCGCCGCCGTCTTTGATTGAGTCAATATCAATGTCTTTTGCTAATTCAAGAATCTGGTCTTTTTGGTTTTTCGTAACTTTTTCGACCGCTTCATTAAATGCTCCTAGAAGCATTTTATGTAAATCTGGATGTTGACGAGCGCTGGCATCAATTTCTAAATGCTCAATCATATAATCTCCACGCATTTTAATTTTGACTGCATTTGCACCGAATGTAACATCTACACAATTACTTCTCATTTTTTCTTGTGCAGCTTTTATTCCTTCCTGCATTTTTTGTGCTGCTTCCATAAGATTTTTTAAATCTGCCATTTTAAACTCCTAATTAATCTAATGTATTTATTATTATCATAATGATGCATTTAATGCACCCCTTAGTGATAAGAATAGCATATTATTAGGGTTTGGTTGCAACTTTTCCGTCAATAGCATACAATTTATCTGTCAGCCCCTTCGCGGCGATAGAATGTTAACCCCGTCAGGCCTGGAAAGGAGCAGCGGCAGCATTCAAATCGGGTGCCGAAGTGTGGCTGACATTTAATTATGGATCAAATTCTTGCAAACATATGGCGGCCTCAAAGCTTTGATAAAGTAGTGAGCCAAGACGCTACAATTTCTGCATTGAGAAATGCATTGACTGGCAACGTATTACATCAATGTTATATATTTTCTGGTATTCATGGTGTGGGTAAGACAACAATCGCTAGAATATTTGCAAAAGCCCTAAACTGTAATACTGGAGTGACATTTAACCCATGCAATGAATGCCAATCTTGCTTAGGAATTCAAAATTCAAAAGACTGGGATTTTTATGAGATTGATGCGGCATCAAGAACGGGTATTGATCAAATGCTAAAGTTATTAGAACTTACTCAATCACCACCCACATATTCTCGTTATAAAATTTTCCTAATTGATGAGGTGCATCAATTATCAACACATAGCTTTAATGCACTTCTAAAAACTCTTGAGCAACCGCCTGAATATATGAAATTTTTATTTGCAACAACAGATGTAACCCAAATACCTGATACTGTTCGTTCCCGTTGTATTGAGTTTCAGTTAAATCCAATGAATTTAGAAAAGATGAAAGCACATCTTGAGGTGATATGTAAAAAAGACAATATAGTTATTGAAGATGACGCCTCAAATTTAATTTGTCAAAACTCTAAAGGAAGTATGCGTGACGCGGTCACATTGCTACAAAGTGTTTTAGTAAATGCTGAAAATAATTGTATAAAAATTGAACATGTAAGAGATATATTAGGCATTGTGCCGGAATCGCTGTTCGAAGACTTATTGACTTCAATTTTGAACAATGAGCTAGAAGATTTAAAAAACAATCTAAATACACTTGCAATGAAAGTAACGAATTACCAAACCATTGTAGATCAACTTTTGGATTATTTATGCAAAAAAGTGTTAGGTAATAGCTCTGATCAGGCTAAAATTCACAATTATATTCAGGTTCTCATTGCCACAAAAAAAGATTTATCACTGTATCCATCATCCCGTATGGCCTTTGAAGTTATGATAATGCGTATGTTCGCTTTTAAGCTTCAAGCTTCTGATTTATTAACAGGGCTAAAGTTAGATAAAAATACTAATAACTCTTTTAATGATCAATCGACTGAGACAATCAATGTCAAAAATGCCAATCCAATACCGGTAGGGAAAGCGCCACCTGTAGATAATATGGCACGTATTCAAGAGCAGGTTGCAAATATCAAGAAAAAACAAACTTCTGAAGTAAAAAAAAAAGATAAAATAGTCACGCCATCTGTAAATGCTGATAATTGGATGGGGTTTGTTGAAGATCTCAATTTACAGGGTCTATCCAAAGAAGTATTGTCTTTATCACAATTCCAAGCCCTAGATTCCAATGTTTTAACGATTGAAGTTAAAAAGCAATATCATCCAATGATGTCAGCGAAGATCACTAAGGAAATTGAGTCAGTATTGAAAAGTTATGCAATCGAGAAATTAGTTATTAATGAATTAAGTGGTAGTGATGAAAAAACCATTAGACAGTTAAAAATAAAAGAAGCGATGGATAATAAGCTTGAGGATAAACAGCGTTTAGAGAAACATCCGAATTATAAAACAATTAAAAATCATATTGATGTTTTAATCGACGCCTAAGAAACTATTTATGTTTGAAATTGCTGAAATTACTTCGAGGGTCAATCTTTGAACTATTGCCGACTAAACTATCGAAATAGTGAAGATTAAATATTTCAGTTAACTTATGCGCAAATTCCACACCACGGACACTATTACCATACTCGTCTAAATTTGGAGACCAAATAGCAATACCCATAACATTAGGAACAACTAGCATGATCGCCCCTGAAACACCTGATTTTGCTGGTATACCTACCTTAAAAGCAAACTCTCCTGAAAAATCATACATTCCACAAAATGACATGATTGTCAGACAGTCCTTTACAGTCTCACTTGAGAAAATTCTAGAATTAGTAAATGGCGAAATACCACCGTTTGCTAAAGTAGCTCCTGCAGACGCTAAGCTTGAAGCATTGAGTGTCATAGAGCAATTGCGAATATAAAGATCAAGTGTTTCCTCAATATTAGTATTGTTTGGAAATGCGCCGACTTCTTGCATTAAATGTGCTAGAGCAAAATTACGATTAGCAGTTAGTTTTTCTGATTCATATGTAGCCTGATCAAATCCAGTTTTTTGATTAACTAACATTTTCTGCCAGAAACTTTTAATATAATCAAAACGATCAACAATGGATAGGCTAGGTTCAATTAGCGCACAACACATCATTGCTCCAGCATTAATAAGGGGATTGTGAGGTAAGCCAAACTGATTCAAAGTTACCTCGTTAAATTTCCTACCACTAGGTTCTCTTCCAATAAACTGGTGTACTTTAGTTTCTCCAAGGCTTTCAAGTGCGATGCAATAATTAATGGGCTTGCATGTTGATTGAATACAAAAGCGCGATTCTGTATCCCCAAAATTATAACATTGGCCGTCAATTGTTACGATTGAGACTGCAAAGTGCTTTGGATCGACAGATTTTAGTTCAGGAATGTAATCTGCAACTTTACCATTACAATTGCTGAGCACTTCTTCTGAAATATGGTTGATCCGATCCGTAAATGATTGAAAATTAGGTATGATTAAATCATCATTAAAAAGTTTGATTAAAAAAGAAATTTCTGATTCTGGTAAATCTTTCATTACAAATTTTTCTTCATCTGTATTGAAAAAAGTTTCTAACCTTTGATCTGTAGTAGTAATCCCTTTCTGTTTGAGAAAATCAATAATTTCACTCTTCGAGAGTTTTGTAATATTTCTGTAAGTTTGAGGTATTAAAGATCTAAACTTCTTAAAATTTATCATATTACTAAATTAGCACAAATCGGTTAAAATTTCACCTGTTGCAACTAAACCTGGGAGTAGGAGTCTCTTAGGAAGTTTACAAGTTGCGAGATTGGTACACGAGTTTGTTGTAGTGAATCACGATCACGAATCGTTACGGTATCATGTAATTTTGCATCGCTGTCATCTGCGCCAATGGTATCAAAGTCAACAGTAATACAGCAGGGAGTTCCAATTTCATCGTGCCGACGATAAGCTTTACCAATGTTGCCAATTTTTTCAACTTCAATTTTTCCAATACTTGCCTTGCTTAACATCAATGCAATTTTATCTACATATTCAATCATTTTAGGTTTGTTTTTTGCAAGTGGAATTACTGCAGCCTTAATTGGTGCTAAATGGGGTTTTAATTTTAAAACACAACGCTCTTGTCCATTTTCTAACTTTTCAATGTGAAATGCTTCATTAATTATGGCTAAAAAACCTCTCTCTACACCTGCAGACGGCTCGATCACAAATGGAACAGTCGTTTTGTTATCTAAATTCTGAATGCTAAGTTTTGCCGTACTATCCTTGTTAGGTAGAACATTTGATTGAACATTCAGCTCTTCTTGAGCTTTTGTATGAGATCCTAAATCAAAGTCTGTTCTATTTGCAATGCCCTCAAGTTCCTCAAACCCATGAGGAAATTTATACAGAATATCAGTTGTTGCTTTTGCATAGTGGGCAGGTTCTTCGGCGATTTCTAGCTTCATATTTTCTTTGCTAATACCTTGTGCTTCCCACCAATTTTGTCGTTCTTGAACCCAATATTCATACCACTTATCATCCTCACTCGGATCAACAAAAAACTCTAACTCCATTTGTTCGAACTCTCTTACACGAAATATGAAATTTCGTGGTGTGATTTCATTGCGAAATGCTTTACCCATTTGCGCTATACCAAAAGGAAGTTTTGGTGAAAAACTATCAACAATATTTTTAAAGTTAACAAAGATACCTTGAGCTGTTTCAGGTCTTAAATAAGCTAACGAGCTATCATCAGCAACTGGTCCAATTTGCGTCTTAAACATTAAGTGGAAGGGGCGTGGTTCAGTAAGGTCATCGCTATCACAATTGGTGCAATTTTTATCGATATGGTCTGCTCTGTGACGTGCCTTACAGGATCTGCAATCAACCATTGGATCACTAAATGTATCTTCATGACCAGATTGTTTAAGAATCTGACGATGAGTAATTATGGAAGTATCAAGTCCATAAACCTTTAAGGTTCCATGGACAATTGATTTCCACCAACAATCCTTCAAGTTGTTTTTTAGCTCAACACCTAAGGGGCCAAAATCATAGAACCCTTGAAGGCCACCATATATTTGGGCATTTTGGTAAATAAAGCCTCTTCGCTTACAGAGTGCTACTAATTGATCCATTGATGCTGCAGACATGACATTCCTCTAAATTCAAATTATACGATTTTGTTAGTGGAATACTACCTGATTTTAAGAATAATGGGAAGAGGAATCCCGCCCCTCCCATTATGTTGAAATTAAAAAATAAAATTTATTCGCTTGGTTCGCAGTATTTTTTCTTACCAAACTTAATGTTTTCAGAAAGCAGCTGATATGTAGCTTTTATAATTCCTATTTTTTCTTTTTCAAAATTGCAATGTTTTACTTGGATTTCTTGGTTATTAATTTTAGCTAATTCGGTTTTGATGATGTTGCATGAAGCTTGGCAGCTTTCATAATCTTGACACTGATCCAATACCTCTGTTGCTCTGTCTGCCTGATTGCAAAGTGTCTGAATTTTTTCATTAATCGAACATTTTTCACCCGCAAAAGCAATGGAGCATGTTGCAATAGTTGATATTAACATAAATTTTTTCATCATAACTAAAATCCTCATATTAATTGTTTAATAGTTAGTAATAAAATCACAAAATGATTTATTAATGTCAATTAAAAGTTGTATTTTATTTTTTTTACATTCATTATTTGATCTGTAGGAGGTTTGATATGCGAAATTTAAAAATAATTATTAAAAGCTTTTGCTTAGCAATAGTAATGGTATCAACATGTAGTGCTCAAAGTGATGTATCTGACGAGTGTCTTCAACTTCAAATTGGTCAAAATATTTTAAATCAGTGCAAGGACTTTCAGTCATGTTACCAAGTTTGTTTATTCACAGTGAATACTTCTCAATATTTGAAAAACAACAAGGATCAAAATTGGAGTTCAATGATTAATTTTGTGAATAATTTGAATTGCGCTGATTATGTGACACAAAACAATATGCAAGAAGTCTATGCCTGGAAGAATGCAATGAATGAGACTTTTAAGCAGATTAAAATAAAATATTGCTCTTAAGTGTGCACGAAGGACAATAATCCGTGTTATAATATAAGACATGAATGATTCTACAAATCCTGAAGTGGCATCAATTATTTGGTATAAAGGCACTGAACGTCCATTCAGTGGAAAATATAACGATTTTTACGAAAATGGAACTTATAAATGCATCAATTGTAGTACGATTCTGTTTTCCTCCAAACATAAATTCAATTCATATTCTGGTTGGCCAAGTTTTTATGATAACGTTGGTAAAGTGTTACTTACAGAAGACAATTCTCTAGGCGTTCCACGCATTGAGGTTCAATGTAAAAATTGTGAGGCACATCTAGGCCATGTTTTTGAAGATGGCCCTGCACCAACTGGTTTAAGATATTGTATTAATTCATTAGCATTGAGTTTTGAGGGTCGTGATGAAGTCTAGGATTTTTCTAGGAGGAGGGTGCTTCTGGTGTGTGGAGGCAAAGTTTTCTGCACAAAAGGGCATCCAGTGCATGCCAGGCTACATGGGTGGAGATTTGGCGAATCCCAAATATGAGGAAGTCTGTACAGGGACAACTGGGCATTTTGAAGTATGTTCAATTGAAAATTTTAAGAGCTTAGATATGGTTCTAGACCTATTTTGGAAAATTATCGACCCATTTGATATTACAGGTCAATTTGCTGACAGAGGACAACAATATCAATCAGTTATTTTTTATACTAACCAGTCTCAAAAAGAAACTGCCATTAAGTCTAAACAAAATGTTGAAGAAAAACTTGGTAAAGTAGTTCAAACTTTAATCCTCCCAGCTTCTGATTTTTATCCAGCTGAAGTATACCATCAGAAATTCTATCTCAAGAATCCTAAATATTACGAGTGTTATCTCCATGCCAGTGGCAGGGAGTCTCGTTGTAAAAATATCTGGAAGTAAGTCAGTTTAAGCTTGGTTTTTAGTGATTTATCTATTATAATTAAACTATGGTAAAACCAAAAATATCAAACCAATACAAATATGGATTTGAATCAGATATTCCCGCAGAAAGTTTTGCACCAGGACTAAACGAAGATGTTGTTAGAGCAATTTCTGCAAAAAAAAACGAGCCTAAGTTCTTATTGGAGTTTCGTTTAAAAGCTTATAGGCATTGGAAAACAATGACCCAACCCAACTGGGCTAAATTAAAAATAAATCCTATCGATTTTGATGCAATTAGTTATTTTTCTAAGCCAAAGTCACAGAAAGATCGACCTAAAAGCTTGGATGAGGTTGACCCTGAGTTACTGAGAACCTATGAAAGACTTGGTATTCCTTTACATGAGCAGAAAATGCTTGCTGGTGTTGCAATGGATGCGGTATTCGATAGTGTTTCAGTAGCAACCACATTCAAAGAAAAGCTTGCAGACGCTGGTGTTATTTTCTTACCATTCTCCGAAGCCGTCGAGAAATACCCAACGCTTGTCAAACAGTATATTGGTACTGTTATACCTTACAGAGATAATTTTTTTGCAGCATTAAATTCAGCTGTTTTTAGTGATGGCTCTTTCGTTTATATCCCCAAAGGTGTTCGTTGCCCAATGGAGCTTTCAACTTATTTTAGAATAAATGCAATGAATACAGGGCAGTTTGAGAGAACATTGATTATTGCAGATAAAGGAAGTCATGTAAGTTATTTAGAGGGTTGTAGTGCACCGATGCGCGATGAAAATCAATTACATGCCGCAGTTGTTGAATTAATTGCCCATGAAGATAGTGAAATTAAATATTCCACTGTTCAAAACTGGTATCCAGGTGATGAAAATGGTAAAGGTGGTATTTATAATTTCGTGACAAAACGAGGTATTTGTCGCGAAGCAAGAGCGAAGATATCATGGACACAGGTTGAAACTGGTTCAGCTATTACTTGGAAATACCCCAGTGTTATACTAAAAGGAGACCATTCAAGAGGCTCTTTTTACTCAGTTGCAGTCGTTAATAATCATCAACAAGCTGATACAGGCACGAAGATGATCCATTTAGGTAAAGATACCTCCAGTATTATTGTTTCCAAGGGTATTTCTACCGGAAAAGGTCAAAATACATATCGAGGATTAGTTAAAGTATCCCCACTTGCAGAAAATGCTCGTAACCATACAGAGTGTGACTCATTGCTACTTTCTGATGAGTGTGGAGCACATACTTTCCCATATATTGAAGTTGCACATCCAAGTGCCCAAGTTGAGCACGAAGCAACAACATCAAAGATATCAGAAGAAGAATTATTTTATTGCCGACAAAGGGGCTTGAATGAAGAAGAAGCGGTAAATTTAATTGTAGGTGGTTTCTGCAAAAATGTATTTAAGGAATTACCAATGGAGTTCGCTGTTGAAGCCCAAAAGTTATTAGAAATCAGTCTAGAAGGAAGTGTCGGCTAATGTTAGAAATAAAAAATTTACACGCATCTATTGAAAATAAAGAAATCATTAGAGGGCTAAACTTATCAGTAAAGCCAGGAGAAGTTCACGCTATTATGGGACCAAATGGTTCAGGGAAAAGCACATTAGCTCAAGTCATAGCTGGAAATGAGGCCTATGAGTTAACGAAGGGGCACGTGCTATTAGATAAAGATATTATCAATGATTTAGCTCCTGAAGAGCGAGCTGTTAGAGGGTTGTTTTTAGCCTTTCAGTATCCTGTATCGATCGCAGGTGTTAACAACATGGTCTTTTTGCAAGCGGCAATTAACAGCGTCAGAAAAGCGCGCAATCAGGAACCTTTGGATGCATTTGATGTTATTGAATTTATCAAAGAAAAAATGAAGTTGGTTGGTATGGATGAGAGTCTACTTCAAAGAAGCTTAAATGACGGCTTCTCTGGTGGTGAAAAAAAGCGAAATGAAATTTTACAAATGCTTGTTTTAGAACCTAAGATAGCAATACTTGACGAAACTGACTCTGGTCTCGATATCGATGCTTTGAAGACAGTGGCAGAGGGTGTAAATGCTATGCGAAATGACAAAAATGGCTTTATTGTTGTAACCCATTATCAACGACTTCTTAATTATATTAAACCTGATTTTGTCCATATTTTAAAAGATGGTAAAATTGTAAAATCAGGTGATCATGAGCTGGCCTTAAAGTTAGAAAAAGAAGGTTATGGTTGGCTTTGAATAATGCAAAAATTCCTTAACGAAATTTTAGATTCTTCGCATTCACCGGAATGGTTTCGTTCATATCAGAAGCGAGCTTTAAAGTCTTTAGAAAAAATACAACTGCCCTCTCGTAAATCAGAAGCTTGGAAGTATGCTCAATTTAGTTGGGTCGAAAATAAATGGGAAAATAATTTATCTCAACCTGCATCAAAAATCATCGACAAACAGTTAGAAGAGTTTGGCTTAAAAAAAGAGCATATTGACTATCTTTGTGTCGACGGCCGCTTTTTGAATCGAGATTCCATAAAAGACAAGTTGTTTCATGAGTCCTATGACCAAGAAATCATTAAATCAAATTTCAAAAATAATAATTTTTTTGATGTATTAAACATTGCAGCTTTGAATGATCTGTTAGAGATTAATATCAGTTCCTCTAAAGAAATACATATTGTATTTTTATCAACACAGATCAACCAATGGCATAATATTAATTTGAATATTCTGTTGGATGACTCAAAATTAAATGCAAAAGTAAAATTAAGTGTTATTTATCCACAGTCTGTCTTAAATATTGCTTTGAATCTAAATCAAAGTCAAAATACAAAACTTGAGTTCTTACAATGGGCCAGCCCAAAATCAATAATTATTCAAAAAAGGAATATTTCATTAGATAATAAGGCATCATATACTGGATTTGACTATAATTTTGAATCTCAATGGGCACATGAACAACAGATTTTGAATTTAAAAGAAGATGCATGTGCACAATTATCGGGCTTGATACTGCCCTCTGACAAACAATTTGATGATAGGGAAATCGAGATTTTGCATGAAGGACGAAAAAGTAAAAGTATGCAACAATTTTATTCTGTAGCAGACGATCATGGAAAAGCAGTATTTCATGGAAAAGCAGTAGTGAAGCCAACAGCCATTGGTGCTGATGCAAGACAATTAGCACATGCTTTAATGTTGTCCTCATCTTGTCAGGTGTTTTCAAGGCCTGAACTTGAAATAGATATTGATGATGTCCAATGCCAGCACGGATCATCTATCGGTCAACTGAACAAAAATGCACTTTTATATCTTCGTTCTCGAGGAATTGATTATGATCATGCCAAAAATATGATCATTTGTGGATTTATTGAAGAGGTTTTGCAACTACTTCCTGAAGGCTGGTATGATTGGATGAAATCCCGAGTTGCATTACATGGGTATAAGCTTAACATCTAAATAATTTTTAGGAGGGATGTTGTGGAGCGTTTAGAATGGGCTGAGTCCCAAATTCAATCATGGGCACACTGTATTTTGGAAATAGGTAATTTGTACCGATCCCAAGGTGATTACAAGACAGTTTGTGATGCATTCATCAAATCTCACTATGCTTATGATTATGGCGTAGTATTATTCAAACCAACATTAGCAGTTGAACACCCTTTTCGAACAAATAAAACCTCTGCAAAAGCATATTTTTTGGGTGAGGACAAAAATTACATAGAGGATAAAGGCTTTGCAATACAGTCATGGAATTCTATAAATTTTGTAAGAGATCATTATCAGATTTTATCTGAAGGTCTTGTGTGGCAGGGATTAATTTTATTCGAAAATCAACAAAAAAAAGTTATAAAAGCCGAAACTACAATGGTTTTCAAGTTGTTTGAGAATGATGAAAAGCTGTTGTTAATTGCACACCATTCATCATTACCACATTCCATATAGTTACCTACCAACAAAAATCCATTAATATGGAGTCTTATGTGGTTTATCAAGTTTTTAGTAAATCTTTTCTATTGTTTTATCTCTCTTTTTTTTATTGAGAATATATTTGCTCAATTTATATATGAAAAAGGTACAAAAGAGGTATGGGAGGATCTAAGTGGGGTGCATACAAACTGTCTTTTAAACTACATTAGTTCCGATATATATTATTGGGATTGTGAAAAAAAGAATCAAACCTTTAAAAAAATTTCTTGGAAAAATAATTCTACCATACAATCTTTAGGTATAAGTTGTAAGCCGTGGTGTGTGCCTGGTAAAGTGGATGTGAAAGTTGGTGATGTTTGGACTCATAGCTATGAATCAAGACGTTTTGGTATGAATGCTGATAATAAATCCAAATTGAAAGCTGTTAAAAAAGAAAAATTGAAATTAAGTCCAAAGCTTGTTGTTAATACCATTAAGATTGAAACATTGGAATCATATGTCAATGGAAACCGTGCAAGTTGCTTGCGTGATATGGTTTTTTGGGTTGATGACAAAACTTATAATACAGTTAAATGGTATGCTCGCCATTGTATTCTAGGAGCGCGCGGTGGGACATTAGTTAAGTTTGATCCTTAAGACTGTCGGCTGCACGTTTTCTAATTTCACTAAAGGGCGCATCGAGTAGAAGTTTTCCATTAGCAAATATACGTTTCAGATAATTAACTTGTCCTTTTGATAAATCACTATGTTGAATGGTCACCAAATTGTCCTCTTTATCCTTAATAACTGCAAATTTACCAGATTTTGAATGCTTTTCTGGTTCAGATATTGGCTTTTTAGAGATTGATTTCCATGTATTATCAATACACACTAAAGATGCTTTCATTGCAAAGTTTAAAGTATCCCTATGAATGTTTTGAAGTAGCTCCCCACCCATGCCAAAAGTAATGTTGTCAGCAGACATGTTGGCATTTTTCATGGCTTCTAAAATTAACTGAATGTTTTTTAGGTTGATGGAGTCGCCATGAATTAAGCGAATATATGGTGGTAGGATACGATAACCATTTTGATTTGTATCATGGCCAAAAAATTGCATTAATATTTCAAGAGTTTCGATAACCATCTTAACTGGATTACCGCTATCTGTTCTAATGATTAGAGTGCCATCACTATTTGAAACTATATTCTTTAGTTTATCACACCAAATGTGTTTAATGGCATGTTTTATGTCATAAGTATCTGAGACAATAGAAACCATCTGGTTCGGCTTTAAAAACATGTCTAATAGCGTTTTATAGGCATCCTGTTCATTTTTTTCGCCCCAAGCCATTATGCAGTTATGTTCTGCAGCAGGAATCGATATTCCAGCCATTTTTTCTCCGTAGAAGGTCTTTGCTGCTAAAATTCCACTGATGGTATCTGTGCCTTCAAAATTAATTAAATGTGCCATTCCACCAATGCTTGCTGATTCAAGTGAAGAAACGCCCCGTGCACCAAAATCATGGAGTTTGTAATTAAGATTTTCCGTATTCCCTTCGGTCTCACTAAGGTATGATTTAATCACTTTCTTACAATGATAGCTTAGAGTTGCAACGGTTGTTGGATACCATATAGCTCTTAATAACATGGTTTCGATATATGTTGTTAGCCAATAACATTTAGGGTCAGTATTAATAACTTGCACTAAAACATTTTTTGAATTGATAATGGTTCCTTCTGGTAGTGCTTGAATTTCAATTGGTAAAAACCCTTTATGCTTTTTTAAGATGTATTCCCATCCATCGTTGTTAAAAGGGAGTCCGTGTTGTGTTAAAAAAGCCTTAGCTTGTTGGATATCTTTACTTTTGATAGGGTTTAATAGATACGCTTTAATAAATGCCTGAATTCCAAAAAATAATAAAGGTTGCAAGGCTCCTTTTCTAGATTCTATATAACAAGAAACATAAGCAGTTTTGGGTGGATATTGTAAGTAATGTGATGTTTTGTACGAATCTGTATTCAGTATCAAATTAGATAGGTAATTTTGCATATATGTTTATTATAGTTTAATTTAAGCTATAGTTTAAGTTTTGTTCGCAGTAGATGAATGTTATAATGAAAGTATATGAATATAAATCCAAAATTTGATATTGACAAAGTTCGAGATGATTTTCCAATTTTAAAAAGAAATATTAGAGATAAGCCCTTAATATATCTTGATAATGCAGCAACTACACAAAAACCTAGTTGTGTGCTTGATGCTGTAAAAGACTTTTATTCCGAAAAAAACGCTAATGTTCATCGAGGTGTTTATCTTTTAAGTGAAGAAGCGACATCAGCCTATGAAAATGCAAGAAAATATATTGCTTCTTTTATCAATGCAAATTCAGAGAACGAAATTGTATTTTTGCGAGGTGTCACTGAGGCCATTAATCTTGTGGCCAATAGTTATGGCACTTTTTTAAACAAAGGTGATGAGATCATCCTAACTCAAATGGAGCATCATGCAAATATTGTGCCTTGGCAGATACTTGCTCAGCAAAAACAATTAAAGATCCAGGTTGTGCCTCTAACTGATGATAATCAATTGGACTTAGATGCATTTAGTAAGATGCTGAATGAAAAAACTAAAATGGTTGCAGTTACGTTTGCTTCTAACATTTTAGGTAGTATAAATCCTGTTAAAAAAATTACGCAATTAGCTCATGATGCAGGTGCAACTGTGTTAATCGATGCTGCTCAAGCACCAGCACATTTAGCAATTGATGTTCAAGAGATTGATTGTGACTTTCTAACATTTTCAGCACATAAGCACTTTGGACCCACTGGTATCGGCATTTTGTTTGGAAAAGAGTCTCTCTTGGAAAAAATGCCACCATATCAAGGTGGAGGTAGTATGATCGAGAAAGTCGATTTTAAAGAATCCACATATCTAAAACCACCATTGCGTTTTGAGGCGGGCACACCAGCCTATGCAGAAGCTGTGGGTATGGAAATCGCATTACGCTATATAAGTAAAATTGGTATTGATGCCATTAAGGAATTTGAGGACGCGTTATCAGAGTACGCAATTCAACAATTTTCAAAACATGATTACATAAAATTATATGGACCAAGCACCAATAGATTGGCAGTCTTTTCTTTTTCCATTAAGGATGTACATCCTCATGACGTCGCTACTATTTTAGATGCGGATGGTATTGCAGTGAGAGCAGGGCATCATTGTGCTATGCCATTAGTAAACTATTTAAAGGAACATGCATTGATTCGAGCATCATTAGCAATGTATAATACTAAAGAAGACTTGGATGTTTTATTTTCAGGCTTAACCAAAATAAAGAAATTATTTAAAATATGAACGAAAACTTATTACAGCTATATCAACAATTAATCATTGATCATGGTAGAAACCCAAGAAATTTTGGTAAGTTAGAATGCTGTACACACTCTCAAGAGGGTTACAATCCAATATGTGGTGATCAACTTGAATTATTTCTAGAGATAGAAAAGGATATTATTAAAAACGTAAAATTTAGTGGTCATGGTTGTGCTATTTCAATGGCATCAGCATCCTTAATGACAAGTGCTATCAAGGGACATGATCAAGCATATGCCCAAAGTATTTTTTATCAGTTTACTGAATTACTAAAGGAAGATTGCCAAGCCAATATTGAGGATTTGGGTAAGCTAAAAGTATTAGAGGGTGTCAAGCACTATCCTTCTAGAATTAAGTGTGCAACGTTATCTTGGCATGCACTTAATAATATTTTAAATAATATAAAAGAAGTCGCAAAAACGGAGTAAAATCATGGTACAAGTTACCGCCTCAGCCAAACATCATTTCGAGTCATTGTTAGAGAAATTTGGCCCTGAATATGGTGTAATAATCAGTGTTTTAAACAAAGGTTGCTCGGGTTTGAAATATGATGTAGCTGTAAAAAAAATTGAGCCTACCTGGCATCCTATTGATAGGTCTCAAGATCGTATATTTTGTCACCACGATAGTCTTAATTTACTGAAGAAAGTTACAGTAGACCTGCAAAAGCTGTCGCTTGGACAGACAAAAGTTGTGTTTTTAAACCCAAGTGCAGGTAACGTATGTGGATGTGGGGAAAGTTTTAATTTAAAAGATAATAATGAATAATAAATCTCAAAGTTTACTCGGTGTCGAAATTGCATTACTTAAAGATTGTGATGCAACCCTAATCCCTGCTGGGAAACCACTATTATTAACAAAAGGTACAAATGTAATTGTTACTCAATGCTTAGGAGGTAGTGTTACCATTGAAGTAAATGGTAATTTGGTCTTGATTCATGAAGAAGATGTGGATGCTTTAGGCATGGAGCCTGAGCTTGAGTTTTTGGATGAGGCTAAAGATCAGGCTATTGATCTTGAAAAACGTGCATGGATATTGCTTAAAACCTGCTATGACCCTGAAATACCGGTAAATATTGTGGATCTTGGCTTGATCTATGGGTGTCAGTTCGTAGATGGTGATCAAGGTAAGACAGCGTATATTGCAATGACTCTAACAGCACCAGGTTGTGGAATGGGACCAATACTTGTGGAGAATGTTAAACAAAAGGTAATGTTACTACCAGAAGTTTTCCATGTTGAGGTCGAGATGGTATTTGACCCTCCATGGTCTCAAGATCGAATGAGTGATGTAGCAAAACTAAAGCTGAAGATGCTTTAAACTTGATGGGTTTCTTTAGGTATATCTAGGTAATTAGTGACACCAAATGAATCAGCAAGAAACTTTTGACCTTTTACAATGTGTTGGATCGTCTGCGTGCTAATATCTTGAATTGGACCAAGTCCAAATAACCAGAATACGCCGGCTACACAAATTGTAGACTTGCCTAAAACTCTGACTGCTTTAAATACGTTAGTCATATATAAATAATCCTCTCCAGAGATAATCTAACATTATTCAAAATAAATTCAAAATATATTTATGGAAATGGCCATAAGAAAAGTGGTATAATAGTTGTAAGCAATCAACTTAACAGGAGGGCACTATGCACCTAGATCTCGTTGGTAAGAACATTGTAATTACCCCATCTCTTAAGAGACAACTCTCCCATAAATTTCAACGATTAGACAAGTTTCTACCACTTGATAAAGAGGTAAGATTGGTACTGTCAAAAGTTAAAGACGTCTGTTGCATCAATGCACGAATGTCTTTTCCAAAAAAACATGTCATTTGTGCAATTGCAGAAACAGACGATATGTATAAGTCAATTGACATTGCGGCAAACAAATTAAGGATTCAAATGCTATCTTACAAAGATAAGCTAGTCGAACATCATTAACTTGTTACATCGTCAAATGTGTTGCCTAGATATATTTTAGTTACAGTAGGGCATTTCATGATCTTGTTTGGCTTACCTTCAATCAGCATTTCGCCATTGTGAAGCACATAGCCTCTAGAGCATAATGTAAGCGTTTCTCTCACATTATGATCAGTGATAATTATGCCCATATTTGCATCTGCCATTTTTCGAATGATCTTCTTGATGTCCTCTACTGCTACAGGATCGACACCAGCAAAAGGTTCATCTAATAATATTATCTTGGGTGATAGAATTAATAATCGTGCAATTTCTACACGTCTTCGTTCTCCACCTGAAATGCTTTTTCCGTATGAATCTGCGATATGAGTGAGATTAACTAAATCGAGTAAATCATCAACTTTTTGATTCATGGTTATTCTATTGAGATTCTGTTTGCACTCTAAACTAGCAAGTAAGTTATCACGCACAGTCATTTCTTTAAAGATTGAGCTGTCTTGTGGTAAATAAAATAATCCTTTGTTTGCTCTTTGAGCAAGTGTCAAGCCAGAAATATCTTTTCCGTTCATGAAAATTTGACCAGATGTTGGCTGACATATACCAGCTGTCATATGAAAGGTTGTTGTTTTTCCAGCTCCATTTGGGCCAAAAACACCTATGATTTCCCCGCTTTGTGCACAAAGTGAAACATCAGATACAACTGATTTATTTTGCACTTTAAAAGATAGCCCTTTACACTCCAACTTATTTATCATAAGCCCAGATTATATGTTTGATCCTTATAATGTCAACTCCAGTTGTTTTTCCATTCTCTAAGGAAACGAAAAACTTGTTCTGGGCTGGGTGAGCGAGTTTTGAACTTTTGTTCAACTGCGGCGATAATATCTTTTTGCGATGTACGTAAAAAAGGATTGATTTTTTTCTCTAGCCCTAAGGTAGTAGGTAATGTAGCTTCTTTTGTTAAATTTTGATTATATTGATCTGTAATGAAATGATTATTTGGCTCAATTGTTTGAGCAAATTTTAAGTTTTGTTGAGTATATTCATGCCCACAAAATAAAAGTGTTTTATCTGGAAGCTCTGCAATCTTGTTAATACTTTCAAATAAAATCACATAGTCACATTCAAAGTTTCTACCACATCCCCCACTAAACAATGTGTCACCTGTAAATACGTTCGTTCCATCATAGTAGGCAACGTGGGTAGCGGTATGGCCTGGAACAAAAATAGATTGGTGTTTCCAGAAATGAAATGGTTTATTTTCAGAAGGTTTTTGATCAATATCACTGATATCAGGATGATCAGGTGCCATAAGTGTGCATTGTGGGTAATGTTGTCTTAACTCTAAAATACCGCCTATATGATCGAAATGATGGTGGGTAATTGCAATTCCAACTAAATTATAACTGGTTTCACTCAGCCAGTTTAAAACTGGCTGCGCTTCGCCAGGATCTATGACAATTACATTGTTATTATGTATGAGTAACCATACGAAATTATCTTTTAATGCTTTTACGTAATGTATTTTAATAGCCATTTACAATATTACCCTATAACTTATATTATAGTACTATGAAGAAGGTTGACTATACATCTTTAAATTATTGGCAACGAAGTGCATATGGTATAGAAGCCTATAAGCATGAAAAATTGAATGTCGAAAAACTGATTGAGCATTTTCGGGTCGAAGACGTTTTACAAATCTGTGGCGTGCCTTATTTTGAAGAAAGTAAACTACCACTCTTAGATTACCATGTTATGGTAGAGCAAAAAGAAACTGTACCTAGGCATTTGAATGCATTTAAAGCATCTCTCAATCATGTTTGGCCGATAAAGTCTGAAGCCTTTTCGTGCATCGTATTTGCGCATGCTTTAGAGCGTGCTGAGAGTGTTGATCTGCTATTAGAGGAAGCGCAGCGAGTATTGAGGCCTGAGGGTATATTAATTATTTTAAACGTATCCTTGAGCAGTTTAATGGGGGTAAAGCGATTGCTGAATCTTGATCGTAATCATTGGTGCTTAAGACTGTACTCTAATTTATATCTAGCAAGTCGTTTAAACTATCATCATTTTAATATGATGGATGTGCAGGCAGATTTAGATTATTCAAAGAGCATTTGGAGGCATTATCTACCATTTGAATCAAATGCATTCAAAGTCATTGTCGCAAGGAAAGAAGTTGCAGGTTTAATGTTTAATCCTGCTTGATGGGCCTTATTAAGTAAAGAGCTGCTACCATTAGGCACATGGAAATCCATAAAGCAGATTTGTAAACTTCTTCATGAATAAAAATACCAGCCAAGACACCGATTATCACTGCAATATATGGCGCTTGAGTTGCAAAAGATAGATTAACTGTTTTTATCAAATATGCAAAAAGAACCCTCGCGAATACATCAAAGAAACCGAGCAGTATTAACATTCCAATTATTTGATGGCTGTAGGAGTATCCAAAAGGTGTTGGCGAGTTATACATCCAGCATAGAAGCAGCAAGATTATTGAACCACAACCTAAGGTGTAAAATACTAAGAGTTTTGTATTATCGTGATGAAGTGACCATTGCCTGATAAAAATGTTGTTAGCGGTAAATAAAATCGGGCAAAACAATGCCACTAGGAGCCATTTCCATTCACTGGATACAAAATCAATATCTGTATAAAATAAAGCAACAATGGCAATAAACCCGATAATGACGCCACACATTTTCCTAGAAAGAAATTGCTCATATTTTAGTTGATATGCTGCAAGGTACGTTAAAAGTGGTGCAGAGCCAATAGTAATTGATACAACGGCAAGGTCTAGTTTTGATACTACTGTAGTGATGATGATCCCTGCACCAACGGTATGTGTTATTGCTGTTAAAAATCCATATAATAAATAGGTTTTATCCCATTTTAATGAATTATCATATAATAAAATTATATAATTGATTAAAAACGCTGATGATGTTATTGAGCATGCTATAGATAGTGGGTAATTGAATTTATTTGCTACTAACTTAATTATCGCAGGTGATACTCCCCAGAAAAGGCTTGTTGTTAAAAGTGTTGAGTATTGTCTGACTAGTGCCATAGGATCATACTAACGATTCAAAATCATAAAAGCCACAAATACTAGAAAAAGATATTGACATTCTTATGGATCTCATTAAAAATGAATTCTTCTAGGAGGGGTTCCCGAGCGGTCAAAGGGATCAGACTGTAAATCTGACGGCTCAGCCTTCGAAGGTTCGAATCCTTCCCCCTCCAATTCAGATAATGCGGGTGTAGTTCAATGGTAGAACCTCAGCCTTCCAAGCTGATGGTGTGGGTTCGATCCCCATCACCCGCTCCATGCGTGCCCACATAGCTCAGTGGTAGAGCACTTCCTTGGTAAGGAAGAGGTCACCGGTTCAAATCCGGTTGTGGGCTATGTTTATTATGAAGCGTAAATATAATTAACTTGAAGGTTTTTCTTGAATTATTTAATTAATACCATTATTATCAAAGTTGAATTTAATTAATGTGAAGCGCTAGAGGAGCTATTTAGAATGTCTAAATCAACATACGAAAGAACTAAACCCCACGTCAACGTTGGAACAATTGGCCACGTAGATCATGGTAAGACGACACTGACTGCAGCGATTACTCAGGTAGCATCAATTGATGGTGAAAAGAAAAGTTATGATCAAATTGATAATGCACCTGAAGAAAAAGCAAGAGGGATTACAATCTCAACAACTCACGTTGAATATGAAACAGGACCAAGGCACTATGCACACGTAGACTGTCCAGGACACGCTGACTATGTAAAGAACATGATTACTGGTGCAGCACAGATGGATGGGGCTATTTTGGTAGTATCTGCAACAGATGGTGCGATGCCACAAACAAGAGAGCACATTCTATTAGCTCGACAAGTAGGCGTTCCAAAGATGGTTGTGTTCTTGAACAAAGCTGATATGGTTGACGATGAAGAGCTTATTGAGTTAGTAGAACTTGAGGTCAGAGAGTTATTGAGTGAGTATGGCTTTAACGGCGATGATACACCAATTATCGTAGGATCTGCATTACAGGCTCTAGAAGGAAAAACGGACAAGTATGGCGTTGACTCAGTCAAATCTTTATTACAATCAATGGATGATTGGTTTGAGATACCAGAGCGTGAAGTGACAAAACCATTTTTGATGCCAATCGAAGATGTATTCACTATTTCAGGTCGTGGTACAGTGGTGACTGGAAGAATTGAGCGTGGAAAGATCCATGTAGGTGATACGATCGAGATTGTTGGAATCAAAGCAACAGAAACAACGACCTGTACAGGTGTAGAGATGTTTAGAAAGACATTGAACGAAGGTCAAGCAGGTGATAACGCAGGTATTCTATTAAGAGGTACTAAGCGAGAAGATGTAGAGCGTGGTCAGGTATTGGCAGCAAAAGGATCTATTACTCCTCACGTAGCATTTGAAGCCGAAGTTTATGTGTTATCGAAAGAAGAAGGTGGAAGACACACCCCATTTTTCAATGGATATAGACCACAGTTTTATTTTAGAACAACGGATGTGACTGGAGCAGTAGAGCTTACAGGTGGAATAGAGATGGTGATGCCAGGAGACAACGTTAAAGTCGATGTCAAATTGATATCACCTATTGCGATGGAAGAAGGTGTAAAGTTCTCCATTAGAGAAGGTGGCCGAACTGTCGGTGCCGGTGTTGTAACCAAAATTAAAGAATAGGCTTGCAATTTTTTGAAAAATCATTAAAATTAAGTTTTTGCCCTAAATGGTTTAGGTCAGTAGCTCAACTGGTAGAGCAGCGGTCTCCAAAACCGCAGGTTGGGGGTTCGAGTCCCTCCTGGCCTGAAATAAATAGGCGAGTGTAAGTAGTGAAACAATCGAATAAAATAGATCAAAATAGTTTAATTTCAAATGTCCTGGATTATGTCTGGTGGACTGTATTAGTTGTTTTTCTTGTAGGTATTGTTGTTTTGAACCAAATATTTAGGGATCAAGCAATTCTTCTGAAGGGAGCCGGTTCAATAGTCGCCTTTATAGCAGCATTTGGAATATTTTGTTTGACGAAATCAGGTAAAGATTTTTGGGTTTTTGCAAAAGCCACCAAAATAGAGTTTTTGAAAATTGTGTGGCCCACACAGGATGAAGCGAATAAAGTTACCGTCGCCGTTATAGCTGCTGTTACAGCGTTATCTTTAATATTGTGGTTATTTGACGCGTTCTTTTATTTATTAATTAGACAGGTGACAGGGTAGTGGAAACTAAGAAAATGTATTGGTATGTTGTTCGTGTAGCAACAGGTCAAGAGGTGAAAGTAGCTGAGGCTGTGAAAATTGAAGCTGAAAATTGCGGTTTATCGGATCAACTCGGCGAGATTTTAATTCCAACAGAAGATGTGCTTGAAATTAAATCTGGTAAAAAGAGACGCATGCAGCGTAAACATTTTCCTGGCTACATATTAGTAAATATGTTTATGACTGAAGATAACTGGCATTTAGTATCAAATGCTTCCGGCGTAATAGGTTTTGTTGGTGGTGTAAAAGGGCGACCTGCACCGATTTCTGAAGCAGAAGCAAATAAAATTATCGATAGAATGAATGCTGTTGAAAGTGATGAGCCAAGACCAAGCATAGTTTATGAGGTTGGCGAAGTTGTCCAAGTGATTGATGGACCTTTTGCTGATTTCAATGGTGTTGTTGAAGAAGTAAATTATGAAAAAAGCAGACTAAAGGTTTCCGTACTGATCTTTGGTCGTTCGACTCCTGTCGAGTTAGAGTTTGTACAAGTAGAGAAAAGTGAGTAATTCTGGAGAGTTATTATGGCTAAGCAAGAATTTAAAGAAATAAAGTTAATTATTCCAGCTGGGATTGCTAACCAAGGGCCTCCTATTGGTCCTGCATTAGGCCAAGTTGGTGCAAATAGTAAACTTTTTGTTGATGAATTTAATGCGCGAACCAGTGATATGGAAAAAGGGTTACCTGTTCCTGTAATCATTCGAGTCGGGGAAGATCGTAAATTTACATTTGTGGTAAAAAGCCCCCCTGCATCTGTATTATTGAAAAAGGCAGCAAATATTAAATCTGGTAGTGCAGTGCCTAACAAGGATAAGGTTGCTACAGTCTCTGTCGATAAGCTTGTTGAAATTGCCAAGATGAAAATGAATGATTTATCTGCGAGTGATATTAAATCAGCTGTAAATACTATTAAAGGTACAGCAAGAAGTATGGGTATTGAAGTTGAGGGTGAAATCAATGAGTAAAAAACTTAATGAACTAAAACAAAAAATAGATGCTACAGTCCAGTTGCCATTAGAAAAAGCAATAGAGCTTGTCCAAAGCATGAAATTTAGAAAATTTACTGAATCCATTGATGTAGCAGTACGTCTCGGTATAGATTCTAGAAAGTCAGACCAGAACGTTAGAGGGGTAAGTAACCTTCCAAACGGTATTGGTAAAAAAATCCGTGTAGCTGTTTTTGCTGATGTTACTAATACAGATGAGATTATTAAAGCGGGTGCCCTTAAAGTTGGTATGGAAGATCTTGTTGAGGATATGAAAAAAGGTAATCTAAATTATGATCGAGTAATTGCAACACCTGCCGCCATGAAGCTTGTTGGTAAGCTAGGTCAATTATTAGGTCCAAAAGGTTTAATGCCCAACCCTAAAACAGGCTCAGTTACTGACGATGTCAAGGGTGCTGTTGAAAAAGCAATAAAAGGTCAGGCAGTATTTCGTAATGATAAAGCTGGTATCATACATTGCTCAGTGGGCCGCATTTCATTTAAGAAGAAAGATTTAATAGAAAATATTATTTTTTTGGTGAAAGATTTAAAGAGAATGAAACCAAGTTCTGCAAAGGGTGC
Organism: Coxiellaceae bacterium; assembly: GCA_902603055.1. GTDB lineage: Bacteria > Pseudomonadota > Gammaproteobacteria > Comchoanobacterales > Comchoanobacteraceae. The sequence continues at coordinate 7,290 of CACKTD010000005.1, read as the reverse complement.
ATATCTTAAATCTATTAGTATATCTTCAACAATGGGGCCAGGTGTGCCAGTTGATGTTCAATCGGTTGCGGAGTAATTTGAGGAATTAATATGCCAAACTATGATATAAAAGAGAAAAAAATTGAAGCCTTATCTGAAAATATAGCGTCTTGCCAATGCGTTGTTGTTGGTGAGTATCGTGGTATGACTGCACAAGAAATGGATTTGTTGCGTAAAAAATCACGAGAACAAAAAGTATATATAAAGATTTGTAAGAATACGTTAGCAAAAAGAGCCTTGAATGGAACTCAGTTTGAGTGTTTACAAGATGTATTAAAAGGTCCTGTTATGCTTGCGTTGGCACTCAATGAGCCTGGCGATGCCGCTAAACTCATTAATAGTGTCATGAAGAGCGTCGATGTGTTAAAAGTAAAAGGAATTTCTTTAGGAGATACGGTCCTTGGTCCAGATCAACTAAAAGCTATTGCAAATATGCCAAATCGTGAGCAGGCTCTTGCCATGCTTATGGGCACTATGCAGGCACCATTGACAAAATTAGCGCAAACAATGCAACAAACATATTCAAAATTTGCTTATGCATTGAATGCGATTAAAGAGACAAAAAGTTAATTACATAAGGGGAAATTAAAGATGTCAAAAACAGCAACATTATCAGTAGATGATATTTTAAACGCAATTTCTAATATGACAGTATTAGATATCACTAAACTCGTCGAAAAGATGGAAGAAAAATTCAACATTACTGCAGCTCCTGCTGTCGCAGCTGTTGCTGCTCCGGCTGCTGGTGGTTCTGAAGAAAAAGCAGAGGAACAAACAGAGTTCACTGTCACAATGAAATCTTTCGGTGATAAGAAAATTGGTGTTATTAAAGTAATCCGTGCTATTACAGGGTTTGGTTTAAAAGAAGCTAAAGACTTAGTAGAAGGTGTTCCTGCCACTGTTAAAGAAAAAGTCAGTAAGGAAGAAGCAGAACAAATTAAAGCTCAGCTAGTTGAAGCTGGTGCTGAAGTTGAAGTTAGTTAATTATTTTTGATTCTAACTTAACATTTCGATACTTTTTATTACAACTTGAGATACATATATGTCAGTAAAAATTCACTACAATGATTTAACCATGGACGAATCTCGTTGCCCGCGATTGCAACTAGGTCAGTACGAGGATGTTATTCCACCACCAAACTTAGTTAAGATTCAGTTAGATTCATATCGTGAGTTTTTACAACCAAATACACCACCAGAAAAGTTATTAGATCAGGGTCTGCATGCGGCATTGAGTTCTGTTTTTCCAATTAAAAGCTCTGCAGGACATGTCGAGCTGACATATGAATATTATGTTCTTGGAAGATCTCTTTATAACTTGCGTGAATGTCTAATCAAAGGTATTTCATATGCTGTGCCAGTTAGAGCAAAGTTGAAGCTAATAACGAGAGAAAAGGAAAACCTTGATAAAATTATCGATATTAAAGAACAAATGGTTTACCTCGGTGATCTTCCCCTAATGACAGAAACTGGAAGTTTTGTGATCAATGGAACAGAACGAGTTGTAGTTTCTCAAATGCATCAATCGCCCGGTGTATCATTTGTTCATGATAAAGGTAAGACTCATTCCTCTGGTAAGTTACTTTATTCAGCTAGAATTATACCTTACCGAGGTGCTTGGTTAGACTTTGAGTTTGATTCAAAAAATATTCTTAACATACGTATTGATCGAAGAAGAAAGTTGCCAGTAACCTTGCTTTTAAAAGCGCTTGGTTTGAATGCAGATGAAATATTAAAAGAGTTTTATACTAACGAAATTTACACAATAAAAGGCCAACAAGTCCTACAGCCCATCGATTGGGATTCAGTTGGGGGGCTAATTTGTCCGGTTGATTTGAAGGACAAAAAAGGTAAAGTCATTATCGCAAAAGGCCGTCGTTTTAATGCAAGGCACATAAAACTTTGTAAAGAAGCAGGTATTTCATCTTTTGATCTTGAATTAGATGCACTTTTGAAAAAAATCGTTGCAAAGCCAGTGATTGACGCTGATACAGGTGAAATATTAGTAGATGCAAATACAATCATTGATCAGGAAGTTTTATCTAAGATTGTTGATATGAAATTAGAAACAATTGAATTATTAAAAGTTGATCAATTGAACCACGGCTCATATATTGCTGATACACTACGCATGGATAATTCTCCTAGTTTAAACGAAGCTTTAATTGAAATATACCGTGTAATGCGCCCAGGTGAGCCACCCACAATCGAAACAGCTCAAACGCTATTTGATGGCTTATTCTTTTCTGAAGAACGTTACGATATATCTGCTGTTGGTCGTATGAAGCTAAATAAGCGTTTAAGAAGAGATATCGATACAGGTGCACGAACACTTACCAAAGAAGATATTATTGACGTTGTAAAAACCCTTATTAGTGTCCGAGATGGACATGATAATGTTGATGATATTGATAACCTTGGTAATAGAAGGATTAGATCTGTCGGTGAGATGGTCGAAAACCAATTTAGAGTTGGGTTAATTCGTGTCGAGAGAACTGTTAAGGATCGTTTGGGTCATCCAGATACTGATAATCATGCACCGCAAGATTTTGTTAACTCAAAGCCAATCTCTGCTGCAATCAAAGAATTTTTTAGTTCAAGTCAGCTCTCACAATTTATGGATCAAAATAACCCATTGTCTGAAGTAACTCATAAACGAAGAATTTCTGCATTGGGTCCAGGTGCTTTATCCCGTGATAGAGCGGGTTTTGAGGTTAGAGATGTTCATCATACGCACTATGGCAGATTATGCCCTATTGAAACACCTGAAGGTCCCAATATCGGTTTGATTAATTCAATGGCTGTGTATGCGCAGGTAAATAAGTATGGATTTATTGAAAGTCCGTGTCGAAAAGTGCTTGATGGAAAAGTTACAGAAGACATTAATTATATTTCACCTATTGAAGAAGGTGACTACTATATTGCTCAGGCATCAACTTCTATTAATAACAAAAACCAAATTACTGATGACTTGATTCCATGTCGTTATCGTAGAGAGTTTACATATTCTGGAGCTGATAAGATTAATTATATCGACGTATCCCCACGTCAAATTATTTCAGTCGCAGCATCCTTAATTCCTTTCTTAGAGCATGATGATGCAAATAGGGCACTAATGGGTTCAAACATGCAACGACAAGCAGTTCCAACTGTATGTGCTGAAAAACCACTGGTTGGTACAGGTATGGAGAGACTTGTCTCATCAGACTCGGGTGTTTCTACAACTGCAACTCGAAGTGGTAAAGTGGTTTTCGTAGATGCTACTCGTGTGGTAATTAAGGTATCAGATAGTGAAATATCAAGTGGCGAATACGGCGTTGATATATACAATTTCACTAAATATGCTCGATCAAATCACAACACGTGTATTAACCAAAGACCAATTGTAAATGTTGGTGATAAGGTAGCTCGAGGTGATGTTTTAGCTGATGGACCTTCTACTGAATTAGGAGAATTAGCTCTTGGTCAAAACCTACTGGTTGCATTTATGACTTGGAATGGATACAACTTTGAAGATTCAATTTTAATTTCTGAAAGAGTTGTTCAAGATGATCGATTTACTTCTGTCCACATCCAAGAGTTATCATGTATTGCGAGAGATACTAAGTTAGGACCAGAAGAAATTACTGCAGATATACCAAGTGTCAGTGATTCTTATTTAGGCAAGCTTGATGAATCAGGTATGGTTTATATGGGTGCTAATGTTAAAAGTGGTGATATCTTAGTCGGAAAAGTAACTCCAAAGGGTGAAAGTCAATTATCTCCTGAGGAAAAATTGTTGCGAGCCATTTTTGGTGAAAAAGCATCAAACGTTAAAGATAGCTCACTCCGAGTGCCATCTGGAATATGTGGTACTGTTATTGGTGTTCAGGTCTTTACTCGTGATGGTATTAAGAAAGATGATAGAACCCAACATATTGAGAAAGAGCTTTTACAGTACGAGCAAAAGGATATCGATGATCAATTTTCACTACGTAGAGACGATATTCTTGCTGATGTTGTAAAACAATTAAAGGGTCATAAAATTGCTAAGGCAAGCTCTAAAATTGGTAAAAAAGGCACTGAATTAAACGAAGAAATCCTAAGTACTCTAGATGAGAAGTCTTTACTAGAGATTATTGTAGATAACGAAAAAGCAATGAAAAAAATCGAACTCTTCACTCAAATGCTTGCGCAATTGGATGTAGAATACAAAGAGGCACTTGAAGCCTTGAGATTAAAGATTGCTCAAGGTGATGATCTATCACCTGGTGTTTTGAAAATCGTTAAAGTGTATCTAGCTGTGAAACGTAAATTACAGCCAGGTGACAAAATGGCTGGTCGACATGGTAACAAGGGGGTTGTCTCAATTGTTGTTCCCGAAGAAGATATGCCGTATATGGAAGATGGAACACCTGTTGATATTGTTTTAAATCCGCTCGGTGTGCCTTCTCGTATGAACGTTGGTCAGGTACTTGAAACTCATTTAGGTTTTGCTGCGAAAGGTCTTGGAAATAAGATCAACAAAATGCTAAAAGAGCAACAATCAACAGATAAGATCGGAAAGTTTATTCAAAAGATTTATGATTTTGGTAATAGTAGAAATATTGATTTTTCCAAATGCTCAGACCGTGAAATAAAAAATCTTGCACAAATGCTTAAAAAAGGTGTGCCTGTGGCAACACCCGTATTTGATGGTGTTAATGAAAACGTTATTCGTGAGTTATTGAAATTAGCTGATCTTCCAGAATCAGGTCAAATGGTCATGTATGATGGTCGTACTGGTAAGAAGTTTGATCGCCCAGTTACTGTAGGATACATGTATATGTTGAAGCTAAATCACTTAGTTGATGATAAGATGCATGCTCGTGCAACTGGTTCATATAGTCTTGTTACACAGCAGCCTCTTGGTGGTAAATCACAATTTGGTGGCCAAAGATTTGGTGAAATGGAAGTATGGGCTCTCGAAGCATACGGTGCAGCGTACACTTTACAAGAAATGTTGACTGTAAAGTCTGATGATTTGACTGGTAGAATGCAGATCTATAAAAATATCGTTGATAATAAACATGAGATGGATGCGACCATACCTGAGTCGTTTAATGTGCTTGTCAAAGAGATTAGAGCATTGTGTATAGATTTAAGTACTGAATCTGAATAAGTTAGGAATTCCAGGAGATATTAATGGCTAAATTGCTTAACATGCTAAGAACTTCAAAACCAAGTGTTTTTGATTCATTAAAAATAAAACTAATGTCATCACAGAAGATCAAGGAAATTTCTTATGGTATTGTTGAAAAACCAGAAACTATAAACTACAGGACGTTCAAACCAGAACGAGGTGGTTTATTTTGTGCTAAGATTTTTGGTCCAATTAAAGACTATGAATGTTTATGTGGTAAATATAAGCGTTTAAAGCATCGTGGTGTTATCTGCGAAAAATGTGGTGTTGAAGTTACACAAGCTAAAGTAAGAAGAGAGCGTATGGGCCATATTGAGCTTGCTTGTCCAGTGGCGCATATTTGGTTTTTAAAATCATTGCCTTCTCGGATTGGTTTAATCCTTGATATTCCATTAAAAGATATTGAGAAAGTACTGTATTTTGAGTCTTATATCGTTACTGACCCTGGAATGACCGAGCTGAACAAAGGTGAGATTTTATCTGAAGAGAAGTTTTTAGATGCGTTTGAAGAGTGGGGTGATCAGTTTGAATGTATGATGGGAGCAGAAGCAATCAAGAAAATGTTAATTGATATTGATCTTGGTTCAGAAGTTAACCGTCTTCGTGAAGAGCTTGGAGCTACTAGTTCAGAAGGGAAAATTAAGAAAATCACTAAACGTCTTAAAATGCTTGAGACATTTATGGAATCAGGTAATACACCGGATATGATGATTTTAGATGTTTTACCAGTACTTCCTCCAGATCTAAGACCATTGGTGCCTCTTGATGGTGGACGCTTTGCTACTTCAGATCTAAATGACTTATATCGTCGAGTGATCAACCGAAATAATCGTCTAAAAAGATTACTCGAGTTAGGGGCTCCTGAGATTATAGTGAGAAACGAAAAACGTATGCTTCAAGAGTCAGTAGATGCGCTTTTAGATAATGGTAGAAGAGGTCGCCCAATTTTAGGTACTAATAAAAAACCATTAAAATCACTTGCTGATGTCATTAAAGGTAAACATGGTCGATTTAGACAAAACCTATTAGGTAAGCGTGTTGATTATTCTGGTCGTTCAGTTATTGTTGTAGGACCTACTTTGAAGTTGCATCAATGTGGGTTACCTAAAAAAATGGCACTTGAATTATTTAAGCCGTTTATCTTAAGCCAATTACAACGATTGGATCTTGCTGTAACCATTAAAGCAGCTAAAAAAATGATCGATCGTGCAACTCCAGAAGTTTGGGATGTATTGGATGATGTAATTCGTGAGCATCCAGTATTATTAAATAGGGCGCCAACACTTCACCGTTTAGGTATACAAGCGTTTGAACCAACTTTAATTGAGGGTAAGGCTATCCAGTTACACCCTCTAGTATGTAAAGCATTCAATGCTGATTTTGACGGGGATATGATGGCAGTTCACGTGCCACTGACGGTAGAGGCACAATTAGAAGCACGTTGTCTAATGATGTCTACAAATAATATTTTGTCTCCTGCAAGTGGTGATCCTGTTATCATGCCTAGCCAGGATGTACTCTTAGGAATTTACTTTATCACTCGTGAAAAAGAAAATTGTAAAGGCGAAGGGTTATCTTTTGCAGATACGCATGAAGTACACAGGGCATATGAAAATGGCGATATTACACTTCATTCTAAGATTAGATGTCGAATTAATGACAAAATGATTGCAACAACAGTTGGTCGTATTTTCTTATGGGAAATTCTTCCTGAAGGAATCGATTTCAGCTACGTAGATAAACCGATGAAGAAGTCTGAGGTTTCAAAACTTGTCAGCGTTGTATACCAACAATGTGGTACAAAAGCAACGGTCGTATTTGCTGATAAAATGATGTATCTAGGATTTAAGTATGCAACTAAATCTGGTATATCCATCGGTATTGATGATTTAGAAGTGCCAGAGCACAAAAAGAAAATTATTCTTGATGCTGAAAATGAAGTCAAAAAAATTGAAGAACAGTATGAAAAAGGTTTTGTGACGGATGGTGAACGTTACAACATGGTTATTGATGTATGGACTAATACAAGTGATAAAGTTGGTAAAGCTTTAATGGATAAATTATCCATTGAACTTGTTAAAGATAAAAAA
>CACKTD010000004.1 GCA_902603055.1 Coxiellaceae bacterium | reverse complement strand
CCTGTATGTTCATCAATGATCACAATTTTTTGATTCACTACAATATAATCAACATCCTTACGGTACATGAAATTTGCCCGTAAAGATGCTTGACAATAATGTAATAAATTAATATTCTCTGTTGAAAATAATGACGCATCTCCCTTCATCAAGCCCATTTCAGTTAATTTTTCTTCTACAAGCTGATGTCCTAAGTCAGTCAAAAAAACCTGCTTATCTTTTTCGTTAAGCGTGAAATGACCTGGTTTAGTTTTATTATCTGGCTTTAAACTAACAATCAATGGATGAATGGTTTTATAAAGTTCAGAACTGTCTTCAATTGAACCAGAAATAATTAAAGGTGTTCGAGCCTCATCAATTAAGATAGAGTCCACTTCGTCAACCACAGCAAAATGATGGCCACGCTGAACTCTTAAATCTTGACTAGGCGCCATGTTATCACGTAAGTAATCAAACCCTAATTCATTATTCGTTCCATAAGTAATATCTGCTGCATAGGCTGCTTTACGCTGCTCTTGATTACTATCTCCTAAAATCACACCTGTTGTTAATCCTAGAAAACGATAAATTTGCCCCATCCAATCATTATCACGTTGTGCTAAATAGCCATTTACAGTAACTAGATGCACTCCTTTACCAGTAAGGGCATTTAAATAACATGGTAACGTAGCAGTTAATGTTTTACCTTCACCGGTAGACATTTCTGCAATTTTACCATCATTTAGGGCTAAACCACCGAGTATTTGGACATCATAATGTCTTTGGCCTAATACTCTCTTGGAAGCTTCCCTAACCACTGCAAAAGCTTCTGGTAATATAGTTTCCAAAGTAGCCTTTTTAGATAGTTTATCTCTAAAGTATTGTGTCTTACCAGCAAGCTCCTGATCGGATAATTTTTCCATGTCAGGCTCTAAAGCATTGACCTTTGCGAGTATTTGGCGGTATTGTTTTAGTATTCGTTGGTTGCGAGAACCAAAAATTGTCTGTAATAGTCCCATAAGGTTTCCGTGTTTAAAACATATATATTAGCAAATTTTTCTTTATGACAACAGTACCTGCAAATATTTCGAAAATGACCATGCTTTTAAAGAAAAGATTTGGGATTTTAAATCATCATTTACATGAACGTGTTAAAAATCAATTTAAAAGCATTTTACCTAATCATATGCACCATCAATTTGATTTAATCTATACACAGTCTAAAACGATTTTAATCATTCATCCAGCACATCTAACATGGTGTCGCTTACATAAACATCAATTACAATCCCTTGTCGGGCGTGATAATAAACTGGCCATCATTCCAGAAGTTCCCTACGAATCACTCATGAGAAAAGAACCAGAAATTAAGAACGTTCAACTAAGTCAGCAGGCTCGAAACTGTGTTGAGCAAGCTGCAAACACATGTACAAATCCTAAATTAAAAGCCGCATTATCAAAGATGGCTAAGCAGAAACAGTCTCAGGATTGAATTCATCAAAGAGTACATCACCAACTTTTTGCTCTAAGTGATAACTCGAAGGATCCGATATAATCGCCTTCAACAACTCATTATTGAGAGAGTGTCCAGATTTATAACCTTCAAAATGACCGATTACACAATAACTTAACAGATATAAGTCACCAATTGCATCAAGTACTTTATGCTTAACAAACTCGTCGTTATAACGTAATCCATAATTATTCACAATGTGATCGTCCGCTAACCAAATTGCATTCTCTAAACTAGATCCTAAAGCAAGGTTTTGTGCTTTGTAAATTTCTTTATCCTTTACAAAACCAAACGTACGCGCTCGACATAAGGAAGTCAGGTAAGATGCTGAAGAAAACTCAAAATCAGCTTTTTGATTATCGTCATTAAAATTAGGATGATCATAATCAATTACGAAACTGACTTTAAAACCAGGATAAGGCTTGATTGAGCAAAATCGCTCTGAATCACCAACCTTCACTTCTTTATCCATTACCAGGTATATTTTTTCTGCAGTTTCTTGCAATACGATACCGGCTGATTGTAATAAAAAGATATACGGTGATGAACTACCATCCATTATGGGTAATTCAGAATCATTAACATCAATGTATAAATTATCAACACCCATGCCTGCAACTGCGGACAAAAGGTGCTCAACCATACCAATACGATGCTCACCAATACCAATGCATGTAGATAATCGAGTATCTACTACCATTTCTGCTCGAGCAGGTATTTCAATGGTGGGGGTTAAATCGACACGTCTAAAGACAACGCCTGTATTTTCTGGGGCAGGATGCAGCGCAATTTTTACATTACGTCCACTATGGACACCAACACCCTCAGCAGCAATGCTGCTTCTAATTGTTCTTTGAAACATGGACTATGCCTCTTCTTCTTGCCTCAAAAATGCTGGAACATCTAGTAAATCAGTTTCAAGATGATCATCAACATCTACCACTGGTTGTGGGGCATTACGACTAAACGCAGGTTTCTCAGTGCGGTGTAAATGCAGTCGTTCACGATGTGAGAACGCGCGACGGCCACCCACTTGAGATTCAAGACCTGTGACCACAACTGTAACTTTCAACTCATCATTTAGTTCAGGATCAACAACAGTACCCACTACCACAGTTGCACTATCGGTTGTGAAATGACGAATTGTATCACCAACTGACTCAAATTCACCAATGGTCATATCTAAACCACCACTGATGTTGACAAGAACACCCTTAGCACCTGATAAATCGATATCTTCCAATAATGGACTTGATAATGCTGCTTCAGCAGCCTCACGAGCACGCATGTCTCCTTTTGCAGTTCCACTTCCCATCATTGCCATACCCATTTCAGTCATGACAGTTTTAACATCCGCAAAATCGACATTAATTAGACCAGGTCGAGTAATCAAATCAGAAATACCTTGAACAGCACCTTTCAGGACCATATTTGCAGAACGGAATGCACTGACAAGTGAAACACTTTTACCCAAGACAGAAAGTAATTTGTTATTAGGAACGATAATTAATGAATCCACATTTTTACTGAGTAATTCAATACCACTACTAGCGTGTTGCATACGCTTAGATCCTTCAAATGAGAAGGGTTTTGTGACTACAGCAACCGTTAGTATTCCAAGTTCTTTGGCAACTTCAGCAAATACCGGTGTAGCACCAGTACCTGTTCCACCACCCATACCAGCGGCTAAAAACAATAAATCCGTACCACGAATCATTTCATAGATCTGGTCTTTACTTTCTTCTGTCGCTTGACGTCCCACTTCAGGATCAGCTCCAGCACCTAGACCTTTTGTTAACTCATCACCAAGTTGTAATTTATTTTCAATGGATGATTTAGAAAGTGCCATTGCATCTGTGTTTGCAACCCAAAACTCAACATCTTGTATTTCTGAGGCCATCTCGACGATCGCATTACCACCGCCCCCACCGACTCCGATTACTTTGATAACAGCTTTATGTTCATTTAATAGTTCAGTCATTTATAAGCTCCTAAAAATTCTCCTCAAACATTTGTTTTAATCGATGCATAAAACTCGTTTGTTTAGGGTGATGTTGACATATGTTGACAGGACAATCAACTATATTTGCGCTTTGAAGTAAAATACCTGCTAATGATGCGTACTTTGGCGAGCTAATCACCTCGCCCCAGCGATCTGCATCCGGTCTCCCAACAATTACAGGGACACCACAAATCAGTTCTCCCATCTCAATGCAACCTGGTAATAATGATCCACCACCAGTTAACACGATTCCAGCCGCCAACTGATCTTTTAAATCATACTTAATCATTTGTGCTTTGATAGAAGAAAAAATATCTTGGTAACGTGCCTCAATGATTTCATTAAGCCACTTTGATCCAACAGTTCTATGAATACGAGAGGCATTAATGGCAATGGGCTCATCTGCTGTGTTCTCAGCGAGCATAGCACCATGTGCTTTTTTAATACGTTCTGCCTCATTGAATGAAACCCTTAATGCAATTGCAATATCAGCTGTTACATGCTCACTTCCAATTGGAATCACTTGTGTATATTGTACGCCACCACCTAAATAACAGATCATTGAGCTACTACCTGCACCAATATCTACAACAATAACTCCTAAATCTTTATCTTCTGGAGACAGTACACTCCCAGCACTAGCTAACCCACTGTAAGTTGCTGTTTGCGGCATAATACCACATCGACTTATGGATTTATGCATATTTTGAACGATAGTTTGAGATCCTAAGATTAAATGGACGTTTGCCTCAAGACGAACACCTGTCATTCCAAGAGGCCGTCTAATTTCTTTTTGATCATCTATAGAATATTCTTGTGGGATCACATGAAGCAAAGTCTGATCAGCGGGTGTTTTCACAGCTTTTGCAGCATCAACCACACGATTTAGATCACCATGGCTGACTTCACCATCTTTAATTGCGACCACACCATGGGAATTTACACCATAAATCGTATGCCCAGATACACCAAAATGAACTGAACGTGTTTTTGAATTAGTTTGTGCATCTAGCTCAGATAGCACTTCAAAGATTGTTTGTGATGCGGCTTCAAGATTAACAATCCCGCTCTTTTTTACACCGACAGAAGGTTTTTCCACTAATCCCTTGATAACTATATCATTATTGACAATAGCTGCGTTTGCAGCACTTATGGAGCCATTCCCAACATCGATTGCAGTGACTAACTGTTTTGATCCAAACCTCATTGATTTTTCCTCTTAGTTTGATATTAACGAAATAAAACAATAATAGAAAGTTTTAAAGAGAATTTTTACTGATGGCAAATGCCTTAGGGTATCTAAAATCAACTCTTCCCCATTCATTGTTTGACAATATTAGCTTAGGCAAAATCTTTTTGCAAACATTAATTCGATTTTCTAAATCGCGTGTCCCAAAGATAAACTGACGATGCTTTGGAAGTTCAACCACCCAATCACCTGCTTTAAATTGATAAAGTCTAATTGGCCAGAGTTTACCAGCCACTAGGTCATTTTCAAGAGCATTTATAATCCATATACCTTCTGAAATCTTTGAAACTGGTGCATCAATAACAGATAAGCCTTTTGGAATATCGCGTGTTTCGGGGAAATATAAATCCCCAGCATCACTAATGACACCGCCTATCCGCCAAAGGGCTTTTGGCTGGTGCTCTTCAACATTAACAAAATAGTCCTCCAAACCTGCACGAGTAAGTTTTACTGACTTGGTCCAAGGTAAATCAAGCAACCAATTCACAACCTCTTCCGGTTTTTTTGCTCGATTTAAATATTTATTCATTTGAGTCACATCAACATGCTCAGAACCTGAGATAAAAAAGTCATACTTTAAAGAATCAAATAAGCAATTCATTAAAAGAATAAACAATCCAATAGCAATGGGGAGTAACCTAACCATACATTTCATCATATCACGGTAATTTTCGCAATCAAGATTGTTCTACATAATTGACAATTTTTATAATATTGCCTATCTTTCACATAGTAAAAGAGGTTCTTCATGTTGATATTTCGCCAAATTTGTTTTTTTCTAGTTTTATTATCTCAGTTTTGTACAGCTGATACAGGTTACAAGCCATCTAATTATTCGTTTTTAGGAAGCTATATTCGCATTGGTATTGCTGAATGGATGCCTAGTATAAATGGCCAACAATCTAAAGCATCTCCTTTAATACAAGAAACCTTACTGGCTTTTGAAAGGGCACATATTAATGTTGTGCTAGTCCACTATGATCAATCATGGGGATTAGTTATGAAAGATTTAAGGGATGGCAAAATTGATGCAAGCCTTTGGTGGAAAAAAACCAACCTAAGGGAAAGAGAATTCATTTATTCTTATAATCCAGTAATAAAGATTGAATCTTATTTAGTTGCACTAAAATCAAACCCTAAAGCTAGCCAACTTCAAAAAGCAGGTTTAAGCAACACACAAGACCTTAGCCAATATACTTTAGGTAATGTTACTGGCAACCCTGTACCGAACGAAGTGAAATCAATGAAGATCACTTTAATGAAAACTAAGCCGGATTGTTTTATTGGGTTGGAAAGTGGAAAATACGACTTTGTTGTCTCTGACATAACCTATGCAAAAGAATATTTTGGATCAGACAATGTCATTGCCATTCCACTAAAAGCTCAAGAAGGTTACATGCTATTTAGTAAGCGTATTGACCCTAATAAAGTGCATATGTTTCAAGAAATTTTAGAAGAAAATTTCGGAAGCGAAATCATAATAGAGTAAGTTTAGCATACTGCAACAATAACCACTTTACGCCCACTTTATTAAACTTCACTTGAACACGTCCTTCTTCAAGACTGCCTTCACAATTTAAAATGACGCCTTCACCAAATTTTTGGTGATGTACTCTTTGGCCTAAACCATATGGCATTGCTGGTGAGCGCTGCTGGGTACTTTTCATTTTGGGCACTCGGGTAGTGGCTTCAGTAGTACGACCCATTCGCACTTCTTCTATAAAATTAGCTGGAATTTCTTCAAGGAATCGAGATGGTCTTTGATACATTTCATTACCAAAAATCCGACGTGTTTCTGCATATGTTAAACACAACTTCTCCATTGCACGTGTCATACCGACATAACATAACCGACGCTCTTCCTCTAATCGATCTGGATCAGCTGCTGACATTTTATGAGGGAATAAACCTTCTTCTAAACCCAGCAGGAAAACCAACTGATATTCTAATCCCTTCGCAGCATGTAAAGTCATTAATTGAACACCATGAACTGAGCCTTGCTGCTCTGCTTCTCCAGTATCTAAGGCAACCTGACCTAAGAAATCTGATACGCTTGCTTCATCATTTGCATCTTGAAACTGTTTTCCCGCATTAACTAATTCGTACAAGTTTTCAATTTTTGCTAAATTACGATCTGTTTTCTCAGCGCTTAGCATTGCAATCAAACCGCTTCGTTGAATCACCTGCTCACAAGCTTCACCAACTGTAACACGCGCAACGGCTTCACAGATTTCTGTATGTAAATCAACAAAGCGAGCCAAGGCAGAGACAGCGCGACCGTTTAAAACTTGACCTAATAAAGCCTGATTTGTAGCATCCCACATTGAAATACTTTCAGAGCGCGCAATACCTCGTAGCGTTTCTAAAGTCTGCAAACCAATACCACGTGTTGGAGTATTGATGATTCGCTCAAATGCAGCATCGTCATTTGGATTAATTGTAAGACGCAAATATGCCAGTGCGTCTTTAATCTCAGCCCGATCAAAAAATCGCAAACCACCGTAAATACGATACGGAATCTGCTTTTGAACGAGTTGTTCCTCAATCACCCGAGACTGTGCGTTAGAGCGATACAGTATTGCAGCATTTTCAAAGGATCGTCCTGACTGTGCCCACTGTTTTAGCTGATGTGCAACAAAATGTGCTTCATCATGCTCATTAAAGGCACGATACAAACTAATCTTTTCACCTTCTTGGGATTGAGTCCACAAACGCTTACCCATTCGGTTACTATTAAAATGAATCACTTCATTAGCAGCATTAAGAATATTACTGGTAGAGCGATAATTTTGCTCAAGACGACTGGTGTGCGCACCCTGGAAATCCTGAGAAAAAGCAAACATATTTTCAACTTTTGCACCACGCCAGCTATAAATGGATTGGTCATCATCGCCCACTGCCATAAGGAAGGAACCGTCTGCCGATAACAACTTTAGCCATGCGTATTGAAGTGCATTCGTATCTTGAAACTCATCCACCAAAATATGTCGGAAACGCTGCTGATAATGTGAGCGTAATGTTTCGTCGTTTTGCAACATCTCATAAGCTCTTAAAAGTAATTCTGTAAAATCCACTAGCCCACTGTTACTACACAAAGCCTCATACCGTTCATAGACCTCGATCATCTGTTGAGTATATGGGTTATGATCTGCAACCACCTGGCTTGCTCGATGACCTAATTCTTTATGGTGATTGATGAAGCTTACCGTCTTTTTAGCCGGCCATTTTTCGTCATCCAAATTAAATTCTTTATGAATTTTTTTGACTAATCGCTGTTGATCATCGCTATCCATTATCTGGAATGCATCTGGCAGTCCTGCACTTTTGGCATGATATCGTAACAATTTGTGACAGATACTATGAAATGTTCCAATCCATGTTTCTTGAAGTGGTACACCAACACTGGACTCGACACGGGAACGCAGCTCATTAGCTGCTTTATTCGTAAATGTCACAGCTAGAATGTTGAAAGGAGAAACCTGCTTCTCGTCAATCATCCATGCAATACGACTCACAAGAACACGTGTTTTACCACTACCTGCACCAGCTAAAACCAAATGATGTGCGAAAGGAGCACAAACGACTTCTCGTTGTTCGGGGTTTAAATCCTCTAAATAGTTATTGGACCTATTTTGAACCATGAACTCTCCCATTTGATACTCCTCTTAAAATTTGAGTGAAAGTAGCGACCACTGTGATTGATCACTCCCAACGCCACGTTGATCCAGAACTACTATCTTCAACAATAATACCTTTTTCCATTAATGACTGTCGAATGGCATCTGCTTTTGTGAAATCCTTTTTTTGTTTAGCATCAGTTCGTAGCCGCACCTGCTCATCAATCCATGTAATATCAATATTTTTGACAGATGCATACCAATCATTTAAATTCTCAACACCCAACCCTAGTAATGGCATTGTGGCGTGTAATTGATAAAATGCATCCTCATCACCCGCTAAAGAGGATTTTACCCAAGTTTGGATTTGGTTAATGGCCTTAGGCGTATTTAAGTCATCTGATAGGATTTGGATTATGGTATCTGGTGACACTGCTTTAGTTGCATCATACTTAAAGCTCGCCAAAGCTTGATGTAATTTTTTAACATGTCCAAACGCTAGTCGCATCTTATCATCTGTCCAATCAAGCGGTTTTCGATAATGAGTTGATAATATAAGATAACGTATTGCTTCCCCTGGAATTTCTCGTAATAAATCGTCTATGAGCAAAATATTGCCAATTGACTTAGACATTTTAGTCTGGTCAACATTTATTAACCCATTATGCATCCATAACTTACAATAAGACTCTACCTGATAAGCACAACAACCTTGTGCAGATTCATTTTCATGATGCGGAAATAATAGATCAATACCGCCACCATGGATATCTAGTGGCAAACCAACAAAGTTGGCCACCATTGCAGTACATTCGATATGCCAACCTGGCCGCCCATTACCCCAAGGGCTTTCCCAAAAAGGATCCGGTGCTTTGGATGGTTTCCATAAAACAAAATCAGCAGGATCGCGTTTATAATCTGCAACTTGAACTCGCGCACCTTCAATTTGTTCATCGACTTGACGCTTGGATAAAGCACCATAGTGCTCATATTGTTTAACAGAAAATAAAACATGATTGTCGGCAACGTAGGCATATTTTTTGTCAATCAGAGACTGAATACACTCTATCATCTGTGGAATAGCATCGGTTGCTTTGATTTCAATATCCGGCAGGGAGCAATTCAGCGCACGCATATCACTGTGATAATGAGCGGTCATCTTTTCAGTCAATTCATAAATAGAAATACTACTTTCATGAGCAGCCTTATTTATCTTATCATCAACATCTGTAATATTTGCAGCATAAGTAACTTTTGGATATAAAGACTTTAACACCTTAGCTAAAACATCAAATATAACTCGAGGTCTAGCATTTCCAATGTGTGGTCGGGAGTAAACGGTCGGACCACAAACATACATCTTTACATGCTCGGGGTCAAATGGTTTAAATACTTCAATTTGACCAGATGCCGTATTATAGAACCGAGGCATCAACATGACTATTTTTCTCCACGCATCGCATCAAAAAACTCTTTATTGCTTTTTGTTGCTCGTAGCCTCTCAATTAAAAATTCGACTGCTGTATGGTCTTCAAGTGTTTGTAGATACTTACGTAAAATCCACATTTTCTTCAATTCATCTTCACTTGTAATCTTTTCTTCACGTCGTGTACCACATGCTTTGATGTTCAATGCTGGGAATAAATGTTTTTGTGCAACACTTCGACTTAAGTGAATTTCTGAGTTACCAGTCCCTTTAAACTCCTCATAAATCACTTCATCCATTTTGGAGCCAGTTTCTACGAGAACAGAAGCTATAATCGTTAAACTACCACCCTCTTCAATATTACGAGCAGCACTTAAAAAACGACGTGGTTTTTGTAATGCATTAGCATCAACACCACCCGTTAGCACTTTTCCAGAAGCGGGTGTAACCGTATTATAAGCACGAGCTAGTCGCGTTAAAGAATCTAGTAAAATAACTACATCTTTTCCTTGTTCAACTAAGCGCTTAGCCTTATTTAAAACCATCTCAGCGACTTGGACGTGACGGGCAGCAGGCTCATCAAATGTACTTGCAATAACCTCTGCATCCACTGAACGACGCATTTCTGTCACTTCTTCTGGTCGCTCGTCAATTCCTAATGCAATTAGATGACACTCAGGATGTTGAGCTAAAATTGAATGCGCTATGGTTTGCAGTAGCATGGTTTTACCTGCTTTTGGTGGTGCAACAATCAAAGCACGCTGACCTTTACCAATGGGTGATAACAAGTCCACTGCTCTAGTGGTTATATCTTCACGCGAACTATTATTTCTTGGTAATTTGATACGTTCACATGGAAAAATAGGTGTTAAACTTTCAAAATCAATTGCATACTTATTTTTTTCAGGCTGCTGTCCACCACACGTTAACAATTGGGAAAGTGCAAAATAACGCTCACCTTCTTTAGGTGGCCTAACCTTTCCAGTCACAAGATCACCCGTTCTTAGTGAAAATCTTTTAATTTGATTGGGTGAGACATAAATATCATCTGGTTCACTTCGATACGAATTCACCTCTGAGCGTAAGAATCCATAGCCACCGTCTTGAATTACATCTAATACACCAGAACCACTGAACTCAATATCTTCACTAGATCGATTTAATTTTTTCAGATACTGAAAGATATTCTCAGGTCTTCGGTTTCTAAAGTTCTCAATACCGACTTCTGCCATTAATTCCCGTAATTTGGGAGCAGGCATACCCTTTATTTCATTGATATCTACAATGGTTTTTTCATTCATTTCTATTTCCTTAGTTTTTTATTTAATATAACTTTCAACAAATTCGATTAATTGTGTTTTACTCATAGCTCCAATTTTTGTACCGACCATTTCCCCTTTTGAAAAGAGCATTAATGCAGGTATTCCTTTTACACCAAATTGAGTAGGTGTCTCTTTGTTTTCATCCACATTGATTTTTACAATTTTTAACTTATCACCATATTCTTTATCAATTTCATCCAGAATGGGTGCAATCATTTTGCATGGACCACACCACGGCGCCCAAAAGTCTACCAATACGAGTTCACTGGCATCAATTACAGTAGATTTAAATTCAGAATCATTTATCGAGATCATGTATCACCTTTAGATTTTTATTTGTTTATAACGGCTAGAAGCGCCATTAGTAGAAAGTATATGAAGGTTTAGATTTATTGTCAACTAGGCTATTCGACAATTTTCAGAGTTCCCGACTTCGTTCAAGCGCAGTATTTAAGAAAGATTGCAACAAATTCATCTGTTCACCTGATCGCATTACGTTTAAACCAGCCTCAGTTACACCACCCTTGGAAGCAATATCAAGAATTGTTTTTTGTATCGATACATCAGACCGCACCATTTCACACGCAGCTATTGAAGACTCCTTTACTAATGATGAAGCAATGGTTGGATCTAGATACTGATTACCCCAAGACTGTATTTGGTCGGTAAACTCAAGTAAAAAAGCAGGAAGACTCCCTAATAATACAGTTATTGCATGCATCTTATCTTCATCATCGATCATTAGACATGGACCTAAAGCCTTAAGCACCTCTTTACAATCTAGGTCAAGAGCATCAAAATTGTATGCTGCAATGGTGGATGGTCGAACGCCAATTGATACATTCGCCATTACCCTACAAATATGCACGTTGTTTCCACATATTTCATACATCACCTGAGTGGTAATTCCTGCCATAAGTGAGATGATTGTCTTACACGCTGGAAAGTCATTCATAATTTCTCGGATCACATTTCTTTGGTGTGGTTTTATACAAATCACCAATGTTTTTACATTTCCGTATTCGTTGGATGGATTTAGATTGAATGATGATTTAAAAATTTGGGTTTTTTGATCATCACGACCTTTAACCTGTAATGACTTAATAGAATCTTCACCATAGCTTCGCTTTAAACCATTTACAAATGCATTGGCCATATTACCTGTACCTAACAGACAATAAGTGGAAAAATCTATATTCACTGAGCTACAAGCTAGATAATAGGCTCAACGTCTAAACATGGCCCTTCAAGCGCTAAGTCTGGTGCATTAAACTGTTTGAAATTTGTCTGAAAAGCCTGGATTAGCTCTGCCGCTGAATCCCAATAGGCCTGCTCAGAACTCCATTGCTTAATAGGGTTCAAATCAAACGCATCATAATCACCTAATGTTTCAGGAATTTCAAAACTAAATTGAGGGAACTTACGCCACTTTACTTGATCTACATCATCACCATGAAGATGCTCAAGAATGGTTCGAGTAAATCGAAGAGGGTACCGCGTACCGCCTTGTCCATAACGACCCTTGTGCCATCCGGTATTAATTAAATATACCTGGGCATTAGAGCTCTCTAAGTAACGTAACAATAACTCCGAGTATGATTCGGCTGCACATGGAAAAAAGGCAGCACCAAAACATGCACTAAAAGTTGGTTTAATTGCTGAATCAGAACCAACCTCTGTACTACCCACTAAAGCGGTATACCCACTTAAAAAATAGTACGCTGCTTGCTGTCTAGATAAACGTGATACTGGAGGCAATACACCAAAAAGATCACACGTTAAGAACACCACACGCTTTGGAGTTCCACCAGCATTGGATTCAACTAAATTTGGAATGTATTCACGGGGGTATGCCGCTCGAGTATTTGCAGTTAAACTATCATCTTTAAAATCCACGTCCCCATTGTGATGAACAACATTTTCGAGCACGGTATTTGATTGAATGGCTCGCCATATCAAAGGCTCTGACTCTTTAGAAATGTTAATGCACTTAGCATAACACCCACCCTCGAAATTAAAAACGCCTGTTGGTGTCCAGCCAATTTCATCATCACCAATTAATTTACGTGATGTATCTGCCGATAAAGTAGTTTTACCTGTGCCTGAGAGCCCAAAAAATAATGAAACATCCTTTTCATCATAACTGGTATTTGCAGCGCAATGCATTGGTAAAACATGATGCTGTGGCATCAAAAAGTTTAAAACTGTGAAGAATGATTTTTTCATCTCACCTGCATACATCATACCAACTAATAAGACACGCTGTTGCTCAAAGTCAATGATGACGCAGCCATCACTTTTGACTCCATCTTGCTTTGGATTACACTTTAGATCTGGTACACCAAGCAGTGTCCATTGTGGTGCTGTTTCAATTTCTTGATCAGGAACAATAAATAGATTCTTCACAAACAAACTGTGCCAAGCTAGAGTATTAATGGTTTTAACACGAACTGCATATCGAGGGTCTGAACCAACTTGTAAATCATTGACAAATACAGTCTTATCTTCTACAAAAGCGAGTGCTTTATTCCATAAAGCTTCTGCAACAGTTCGCTCAATTGGTTGGTTTACTTTGCCCCAATTAATAGTAGATTTAGTTATACTATCTTGAACAATAAAACGATCAGATGGTGAACGACCAGTACGCTTGCCTGTTTTAACAGCAACGGCCCCTGTATTCATTATTTCACACTCTTCTCGCGCAATTGAAAAGCTAACAAGCTTTTCCCTACTTAAATTTGAGTATATTTTTGCGCTATTAATAGACATATCAACCCTCAATTAATAATTAACTCACTATATAGACAATAACATAAATCAAAAAAGGTACAATAGCTATCTTTTTGGCAATTCTAATAATAACTTGTTAATATCTTGATCACTTTCATCTGTATTGAAAACCTGAAAAGGACAATCTTGAATATTACCAGTGGCACAAATTAATTGAGTATTTTTTCTCGCCCAATTTGGGCCTTTTGGCCTATTAACCAGCTGAGTATTGAAAATGGTGATATTCGGTGCATCATCCGTACCACTATAAATACAGGTAATGGTCCCAAGTGATTGCCCACGATAATAAGCTGCTAAAAATCCACCTGCGGTACGTGAAAAAGAAAACTCTGTACTAAACCAACCGTTTGGAGCCTGCCAACGGCCAGTATCCCCCTCACGTACAAGTGATGAAGACGAAGGACAAAAACTATCTTTATCTTGTGCGTATCCTACACCCATCAAAGCAAAAATAATAAGAAGAAATTTCATAAAATTATGATATCAGATTTTTAAATTTTCTTCATACTAATTAATCATCTGGAAGTATAGACAAACTGATTCCAGCACCTGCATCCTTGGCGACGACATCAATGATTTGCTGATCAGATAGATCTTTATTTTCATCATCTAAACGAAATAGCAATGCATTCTTAAGTACGAAAGGTGTAAATTTTGAACCACACTGCATTGCCATACCATTATAAAATTCGGGCATTATTAGCTGGATATCCATCAAGTCAAAGTAAATTGGACTAAATATATTTTGAAGCAAAAACCCTGAAATCAAAACCACCAGTATGATTCCCGCTTGACAATTAATGGGCGCAATAATAAAAATTGTAGCCAATAACATCACCATCAAAATTAATGAGATCAGACATCGCTTCATGATGTCATGGTGATTTATGATCTCAAGAAGTTTATCATAGCCACTTTGCAGCAATTGAGTTGATGTATCTGGCAAAGCAATAGGTCTTGAGGAGTAATATGGGTATAAATCAATTCTTTCAAGACATACACTATACGGATCAACGTTAAACACAATCTCTTTAAGTAGCTCAACTAATGTAGATTTAAAACTTGTTCTCATAAAGCACTTTCTTTTCAAATTAGTTTATTTATAACGCGTTTTCAAATAGAATAAAGTTATGGAAGATATAAACGAAATTACACCACAACAAGCTTATGAGCAATTATCAACACATATCCTAATTGACGTACGTGAAATGCATGAATGGCTTGATGGACATCCAAAAGGCGCTACTCACCTTCCATTGAGTCAAATAAAGTTGGCAAATATCGATTCATTACCCCCAAAAGATCAACCCATCAATATGATTTGTGGTAAAGGTGTCCGATCCAAAAAGGCAGCTGAACTACTTATAGAATTTGGCTACGAGAATGTCTCATCTGTGGAGGGTGGTTTCACAAAATGGAAGTTCGACCATTTACCCTGTGAAGATTAAAGTGCGTATGATTTAGATTGAGTAATCTACTAGATTACTCGAATCGTATATCCTTTATCTTTCAAAGCATTAATACTTTGTTCACCTGTTAAAATAGCTTCTGCTGCATCATCAAGATGAATAGTCTTACTGACACGCTTTATTTCTGCAATGTCCACATCTAGAATATTGGATCTAAATTCAATACGCATTTTTTCAGGTAGATGCATCAAGTTTTGATAAAAGACTCGATAAGCCGCTTGAATCGGTGACTCAGGTTTATCAAAGTCTCCAATGACACTCATCTTTGCCTCAAATAATAAATCATCAAGATCACGCTCTTGCTGCAACCAGATAAGGGCCTCTTTAAAAGCCTCAATAGTTTTGAGGTGATTAGGATCACGATAAGAATAAAAGCATAATTCCCCTGTTTTAGACTGATATGAACAGCCTCCACCGTATGCACCACCCTGCTCACGAATTACTCGATGTAAAAAACCATTCGTTAGTATGGATGAAATTAGAGTGAGCGCAGGTGCATTTTTGTGGGTAATATTTTCAACGCGAGTAGCTAATGCACAATAACTGACTTGTAAATCACCAATCCACGCTATTTTTTCTCGCTTCATTTTAGGACCAGAATAGGTTTGTAGTGGATTCTGACCCTTCACAAATTCAAATGCCATTTCTTTTTGAATATCAGGTTGATCTGTAACCACAATCCCCTTGGAAGGAATTTGATTCATCGACTGATGCAAGTTTACAAATTTTTGAATAATCCGCTCCACTTCTTTTGGAGAGCGCATTAGTTCGTCACACTTTTTCAACCAGTGCATGAACGATAACCCGTTAGTGCGTTCATTACAAACACCAATAGAAGATATTTGTGCCTTTGCTGCCATCATTGCATAAATATGCCCTCGATGTGCCAATGAATCCATCATAGAGGAGGAAACTTGAGAAATAAGATCCTTAATTCGATCAGGGTCATTGAATTTTGGTGTACACAGTGCTTCTGAAATTAATGAGGATGCATTAGGTGCAAACCGTGCTAATGAACGAGTACCAACACCATACGCTAATGTTATTTCGCTACTATCGACGGGGTTAATCACTTCAAATTGTGCACTGAGACCAGCTGTGTAAAAGGAATAAGCTTCTTGACGCTCAAGATAAGACTCAGTTTTACATCCTAAATCAAAAATAAGGTCCATCATCAAAGATATATGTTCTAAGTCCTCATCTAAACCAGGCTTTAATCCAAATAAAATATGCTGGGCTACAATGTCATTAGTTGGACGCACATAGAGCTCAAGATCAAATGGTTCATTGATATTGTTATCATAGGAGAGCGGCTGATAGTCAAAGTTGATTTCATCAATATTTAGTGTTGGCAAAATACTCGCATCTTGATGTGACTCTTGATGTGTTTTTAATTGAGCTTCTCGATTCACAAGCGCTGTTTGTGCCTCATCTGATAAATCTTTTACCCGCTCAGCAACTTTCTCCAGCTCATCCTGTTTAGCCTGTTCAATGAGCGTTTCATTTGGTCTTCCACAAAATAAAATTTGATGTGTATTATCAACCAACCACTCTTGTATCCACTTAGTCACAAGATCACCGTCAAATACGCGTGATCTAAATGTCTCCAAAGGTTCATTCAGAAAAATAAAATCTTGCAAAGGCTTCTGATGCAAAATTGCCGGTGTAGATCGATAGATTAATTTAATACCATATGGTGGCGAAGAACGTCGATCCTTTAGCTCAAATTCAAATTGGTTAAAAACAGCTTCCAAGCGCCGCTGCTCAAATCCTTTATCAATCACATCCAAAATAACTCTTTGAATCAACTGGTCAAAGTCATTCAATTTACTTTCATGAGATTGCTCCAACCCAACCGTAAAGCTCATTTGTTTGAAAAAAGTATTAAGACCAATTAGAGAGGATGGGCTTCGGCCTAACTCTGTCGTCTCTAATGCTTGCATCAAAGGTGCTGCAGAGTCTCCTACTAACAAGCTTGAAACCAACTTTGCCATCAACCATGATTGCACATCTGTTGATTCAGGTAATAACCATGCTTTTAAAAGATAGTCATCCTCATCATATCTTCGCTTAAATGGAATATCTGTCACGACTTCCTTTACCGCACTAAAAGGCTTTTGATGTCCAACATCAATGGTATGGGGCTGAGCATCAAAGTGTGATAATACCTGTTGGTGAATGTTGTTTTGGATCTCGTCTAAGTTTAGGTCACCCGCCGATAGGAATGTAGCATTTGATGGGTGGTAAAATTTTTGGTAAAAAGCTTTCAATGCTTCATGTGTTAAATCTGTGATTGCTAAAGGATCCCCGCCACTATTGAAACCATAGGTTGTATCAGGATATAAGTGATGATTAAACGTTCTCCATAAATAGGAAGAAGGGTCACTCAAGGCTCCTTTCATTTCATTAAAGACCACTCCCTTAAACTCAAATCCAGACTCTTTGTTATCTAGCTTCACAGGCGCAATTCGATGCCCCTCTTGAGAAAAGTCTAAATCTGATAAATTAGGGAAAAATACAGCATCATTATAGACTTGCATTAAATTAAAATAATCCTTTTTATTTTGAGATGCGAAATAATATGCGGTGTGATCATTAGCAGTGTGCGCATTCATATAGGTATTTACTGAGCGTCTCAGCATCATAAAAAATGGATCTCGAATTGGAAAACGTTGACTCCCGCATAGTGTTAAATGCTCTAAAATATGTGCAACACCTGTATGGTCTTCGGGCACTGTTTTTAACATCACCATATAAACATTTTCTTTTTCTGGCATCTCAATATGTATGTGCCGTGCACCACTTTCTTTGTGAAGAAATTCGTATAATACTTTTTGATCTCCAGGCTCTTGATGAGTTGCTATTAATTTAAAATGTTGGTCTATCGACATAAAATCCTCTTAATATAATAATTTTAAGTATAGCAATCTATTTCAAAACAAAAAACAGCTCATAACTTCAGTGCTATAATTAAAATATGATCGTTTGCATTGAAAATTATAACATAAACGAGAAACCAATAAATTATAGAGTTTGTGAAAGGCTTTCATGCAGTGGTGTGATATTTATCCCCCTACCCTTAACGCCTATGGATTTCAAGTTTACACGAAATAAACAGAAAGCGCTTTTAACGCATTATGAAAAATATCAAGATAATATCATTACAATCATGGATCTACAGGAAGCTTATGACTACCAAAAAGTAGGCATTAACACAATTGTTGAGGGTTATTTTGAACGGGGAATCAATGATCTACTTCAAGAGTTTTGGGAACCTAACGAAATCCTAACGATTTATATCGCAAAAAACCAAAACCATGTTTCATCAAACTTACTATGTCAGATGATCATCGATGCATCACTTATTTCCACCCATCAAATCACCCAAATCATCTCAAAAAAGATTATACGCTCACAGAAAAACAAACTTAAAAACTCTTGATATTTGAAATAACAAAATAGCGTTACTGTGCTATATTTCACTAGTCGGAGTAATAAGACTTGAAGTTTCCAGTTTTTCATAAATTATATTTATATACACGAAAGGATGTCATTCCCTCTATTGAGCGTTACATTCCACAACTACTCTTTTTGATCACAGAATATCTTCTATATTTCACCTTATCATATCATGTATCGATTACAGTCTTCGGAAATATTACTTATGCATTGATGTTCATACGAATTATATCTACCTTAATTATTCTTGGAACAGATGAACATAGTATTACCATTCTCACCAACTTTATTCGAAGGCGACAATTTAAAAAAGTGCGAGAATACATTTCCTGGAATCTTAATTATATTAAACTTTCACTAAAACTATCTTTTATTTTAGGTATTATAATGTTTATAGCACGAGACCCTCTTGATTATTTTCCATGGGGAAATTGGAATTTTGTTATAGCATACCTTCCTTTTATTTTATTTGTGTCACCAATAGTTGCTTTAACCATCCTATGCTCATCCTATATATCTTGCTATAAGCATGCAATTGTATCTTCTGTTTTTAAAATTGCCTTCCCATTAATATTACTGACGTCAATATGGTTGGAATATAATATTTTTGGTCATAATTTTGGAGAAAATATATTTTACATACTACGAATTATGGTGCGCTCTTATGTATTCTTATTTCTAGGTTCATTCTTATACCTCATTCTCACTTTCCCTCACCTAGCATCCGTGTTACATGTAAAATTTACTAAAAAAATTCATCATTATAAATGGCAAGAAAAAGCTAAAGTTTATTCACGAAACAACGTTATTTATCTGCTTAACCAAAATATAGCGTTTATTATTTTAGGTGTTCTATCCTACAGTAATAAAGAAATTGCGTATTACAATCTAGCATTATTATTTGCAAAAGCCATTTGGATGGTTCCAGAAGCTATCTTCAGGTTACTAGTACCAGAAATTACAGATATGATTCAAACGGTTGAAAAACAAAAAAAGTTTGGCAAAAAATGGCGAAGTATTAGTTATATAAATTTCAGCATGGTTATTTTAATGAGCATTGTGATCCTAACATATGCACCTAACTTATTAATAATTCTTGGGCCAGACTATATTCTTGCAATGCCATTTGTTTACTTTATTGTAATCGGAGATACCATTAGCAATTTATTTGGAGCTCCTCTTCTCATATTGACCTATACCAAATATATTAAAATGTTATCCCATATTACTATCATTAGAACATGCATACTTGGAGTCTTATGTATTTTATTTTATCTTTATTTTGGCACCCTTGGCATTGCCATCGCCTATGCGATTGATGCCGTTCTAGGTAAAATATTTATTACGATTTATACTCGACGTAAAATCAAATTTAATCTATTTATTCCAGAGCTTATTCACTAAGATTGCCGACAGCCTGAATTGAACAGGCGACCTACTGATTACGAATCAGTTGCTCTACCAACTGAGCTATGCCGGCATACGGTGCTGAAGTAAAAAACTTTCGTACTCATTGAACATCAAGTCAGAATTTGAATAATTACTTTCAACTGATTTTTGTTCACGCTCAAGCTTTTTTTCTGCAATATACGTTTTCAAAGCAAATAAGTTCGTTAATACTTTTCTTATAATCATATTTGCTATAATTCCTATTAATACTATTCTTAGATTCATTTTACACCATCATTATTGAGTTACTCTAGATAATAATACACTTGATCCTTAATCAAAAGATATTTTTACCGTATTTAATCCGATGTAGGAATAATGCAAGATCAAGTATATGAATGAACGTTTTCATTGGATAATTGAACAATGACTCACTTACTGGATGACATTAAGTGGCTTATAGAACTCGCATGGAAACAAAGTGCTTCTGATATTTATGTTCAGTCTCAACTCCTTGAGGGTGTTATTTATTTAAAGAAATCACATCAAATGATATACATCGGTACAATCTCTAAGCCCACAATTATGTGTTGGATGCGGCATTTACTGATCATAAGCAATCTAAGCTTAAATCAAACCACATATCCAATGGAACTAATGATACAACATCATGGAAGAAGGCTGAGGGTCGTTATTTCAATGACAATTCATGGCATTTATATTCATATGCGCCCACTCATTGATGTATTATCGCTAGAAAATATTCTAACTCAACAACCTCAATTATCATTGATTCAGCAATTCCAAGCATTAAAAGAAGGACATATTATAATATATGGTCAATCTGGTCAGGGAAAAACGACGCTTTTGCATGCCATTCTCAACGATTTATCTAAAAACACACACAATATATTAACTTATGAAAATCCCATTGAAATTATAAATGAAGCACTGTGTCAAATAGAATTTGATGCACCCTCAAATATTCATCATTTAATTAAAGTAGCATTACGCCAAAACTTCGACAGCATTGCACTGGGGGAACTTAGGGACCAACACTCAGAATTGATCTTCACAAAACTCATTAATTCAGGTCACCTATTTTTAACGACCTGTCACGCTCAAGATCTAATATCCTTGAAGTATACATTGAAAGCAGTTTGCAGTTATTTATCAAAACCAAATTTATTCATCCAAGTTCATGAGAAAAAAATCATACGCCTTGATATCGAACATGTTTAATTCAATGCGTTTACAAGGCAATTATTTCTGGATTGCTAAAAATAATGCCTATGGGTGGGCATATGGTGTATGGAATCAACCCAGCCAGAAGTCTCTTTACAAACATCTATTATCAATGGACTTCCATTATATTTTAATATTTCCTCACTTTTTTAAAACAACCATTTCATTACGATCGGTGATTTACTTTATTAAGGAAATAAAACTAAAATTAACGATACACTCTAATATATTGCAAACATTAAAGACACTCGTTGTCAGACATAATCTACCATTAAGCCTCAGGGGATTATTGATTCAGATGATTGATAATCTTAATTCCGGGAAGACCTTAATGAGCGATGATATCCTTCTCCTGCTCCCCCAACCTATCAAGCAATGCTTAAAGAATATATTTAAAGATTGCTTTTCACCATTAATTATTGAAAAAATTGAAACGTCCCATACTGTACTAACTGCATACGAACACTATCTCCACTCATTAAAACAAACCCTAATTTACCCTACTTTCTTGTTAATAACCTTGATTAGCATCTACCAACCTTTCATCTTGATTAGTATTATCACTCTTTTCTTCGCTTTATTGATAAGCATAATCTCAATGTCTAAATTACCTAGCCGATATCTCTCTTTAAGTCTTAATTGGCTTATTGAATTAAAAATGGATTTATATGATACACAGTGTATTTACCAATCAATGTGTAGAAACTCGTTTATAAAAAAACATTTCACATCGATGATGCATCAAGTCCAAGCAGGCCACTGTTTTCATGAATGCTTAAAACTACATCACTTTTCTGATGCAATCATTGCCACGTTGTGTCTCCCTTCACCACAATTAGAAAAAAGCATCGGAGTATTAATCGATCAATCGATGAATGACTTAAAACATAACATTCAACTAATCATTTACCTCGCATACTTTTTTTTGATAACAATCTCTTTAGTGACCATCTTTAAAAAATTAGCCTTGTTACACGTAACGACATAAAAAAACAGCTGGCACCTTTGGGTACCAGCTGTTTAATTTGAATAAAGAGGGTTAAGCTTTTACTGAATCGAGCTTAGCAGCATACCAAATTGCTAAACCAAACGCGATCTTATTGACAAAATCTGCGACGTTATAGATAAAGTTCAAAACATCATCACTCACAGTGGCAGTTAGATAACCAAATACATAACCCAGCGGATATATAGCCCAACCGAATGTCACAATCAAACGAATGGTTGAAAAGGCCATTTGTGCTGGCTTATTCTTAGTTTTAGCATTAACTTCAGCAGCTTCACCAGCGAATATCTCATAAATAATATATAACCACGCGGCCATAGCTAATATGAAGTAAATCAGTGGATTACCAAGACCAGCTTCTCCTATGTAACCGAAAACCAACATCAAGATGGATGCAATTAATAATTTCCAGAAAATACTCGATCCTTTATAACCAACAGCTCTTAAAATTAGAAAAAACTCAATAATCTGTAAAGGGACCGTAATAAACCAATCAACATAACGATAGACAACAGGTGTTCCAAGACCAGAAACCCATATTTGTCTCATGTAATAGTAATGCACAAAAGCAATACCAGTAACAAGACCAGCAACAGTCACCGAAGTACGCCAGTGAACAACCACATCCCCTCTTTCTGCAAAGAAGAAAATAGTAGAGGCTAGCAATGCCATCGTGGTTACGAAAAATGATACACCGACTATATCAGTGGGCACTAAAACATATATCATACGATCTCCTAAATTCAAAAAAATAGATACTTTTTAAATATACCTGATAATTTTTTGGATATCTATAGGCAAAAGCTATTAATTATTCAGTGGACGTCAACGATAAAATTGTGGCATCTGGGCTGACAAGCTCAATATTTCCACCAATTGCGGCAGTATTATTTGAGATGGTCTTCTCTTTAGTCAATCGATAGAGGTATAAGGGTCCACCTGCTTTAGGACCTGTACCAGACAAACCCTCTCCCCCAAATGGCTGTACACCTACTTGAGCCCCGATAATCGTACGATTCACATAGACATTCCCAGCCTGTATTCTTGAGATCGCATTATCAACAAAGCGACTAATTCGACTATGAACACCAAAGGTCAAGCCATATTTTAAATCATTAATATCATCAATCACTTGATTGATTTTTCTACGGTCAAAACGAATGATATGTAGTATTGGTCCAAACACTTCCTCTGATAGCTCACTGATATGATTAATCTCATAAATCGCAGGTGCGAAGAAAGTGCCTGATTTGCATGCTTCAGTTAAATCTGGCTGATAAATACAATTACCCACACCATTTAGATAATGAAGGTGACGGTTTAAGCGATCCAACGCTGCCTCATCGATGATAGGACCAATATCATTAGTTAACTGTGCAGTAGGACCTATTTTTGTTGCCTCCAACGCACCTTGCAGCATCTCAATGAAGCGATCAGCAACCTCTGACTGTATATAAACCACTCGTGCCGCAGAACACCGTTGACCAGCACTATAGAAACTTGACATCATTACATCGTTCACTGCTTGCTCTAATAATGCCGACGAGTCTATGATCATTGCATTTTGTCCACCCGTTTCTGCAATCAATGGAATGATAGGGCCAGATCGATTTGCTAAATCTCGATTGATGGATTTTGCTGTAGCGGTAGATCCTGTTAGCATCACGATATCAACCCGTTCGTCACTCATTAAATGCTTACCGACAGTACCTCGCTCTCCAGGCAAAAGCTGACATGCTGTTTTTGGCAATCCAACTTCATATAAAACATCAACCATCTTACTGGCAATCGCAACCGTTTGACTGGCAGGTTTTGCGATTACCACATTACCTGAAACTAATGCCGCACTCACTTGACCTATAAAAATCGCTAATGGAAAATTCCATGGACTAATACAAACAGCCAAACCACGCCCTTCTAACTGCAACTGATTTTGTTCACCCGTTGGGCCTGGCAACAACTTTGGTTGCATAACTTTACGACCCAATACAGCGTAGTAACGTAAAAAATCAACGGCTTCGCGAACCTCATTGACGGCGTCAGCCCAACTTTTTCCAGCTTCTAAAATTAATAACCGCACAAAATAATCCATTCGTTTCTCAAGAAGATTAGATGCTAAATCTAGAAAGTTCGCTCGACGAAGTACATCTACGTTCTGCCAAACCTGTTTAAAATCGTCTGCATTTTCAAGTGCTAGTTGAACATCTTCAACACTTGCAAAACGATACTGCCCTAAAACATCCGTCGTATCAGCAGGATTTTTAATCTGGTGCGTATGCCTTGAACCTTTATGACTTAAGCCCACAACGTAAGGATATAAATCAATTTTTTCATTGATACTATAACGATCCATTGATTTTGAGAAAGTCTGCAAAACATAAGGACAGTTTAAATCGATACCTAATGAATTTTTGCGCACATCACCAAATATATCAATTGGCTTTGGAATCACTTCTTCTTTCTCAGGCCTAAAATGACCTAACATTAACAAAGGATCTTCACCAAGTAGGTCGTTTACAGATATTGCTGGATCAACGACACGGTGGATAAAGGATGAGGAAGCCCCATTTTCTAATAATCGCCTAACAAGATAAGGTAGTAACTCGTTGTGATCACCTACCGGCGCATAGATACGGCAACGCGTTGGTGATTGCTTCATTACAATACTATAAACATGCTCTCCCATACCATGTAAACGCTGAAATTCATAGTCATCGCGAGATTCAGCCCAATACTTGATTGTTGCAATGGTCATGGCATTATGCGTTGCAAACATTGGATATATCTCATCGCGCGCATCCAGCATCAATCGAGAACACGCTAAGTACGATACGTCTGTATATTTTTTATATGTAAATACTGGATAATCCTCATCGCCATTAACCTGTGAGTGTTTGATCTCCATATCCCAATATGCACCCTTTGTTAAACGGACCATCAGCCTTCTATTGCTTTTTTTAGCTAATTTAATCATGTATTCCAAGCTCGCATAGGTACGCTTTTGATAAGCCTGAACTGCTATACCAAGTCCGTTCCAACCGTCTAGATCTTTAATGGCCATAACATCTTTCAAGATGGTTAACGCAAGTTCAAATCGATCGGCTTCCTCCGCATCAATAATAAGGCCAAGATTTCTCTTTTTAGCCTCAATGCAAAGTGTCTTGAGTTTATCAACAATACTTGGAACACAAATTGCTCGATGTGCATACTCATAACGTGGATGCAATGCGGACAATTTCACAGAAATTCCTGGCTGATCATAGATAGAGCCTTTTTTCGCACCTTGTAAAAATTTCACAGATGCAATGTAGGATTGAAAATAGCGCTCTGCATCATCATAAGTTAATGCCGCTTCACCCAATTGGTCATAAGAGAAGCTGTAACCTTGAGAGAGTGGTTTTTTAGAATTCTTTTCAGCTTGTTTCAAATCCTGGCCCAAAACAAACTGAGAGGCAAAAAACTTTAAAAATGCACCAATAGCAGATCGCAAGGCTGGCTGACCAACCTGACGAATCGCACTTTTCAAAGTGCGCTTAAAAAAACCTTCATTTTGAGGATCACCCAAAATCTTGCCAGAGATCATGAGCCCCCAATACATCGAACGATTCATCATGTTTTTAACAATGGGTTCTCCAGACCAGTCCTCGTCGCCCAATTTATCTTGAATGAGTTCATTGATGGTTTGACGGTCAGGCACACGCAACATCGCTTCAGCAAGACACATCAATGCCACACCTTGTTCAGAATTTAATTTATATTGCAATAAAATGTGTTCAATCCCGACAGGACTTACTCTATTTTCTCGAAGTTCATGAATGAGTTTTTGTGAGGTATTCTGTATGGACTCAATTTCACGCTCATGGACTGGTATTTTACTAATCAACTGTTTTATGAGTGTAGACTCATCGAGCCGATGACTTTTATAAAAATCATCTAAATCTTTATCCAAAGTCCCAAATTGTGATAGAAAGTCTGTCATATTATTTCCTCAATCGCTCGTTTTCTAAAAAGATCTTTATGGTAGCGCCTTAATGCCTGCCAATCTCGATGACCATTTTTGATCTCAAAACCCAATAAATCTTGGCGAGTTCTCACACAATGATCATGATCTGGAGAAACATATTCAGCTCCAGTTGCTAGCAACTGGCATTGCAATTGACACGCTTGGTTTAAATGGTGATGAAAATAATACGCTTCAGGCAAATCAACACCACAAACCAACACACCATGATTTCGCATCATCAATACTGAGTTTTCTCCCAAATCATTAGCTATCTTATTACCCTGGATATCCAAATCCAAAGCTAACGAATCGTATTCATGATAACTGACTTTATCATAAAAGTGTAATGCCCATTGAGATACTGGTAATAAGCCTTGTGGCATTGATCCAACACTGATCATAGGCACCATATGACTATGGAATATGGCGTTGATATCAGGACGGGCTTTATAAACACTGCTATGTATAGTGTAACCTGTTGGGTTAAATATTTCTTCTTTGCCGTCAATCACTCGACCATTAAAATCAACTTGTATTAAATTATCAGGAGTAACTTCATCAAACAAAAGACCAAATTTAATAATATAAAAGCTATCTCCTTGACGACTGCGGACTGTCAAGTGCGTATATGTCAAATCGTCCCAACCATTTCTGGCAAATAAACGATATGTAAAAGCAAGATCCTCTCGGATTGAATTGTCTTTATGCGATTCCATGTGTTTGTA
Source organism: Coxiellaceae bacterium (assembly GCA_902603055.1). Classification (GTDB taxonomy): domain Bacteria; phylum Pseudomonadota; class Gammaproteobacteria; order Comchoanobacterales; family Comchoanobacteraceae. Next base: position 37,801 of record CACKTD010000004.1, on the reverse strand, counting down.
ATTTTCTGCGTAATGTTATTCGTGATAAACCCAAAATACGAGACATTTGTGATTGATTACCTAATGTATGTTCGTTAAGCCTAATTAGAAGGGCTTTTTCCACTTCATTACTTACTAAGCTAAATAAGTCTCCAAGCTCATAGCCGTCCACTTCTTTTAGGTACCGATCCACAGATTCTTTCACAACTTTTTGTAACTTTGATACTTTTCGTGTTTTGGCCATAAATACATTTAAACCTCTTGGTTTATAAATGTAAACCTTTAGCGCATAAAACTTGACATATCTTTGATTTTAATTGATTATAAAGTGTTTGGAGATAACGCATCGTGCCATTAAATCAATACCATTGTCAAAGCTGTGATCACGGTTTTGAAACTTTACAGAAACACTCGGAAAAAACATTAGAACAATGTCCTAAGTGTAATGAGATGTCCCTTGTTAAAGTCATCTGCGCGCCCAACTTTCAATTGGGTGGTTCCGGCTGGTATAAAGACGGATATGGAACAAAACAAACAGAGCAAAAGGAATCTTAATGTTAAGCAATTTAAAAAAATGGTTCTTCTCAGGGTTACTCTTTTGGATCCCTTTAATTATTACCATCGTCATTGTAAAAGTATTTATCACCATTGCTGCAGGACTCATTGCAAGAATTCCACCTCAATACCTTCCCTCTGCTTACTTACCACTTCCCTATCAGTCTTACCATAGCTACGTGGGTATCAATATAATTCTCATACTATTATTTATTTTAGTTACTGGATTCTTATTTAACTTATATCTTGGTAAACGATTGATAGGTATTTGGGATAAATCGCTATCACGTATTCCTTTGATTCGCACCATCTATTACGCCGTAAAACAATCCATTTCAGCAGTTGCAACAAACTCGAATTTTAAATTCAATCGAGTTGTTTTAATTGAATACCCAAGAAAAGAGATGTGGAGTATTGGCTTCATAACCAATGATGATACTAAAGACTTTAACCCTAACAACGAGTCAGACAAAGTCTCCGTTTATATTCCAACTACACCGAACCCAACCTCAGGCTATATTGTTTTAGTCGATAAAGATGATGTTCACCCTATCAAATTAACTGCAGAAGAAGCCTTCAAGTGGATAATTTCCCTTGGCCTTATTAACCCTAAAGATAAAATAGAAGATACACATCATGACACGTGATAAATTATGTGGCTTAGTCACTGAAAAAGACGAGAATAAAAAATTAACTTTAAGCGGATGGGTGCAGTATCGAAGAGACCATGGGGGTGTTATCTTTATAGATCTGCGTGACTATACCGGTTTTGTTCAAGTCGTATTTAACCCTGATCAACCCGAATTATTTAAAATTGCTGAAAAACTTCGATCTGAAGCAGTCATTTCAGTTTCTGGCACTGTTTTAAAAAGAAGTGACGCGACCATTAATAATAATATACCAACAGGAAAAGTCGAAGTTGTTGCGGATACAGTCACCTTACATTCTCTAGCACAAAGCCTACCCTTCTCAATTGATGACCATCAACAAGCTTCGGAAGAAACTCGGCTTAAATCACGCTTTCTTGATTTAAGAAGACCGCAAATGCAACGAGCTATTCGTATGCGTGCAAAGGTTAACTCACTTTTGCGTCATTTCCTTGAATCAAAAGAATTCATAGAAATTGAAACACCCTATCTCACAAAACCAACACCTGAGGGTGCTCGTGACTATATTGTACCCAGTAGAACACAACAAGGACATTGTTATGCTCTACCGCAGTCCCCACAAATATTAAAACAAATTTTGATGGTTTCTGGATTTGATAAATACTATCAAATTGTTCGATGTTTTAGAGACGAAGATTTACGTGCTGATCGCCAACCTGAATTCACACAACTGGATGTTGAGATGTCTTTTGTTGACGAGCAACACGTCAGAGATGTTGCTGAATCACTCATTTTCAAAACATGCCAAGAACTTGGTATTGAGTTACCTAGCCCATTCCCTGTCATGCCATATCAAGAAGCAATGGATGACTATGGCTCAGACAAACCAGACCTTCGCAATCCTCTTAAACTCATTGTTATAAATGATGCGCTCAAGGATTGTGGATTTAAGGTCTTTAGTGCACCCGCTAAAGCAAATGGTCAACGTGTTGTCGTACTTAGAGTCCCAAATGCAACGACACAGCTCACGCGGAAAAAAATTGATGAGTATACTCATGCAGTTGGAAAGTTTGGTGCTAAAGGATTAGCATACATCAAAGTGAATCAAATTGATGATTTGGAAAATGGGTTACAATCTCCCATTACTAAATTCTTATCCAAAGATGAACTAACCGCTATTCTTAAAGCAAGTAATGCTGCAAATAATGATATCCTCTTTTTTGGTGCGGGCGATGATACCACTGTATGCCAGAGCATGGGCTATCTACGCAATCAAATTGGGCAAGACCTTAATTTATTAAGTGAGGAGTATAAACCTTTGTGGGTGGTGGACTGGCCATTATTCGAAGAAACCAATTCACAAGGTCAAACGACCATCAACTCATGCCACCATCCATTTACAGCTCCTTGCTGTGATGATATTGATACACTCAAAAAAGAATTTAAAACCATCAAATCTAAAGCTTATGATTTAGTTTTAAATGGTAGTGAAATTCTTGGTGGTTCTATCCGTATACATGATCTGCAAATGCAATACGCCATCATGGAAATTCTTGGGTTTGACAAAAAGCAAACAGACACACAATTTGGACATTTAACCAATGCGCTATCCTATGGTGCACCACCTCATGGTGGCTTTGCGCTTGGTATTGATCGGTTTGTAGCAATTCTATGTCAAGCAGACTCGATACGTGATGTCATTGCATTTCCAAAAACACAAAATGCACGATGTCTTTTGACAGATGCACCTGCAAAACCTGATGTGAATCAGTACATTGAACTGGGTCTTTCTGTACAAAATAAAAGTGAGTCATAATGGCTGGGCACAGCAAATGGTCAAATATCCAACATCGTAAAAAAGCACAAGACGCGAAACGCGGTAAACAATTTACAAAACTAATTAGAGAAATTGTTGTGGCTGCTCGAGAAGGTGGTGCTGACCGCAGTGCTAACTCAAGTTTACGATTAGCTATTGATAAAGCTTTTCAGGCTAATATGTCTAAAGATACAGTTCAAAAAGCCATTGATCGTGGTGCTGGAAATACTGATGCAGATAATTATCAGTCCATTACGTATGAGGGCTATGGACCAGGTGGTATTGCAGTTTTAGTGAAATGCTTATCTGATAATCGTAATCGTACCGTATCAGAGGTACGACATGCATTCTCAAAATATCAAGGCAACCTCGGCACTGAAGGGTCTGTTGCTTTTTTATTCAAAAAATGTGGTTATATTGTCATAGAATGCGACGCAGCAACATTTGATCAACTGTTTGACCAATGTGCAGAACTGGATATCGAAGACATTGATTATGATACTGTTGCCACGATATGCACCAGTGTGAATCAATTTGAAAGTGTTTATGAGACTTTAAAAACGTCCCAATATCATTTTTTAGAAGCCACTCAAACCTATTTGCCTGAAACATATGTAGAATGTGATGAATCACTGGCTGAAACCGCTCAACAACTCATCGATAAATTGGAAGATCTCGATGATGTTCAAGCAGTGTATACCAATCTCAAATGATTATTTTAGGAATTGATCCGGGTTCTAGAATTACAGGGTATGGCATCATTCGATGGCCTGACACTTATATTACCTGTGGTACCATAAAAACACTCAATAAACCCATGGTGGAACGTTTACAAATTATTCATCAAGATTTAAAACGTATCATTTCCAAATACCAACCTGAAATAGCTGCAATCGAAGAAGTTTTTGTCCATAAAAATGCTCAAAGTGCACTCAAGTTAGGTCATGCTCGTGGTGCTGCTATGTTAGCTGTTGCTGAGTATCAAATTCCTCTAGCTGAGTATGCTGCACGTTTAATCAAACAAACCGTTACAGGCTATGGTGGTGCAGATAAGTTACAAATGCAGACCATGGTGCAACAAACTTTAAAATTAAGCCAACCACCAAGCACCGATGCTGCTGATGCATTGGCCATTGCCATCTGTCACGGCCACCTTTTTAACAGTCATCTCTTACATACAAAATAGAAACTTTGCTCATGCAAAATGTAATGATATAATACCTTCATATAGGGAGAATAAGATTGATACATAGTTTAACGGGTCTCGTTGAAAATAAAAATCCACCTTGGGTATATATTGAAGTAAATGGCATGGGTTATGAAGTCGAATGCTCAACAAGCTGCATCGACTTTGTCGAACAAAACCAAACAGTCAAAATATATACTTACTTGGTCGTGCGTGAAGATCACCATGCGCTTTTTGGTTTTTCTTCATTAGAAGAAAAAGCGCTCTTTAAAATATTAATCAAAGTGAGTGGTGTTGGTCCAAAGATGGCCCTTTCCATTGTATCTAGTATGACAATCAATGATATCATTGAGAGTGTCCAATTAAAAAACGTACATTCTTTTTTACGCTGTAAAGGTGTTGGCCGTAAATTAGCAGAAAAAATCATCATTGACTGTCAAAACAAAATGCCAGAACTTTATGTCAGTCAAAAATCAAATGCATTACAAGACGCAGAATTAGCGCTGATTAATTTAGGCTATAAAAAGTCACTAATCAGCCCTATTTGTAAAGAAGCATTTGACTCAGGAATTAAAGATACTGCCGATTTAATTAAACATGCCCTAGGAGCATTACAACCATCATGATTGAAGAAGAACGTCTGGTCAGCCAAAATACAACGTTACAAGACCAACATATTGAAAACACCATTCGACCAGTTCAATTTAAAGATTATATTGGACAACATCGAATTAAGAATCAACTAAATACAGCCATTGCTGCAGCTAAATCACGAAAAGAGGCTTTAGATCATGTGTTGCTATTTGGTCCTCCTGGTTTGGGCAAAACAACATTAGCACATATCATCGCAAATGAAATGCAATCCAATGTTCGCAAAACCTCTGGTCCTGCCATTGAGAAAGGTGGTGACTTAGCGGCTATATTAACCAAACTCCAACCCCATGATGTTTTGTTCATAGATGAGATTCATCGCTTAAATCCAAATCTTGAAGAAATACTATACCCTGCGATGGAAGACTACCAAATAGACTTAATGATTGGTGAAGGACCTGCTGCCCGTTCTGTTACTTTAAAGCTCCCTCCATTCACATTAGTGGCTGCAACCACACGAGCAGGTGCTTTAACAGCACCATTTCGTGATCGATTTGGGATTATCTTACGTTTAGAATATTATGAGCCTCAAGACCTTGGCACCATTATTAAGAAAAATTGTTCTAAGCTAAAAATTGGCATTGAGGATTCAGGAGCAACTGAAATTGCGATGCGCTCTCGAGGTACACCTCGGATTGCTAATAGACTCCTTAAACGCACACGAGATTATGCTGATGTGCTCAATTCAGATGTTATCACTGCACAAATTGCAAACAATGCACTCAATGAGCTTGAAATTGATGATCAAGGATTAGATCATATGGATCGACAGTTTATTGATAGTATTATCTCACAATTTGATGGTGGTCCTGTGGGACTGGATACGCTTGCAGCAAACTTAGGCGAAGAACGCCAAACCATCGAAGATGTCATCGAACCTTATTTAATTCAACAAGGATATATTCAACGAACTGCGCGAGGTCGAGTGACAACCCCCAAAGCTAAAGCCTATCATGCAAAACTTTTGTGTACACAATCTTAAAGATACAGTTTATGTCATAGGAGATGTCATTCTTGATAAATATGTCAAAGCACATGCTAATCGTATTTCTCCTGAAGCACCTGTTCCTGTTCTAAAATACCAATCCACAGAGTATCGGCTTGGTGGTGCATGTAATGTAGTACTTAACCTAAAAAAGCTTGGTGTAAAAACCAAACTCTTTGGTTTAGTTGGAAATGACCAAAATGCATCTATCATAAAAAAAATGCTCGATGAATTAGAAATCCCCTATTTTTTAAAAACATGCCCTAATCCCACAATCACTAAAACACGCGTTATGGATCAAAATCATCAGTTGTTAAGATTAGATGAAGAAGATTATTTTGATCATTTAGATAGCAATGTACTTATCAAAAAACTCCTAGAAGAACTCAAACCAACAAATTACTGTATTATTTCAGATTATGGAAAAAACACAGTTTGTGATCCTCAAAAAATCATTAAAAAATCTGAACGTATTATTGTTGATCCAAAAGGAAGTGATGCCACAAAGTATAATGGTACAATGTTGATGACACCCAACTTAAAAGAATTCAACTTAATGAATCAATCTAAGCTTTATACAATACAATCCATCATTCAAGCAGCCCAATCATTTAGAATAAAACATCACTTAAAAAGCTTGGTTGTAACCCTAGGAGAGCATGGTATTTTATTAGTAAATGATCATAATTCTATTCATCACCCGGTTCATCAAGTCAAGCATGTTAAAGATATTACTGGGGCTGGTGACACAGTCATTGCAACGATTACAACCTGTTTAACAGCAGGTCTAACCATGGAGCGATCCATAATTTATGCAAACTTTGCAGCTAGTATAGTGGTTCAAAAACTTGGAACATCTTTTGTAAACTTTAGTCAACTATACAAAGTACATCAGGAGCAAACTACTTTTCAAAAAGTCATCCAGCCAGAACATGTAGATCAAGTGATAAGCGACTTAAAACAACCTACACAAAAAATCGTATTTACTAATGGGTGTTTTGATTTAATACATCCAGGTCATATCAGGCTATTTAATGAAGCTAAAAAAATGGGCGACATACTGATTGTAGCTGTTAACAGTGATCAATCAATTAAAAATCTAAAAGGACCATCACGTCCAATCAACTCACTAACATCACGTTTAGAGATTTTAAATGCATTTGAAATGATTGATTGGATCATTGTCTTCGATACTAATACCCCTTTATCACTCATTCAAACAATCAAACCAGATGTTTTAGTAAAAGGTGGTGATTATACCATCGAGCAAATTGTAGGAGCTACTGAAGTGATGGCATCAGGTGGAACTGTAAAAGTTGTTCCTTTACTTCAAGGGCATTCTTCAACAAAGATTATTGAGTCGATCAACACATACTAATTAATTATTATGAAGAGCTTGTTCCAGGGGCTGGGGTCGTCTGATGAACAGTATCGTAGGCTTTTACGTCATCTTGAATCAGTTGATTAGCTGTAGCGCCTGAGTCTATTATTGCCTTAGCACCGTAAACAGCTTCAATACTATTAGTAGCCAAAGACCGTTCAAGTAATTTCTTGATTTGAAAAAGCTGGTAATTGATGTCTTGTAATAGTAAAGTTTGTTCTCTTTGAAGTGTCTCAGTATCTGCTAGTGTTTGAACATTCTCTGTCCAAGATACATCACCATTTGATTCAGTGGAAACAGTATCTGTATACCGATGGGTTGCATAATAGGAGTCTAATTGAGTAGGTGTACAACCAGTTACATTACCTACAAGCTTTCGTTGCATATATATATTAAATAAATTAGCATAACCTGCTGAAGTATAAGAATATGTTGCATTTGCAACCATATTTGAGGCGTCGCGATTACTATTGATTGAACTTGAAATACCTTGACGAAATGATTGTACATCTATATCGCCAGTATTACAGTTTCCATCTGAATCACAACATAACCAATTATACGCTGTAGAGTCCGAATTTTGATATCCTGAATCACAGTAAATAGGCCAACCACCCATAAAACGAACAGAGGTTGTTGTTGAAGTAGAGGATGAGCTTGTGGACGTTAAAGTGGACATATCTTCTAATGGAGAGTCACTAGGTTGAATATCAATACCAACGATTAAGTTGTTAATAAACGACAATGCATTGTCATCACCCTCATTTAAATTAGCTTCTGTAAAACTTGTGTCAATACCTTTAGTGGGATCACATGTACTGGAGCTAGTATAGTAAGTTGGCAATAAAACAACATCGATAGATGGAATAATACCTGTTTGAGGCTTTATATCATCATTGGCTGCAACAACCTCTGAAATTATACCAGACTCAAAATTTGTTATGGCAGTACCAATACATGCATTAAGATTAGATAACGGCCCAGAATATAATGAATTGATAGTACCATTTTGATCATATGTCTGCTGGAAGGTTTGATTTACTAAACCAGAACTATCAATACTCGTTACGACATTATCAACACAGGTTTGTAAATCTGTCAAAGCAGATTGTGTGTCACTGGTATTACCATCAGCATCTCTTGAATCACTAACAGACACATTTTTCAATGACGATTGAAAATTATGAGCAACCTCATACACCCAATTATTTCCGCTTGTTGAAGTATAGCATTGAACAAATGGTATTGAATTAGAGGAACTTGAAGGATCTGTGTTTATTCCAGACATAGAGCTTCCAGTACCTGTTGAATCGCTGGTTGAGCTCGGATCAGTTGTAGGCATACTGGTAACACTATCATAACAATTTAAGGAAGCTCTTTGATAATAGAGCAATAATTGGTAAATATATAAATCATTTGAGAACTTGCCACTACTGAAGGCGCTAAGTGCTTCGCCTGCCATTGCATAGTTGGATGAGTTGGAGTCCGTATTTTGACATAGGACATTGAGCTCGTGTGTACTAAACCGATAGCTCCAGTCATCACTTGAACAATAATTGCTAAGAGATTTAAAAGAAAAATTACTTGAAACAGATTCAGACGCTGAAATGATTGTAGAACTGGATTGAGAAGATTCCAAAATTTGGCCAATAGTGCCTCTTAATAGATAGCGAACAATTGTCGCATAGTTTGTTGTAAGTGCAGGTGTCGCATTAGTCATCATATTTACTTTCTGAGTACTTTCTTTGGCTAGGAAGACAGAGGGTGTAATTGGGGGAATAGTAGTAGAATCAGAAAACACAAAGTTATTTAATGAAGCACTCCATGAGCCAAAATATTGATTCAATGTAGTAAATAAATTTGAAGACGTCGTTGAAGGTAAACCAAAGACAGAATATATGCCATTAGTAAAATCAGTCATCGCGTCACTGGAAAAAGAATCTACACCAACAGAAGTAGTTGTTGTAGATGATGAAGATGACGAAGATGAATCATCAGCATAAACTAGACAACTTAATATAGAAAATATGACAAGAATTATGCGCATTGATTCAGCCTAGTTAAAATTAGTCATTGGTTTTACTCGAGACGCGCTAGCAGGACGTTTAATGTTTCTATGCTTTGAAGTATGTCGGCTATGTACCTGGGTTAACATTTTCTTTGCTGTATCTTCAGCACGCATTTGCTTTCTCGTTCGAGCTGGGGAATGGTTACGATTTGTTCTTTTAGCATTCTTCTTCTTTGCCTTATCTTCAGAAGCTGTTGAATCCTTCTTGTCTTTTTTTGAATCAAAATAAGCTACAGCATCACAAATATTCTCAGTTTTACCATTATGACCCGTAAAATTAAAGTTTTTGATTGCTTTGCATTCCACTGAGCTACTATCTGTTTTGCACTTTTCACATGCTTCTGCAAAGCTATCTGCCCACGTACTTGTGAATAAAAATAATATTAACCATTTCATCATGTCTCTTCCAAAGCCTTTTTAATAATATCAATACGATCTTTTCGAAATACCCGACTCATTATTCGAAGTCGCTCAAATATTATATTTCTAAAAATAAAAATATAACAATGGTGATTATTAAACTGATTTTCTTCAGCATAACTTATAATTTTAGACGCAGTCCCTGGAGTAATTTGATCTAAGGCCTGTAAAAAACGTAAATTACGACTAGTTTTAATATATGCTATGAATTTAATGATCTGTTCTTTAAGGCTCGTATCTACTTTAGTCATTTGATCCAGTTTATCACCAAGCCCTTTTATTAAAGTTGATACCTCTAAATCACTATCCAAAGTCCATTCTTCAACTGTTTCCATGAAGTTAATTACACGATAAACACTGGTGTCTTGAAAGGTAGACCAATATACATGTGAGCCTTTGTGCGTCATATCAACCATATAATGATAGTATCAAATTGCATATACAATTGCATTAAAAAATTCATCAATGTTATTGGCAAAAAGCATGATGTGACTGGCATTATAAAAAAAGTCTCAGGGTTTATGAGCTCTTAGTTTCACTAGTATGAGTGACGTATCTTACCGAAAGATTTGAAGGAATGTCGGAATTTTAACAGATAATATTTTCTTCGTCATTTTATGAATCTAAGAGAACTAATAAAGGAAGTCAGCCCTATTTTTCAAAGATGTTCTCTCTAAATCCACAATCACACATAGGGTATGGATCTTACCATTAAATTAAACTCATCATATTCTTGTGTACGCGTTGATCCACCCGCAGAAACACATATAAAGCATTGAAATGTCATAATAATATAACAAATATGGAGTGCTTATACGGTCTATAATTATAGTATGGGCACTAAAATAATAACAAACTTACAGCGTACCGATTGGCAAGAAATGGTAGAGGATGCAAAATCGAAACTTGGGTGTAATAAAAGCTCTAAAATCGATGAACCATTGGTAGATATCATCTTAAAGTCAATTGATCGACCAGAAATTATTGATTTTGATCTAAAGCGTAATGCAGACTATCTTAGTGACATCAATACATTCTCAGATGCAGAGATAGAGTACGCTGCTGATCAATGTTTAATTCAAATTGGTTTATTCCCAAATCGATTACAACAAATTGCCTGTCCCGTATTTTTAATCATCTACTCTGGACGTTTATTTTATAAAACACTTGGCGAGAAGGACAACGATCACCAAACAAAACACTTTATTCAATTAAGTAAACATTTTATTCTGGCGATGGATATTTTATTAACTTTGAGAGAGCATTTTTTTCAAGAACCCTTACATCCTGAAATTTTTCAGCAATTAATCGATTGCACAACCAGTCAGTATGCATTTAAGCAGCTTAATAGTTGACTTTAATACTTATTTTAAAGAGCATAATACTATGAGTAATACCATTTCAAAATATATTAAAAGTCCTGAAGCCATCGAAAAAATGCGTGTCGCAGGCAAAAAAGCAGCTAGCGTATTAACGATGATAACAGACCATGTGAAGGAAGGTGTCACAACTGCACAACTCGATCAAATTTGTCATGATTATATTGTAAATGATTTACAGTCTATTCCGGCACCACTGAACTATCGGGGATTTCCTAAATCAATCTGCACCTCTTTAAATAATGTGGTGTGTCATGGCATTCCTAACGATCGTAAATTAAAAAATGGAGATATCTTAAATATTGATATTACTGTTATTTATGATGGTTATCATGGAGATACCTCAAAGATGTTTTTGATTGGCGATAAAGTGCCCATCATTGCTCAAAGATTATGTCGTGTTGCCCAAGAAGCACTATACCTTGGAATTAAGATGGTACAGCCCAAACGTGACTTAAAAGAGATTGGTCGGGCCATTCAAAAATATGCTGAAAAAAACCACTATTCCACTGTAAGAGATTATTGTGGCCACGGTATTGGCTCAGAGTTTCATGAGTCAGATTTTCAAGTATTACACTACGACACACCATTAGTTGCTTCCAACATTCTTGAACCAGGACTTACTTTTACCATTGAACCGATGATTAATGCAGGTACCTATAAAGTGAGAGTAATGCCTGACCAATGGACTGTGATTACAAAAGATCATAAGCCTTCTGCTCAATGGGAACACACGATTTTAGTCACTGAAACGGGCTATGAGGTGCTCACACTACGAGAGGACGAAGTGATTTAGGTTGCATTAAACCTCGTTCACTATTTTCATGAAACGCTTTCATGATATCACTGAATTTACCTGGGATCGCAGGCTGCTCACTGATTTTAAATATTTCGCGATAAGCCGATTTGATTTGATGCATCTCTTCAGTTGAAAGCCCTTTACGCTTGAGCCCCTCTACGTTGATTCCACGAATACGAGATGGTTGGCCTCCTACATTACAAAAAGGTAATATGTCCTTACTAACAAAAGCAGCTTCAGTTATAAATGAATGACAACCGACCTTACAAAACTGTGTGACACCCACATAAGCACCGATGACAACATGATCCTCAACAATGACGTGTCCAGCTAAATTCGAATGATTGACGACAATGACATGGTCACCAACGATACAATCATGTGCAACATGCGAATAGGCCATAAATAAATTATTGTTACCAATCCGAGTAACTGAGCCACCTACTGGATCACCACGATTAAGTGTCACACATTCTCTAATGACATTGTAATCTCCAATGATTAATTGCGTTGATTCTCCAGAATACTCTTTATGTTGTGAATCACCACCCACTACCGCATTAGGATGAATGCGATTACCTTTGCCCAATATAGTGTCTTGGACGATTATCGCATTAGGACCAATCTCACAATCAGCACCTACCACAACATTAGGACCAATAAAGCAATTCGGATGAATTTTAGCAGAAGGGTGAATAGAAGCGCTACTATCTATATTCATTGGGCCATACACAACAATTGTGCCTCGCAAACAACTTGATCATTCACCAGCGCTTTGGCGCTACACTTAAAGGACAAAAACCGCTGTTTAAGGAGCTTTACATCCAATACAATTTGATCACCTGGCACCACAATTTTTCTAAATTTAACGCGATCCAGTCCAGCCAAATAAAATAATCCACCATGACCACCTTGTTTTGTGTAATGATCATACATCATGAGACCAGCAGATTGAGCTAACGCTTCAATAATCAACATCCCTGGCATAATGGGTTTTTGTGGAAAATGACCCTGAAAAAAAGGTTCATTATTCGTTACATTCTTAATTGCTAAAATACGCTCAGAATGTTCTAGTTCTAGCACTCGATCAACCAACAATATTGGATAACGATGAGGCAAACGGTGCTTTATTTCATTTATATCTAAACTATCCATTTAATTTTCAACCTTTTCTTTACTAAAATATTGAGACAACTTTGCAAAATGCATTGAGTTTTTTATCCAGTCTTTAAAATTCATAACATGCATTGATGAGCAATAGAAACCAGGCTTTTTGACACTCTTTCCAACAGTGCTTGCACCCGCAATCATCACATGGTCCGTGATTTCAATGTTATCACGAATATTCACAGCACCACCAATCATACAAAAAGCACCAATTGCAGTACTGCCACCTATACCAACACACCCTGAAATTATGGTATGCTCACCGATGTTTACACCATGACCTATTTGGGACTGGTTATCAATTTTCACACCTTTATGAATACGTGTTGGACTGACTGCACCTCGATCAATGGTTGTATTTGCACCAAGATAAACGTCATCTTCTATGATCACATGACTAATTTGTTCAATATACATCCACGCTTTGTTTTCATCTTGTACATACCCAAAACCGGCAGCTCCGATGACAACACCTGCTTCAAAAAAACATTTTGCTCCAATTTGGCAATCAGGATAAATCGTAGAACTTGCACCAATCAAAGTATTTTTACCAACGATCGTATTTTTTTGAATAATACTGTTAGCTTGCACAACAACACCAGCAGCGAGAGAGACCCCCGACTCAATTACAACATTAGGACCAATATGCACGGATGGATCAATAGTTGCTTTTTCATCGATACTAGCTGATGGGTGTATTAATGGTTGATAGACATGCACTGGATACAGTAATTTTAAAGCGCGTGCAAAATCCAAACGAGGTGATTTGGATATTAAACATACTTTATCTGTCTGACTTGCTATCTGTTCTGTTGTAACAATTAAAGTTGCGTTCGTTTGGTTAATAAACCGTTGAAACCGATCTTCAATATAAACAATCGCACCTGTTTGGGCCTCATGCAAAGAAGCTGCATGAGTCACAGGATCCGTGCAGCTTCTTGATAATTGTAAAGATAGTTTTGCGGCTAAATCTTGACAATTAATCATTAGAAATTAGTTAAGCTTTTGAGCAACTTCTTTCGTTAAATCGATTTTAGTGTCAGACCAAACAATCTCGTTACTGGATAAGACAACTTCAATACCTCTTTTTTGAGCAACCTGAGAAACTTCAGCTTTCACCTTCTCCATAATTTTATTAATGGACTCGTTTTGAGCTTGATACAGCTCAGAGCGGAATTGTTGCTCTTTTTGCATCATATCATTACGTTTGGTTTCAATTTGTTGTTCCAAGTTTTTACGCTCTTTAGGAGCCATTGTTGCCTGATTTTTTGTCAGCTTTGCAGACGCTTCTTCAAGATCCTTTTGCATTGCAATCAGTTTTTCTTTTTGTGGGTTAAATTGTTTCTCTAAGTCAGCAGCCATTGCTTTCATCATTGAAGAGCCTTCAACCAGCTGTCTTACATCCACAACACCCATATGGTTACCATGGTCGCTTGCATAGATGGATGAACTGAGCATCGCTAGAATACATAATATTGATTTAAAATTGATCATTTATAACACCTCGATTTACAAAGCCCATTTTAACGAGCTAGAGACTAAAAGTCCATCCCTATTGCAAAATCAATTGGTTTAAATGAGTCTCCAGGCTTTTTAGAGATATTTTTACCGAAACTTAATGCAATTGGTAAGCTTGCTACCTTCAATGATGCCATCAAACCTGCAGACATCCTTAATTCATCTGTTGAAAAATTATTTTCGTACACACTACCTGTATCAAAAAACAATGCTGTTTTTATAGGTAGTGATGAAGAAAACGGGGCTGGAAAAAACAAATTGAACTGTACAGCTGACATCAGGTTACCACCCGCAGAGTTCCCAATACTATCCTTAGGACCAATTGAAAATGCTCTAAAGTTTCGAACTGAACCGAATCCACCAACGTAAAAGCGCTTGAAGAAAGGTAAATCCCCATCAAACTCACCATAACCTTGACCATAAGATACACGAGGCAACATTTCTAATGCATACTCTTGATCTTCCTTGGTTAAAAAAAGCTGTTGTTTAATACGTGCTGAGTAGCTAATGGTATAGTAATTTAAATTATGTTTAAACAGTGGAAAACCTACTTCTAAACGAGCATTTTGTTTAATGAACATATTGCTAATATATTGATTGGAATTCACACCAAAATTTAACGAAGTAGTATCAAAGTTATCGCCATGTCGGTTAAAGAAGTTTTGAACTTCATCAGACTGATCACCGGATTGACGTAATTGGCTATGTTCATAGTTGAACCCTAAATTGATGCTCTCTCCTGCAGTCACTGGAAAGCCGTAGGTCAAGCCTGCACCAATGTTTTCAGATTTATAATCAGTTGCTTTAATCCGATCACTATTTACTTTTGTGAAATATAGTTTTGTAGATTGCGTAATGCCTTTATCTAGGAAGAAAGGATCGAAATGCGTTAAACTGACAGAGTTCGTTGTTTTGTTTCGTTCAGCAGTAAAACTTACTTGCTTACCTGTTCCTAGGAAGTTTTTAAAGTTCAAGTTGGTACCAATAATGACACCCTGACCTCCGCCATAACCTGCCTGAAACATAATTGAATTTACATTTTCCTTCTCTTTAACATTATAAATTACATCTACTTTATCATTGTAAGTTGGTACAGGCTGTATCGTATATTGCACAGTATCTAAATAACCTAAACTCATGAGCTTTCTTTGAGAACTCTCCAGATCTTTTTGAGAAAATTTCTGGCCCTCAAATTGGTCTACGTAGTTTTTTAGAAAATGAGTTTGCGTGGTATTATTTCCTCGCAATTGAATATGACGAATGGTGTATACTTTACCTGGGTTCACATCCAATATGAAATTGACCTCTCGCTTTTCTTTATTGATATCTAATTTGGTATCAAAAGTTGCAAAAGCGTATCCTTCTGCTAGTAAGTATTGTTGATAAGCGTTTAGCACCTCTGAAACTTTTGCCTCTGAATAGTACATTCCCTCAAGGTTATGCATACGACGTTCAACCATTTTAGGAGGCTTTACTGACGAATGAACAATGAATTTACCAAGGTAGTAGCGTGGGCCCTCGTAGATTCGAAGTTTTAGATCAACATGTTTTTTATCCTCACTTATCTCGATTTTCTTCTCTACAATCTCTATACCGGGATAGCCATGATTCTTATAAAATCGAATCAGTTCGTCCAAAGAAGTTGATAAATTACGCTCAGAATAAACATCTGCCTCAGTAAAATACGAAATTGGGTTTGTAGTAGCAATGTTCATAACATAGCGCAAACGAAGCGTCATAAAATGATCATTACCCTCAATTACAATGCGGTTATAGCGTGCAATTGAACCTTCATCAACATTGATGACAACTGATACTTTATTGCCATTTCGTGTTATGTCCTGACTTGTTTTAACATTTAAATATCCTTTTTGTTGGTATTCAAACTCCAATGCACGTTGAAATTGAGCCACTCTTGATTTACTAAAAACGTATCCTGGTGTTAACTTATTTTGTTTTAAAATAGGTGCCATCTCTTTATCAGTGATTGCAATATTTCCACTAAGTTTAAACGTATTAATAATTGGGTTTTCTACTACTGTTATATTTAGGGTGCCGTTTTGCTGATTGATTTTTACCGATTTAAACAAACCACTTTGATAAAGGGACTTGACCTGATTGGACAAATCCCGTGAGGTTGGATCATCACCAATATGTATTGTTAACCATTCTTTGGCATCATTCTCTGAAACTTGGTCCAAACCGATGAAGCGTACTTTTTCAATAGGTGCCGCCATAGCTATAGAAAACAAACAAAATATTAGTAATAAAAAGCTTTTCATATCAACTCACAATCATTTTAATAATTAAGCACACGCTTGATCCTCGGCACTTAACTCTTACATACCATTCAAAGGTTATTTATTTGAACCCAACAACTTTATTTCTATGCATTTTCAATACAAAGCTGTATAAAGGAACCTATTAACCTCACCTTAGAAATATATTAATATATCAGCACAATAAATTCATTAAAAATCGTGTTTAATTTCAATGATCGCATTTTGTTTTCATTACATTACAACATAATATAAAGCAGCGTCTTGAGAAGCTTCAGCTAAAACCCTTTCTTCCTCCCACTCATAGACTATTATTTTCAGTCGATCTCCTCGATGGTAAATTTCAACTTTCTTAAAGAGTCCAGTCGCATAATAGGTATTGATTTGTTGCTGAATCTCTTCTTTTGTCGGAATGGTTCCTTTTTGAATATTTAAAAGCGATAACATCATATTTTCTTTTACGTCATAAAGTCCATGTATCTTGATTTCTTGAATCGGTCTTGCGGAGCTCTCACCAATATAAGATGTCAATTGGCTCACCAGAGGAATAGATGCCATTGTTGTTGGCATAATCCCGACAACAATTAAAAATAAGATCGCTTTAAACACTATACCTCCTCGATGATTAGAGCTTCTTCAAAAATCAGAAGCAGTTTTTTCCCTACACATCACTAAAATCAATTTATAACATATTGCATTAAAATAAAATAGCATGGCACGCCTAAAATGAGGCTATCAAGTCGATCCAAAACGCCCCCATGACCTGGCAAAAATGCACCACTATCTTTTTGGCCACTCAATCGTTTAAGTTGGCTTTCAATTAAATCGCCAACAATGGCCACTGTTGCAACTAAAACGCCCTTAATAGGCATAAATGGCCATATTAACCCTACAAATAAACCGCCCACGGTACCTTCTATTGTTTTATTAGGAGATATCGTTGGGGCAAGCTTTTTTCTACCCCATAATTTACCAACAAAAAAGGCGACTGAATCTATGAGCCATACCAATGCTAGCCCTAACAAAAGACTAAAAGGACTTAACTGCCATAAAAGAAAAGTAAAAACCCAACTACACCCAATACCAAAATTATATAAATGAAAAAGCATTGATTTTGAACAATTGAAATATAAACCCAAAAGGATCACGCTCCATAAGGCACCCCAAACCCAAGGTATCACAAAATATGGTAGTAAAAAAAACAGCAACATCCATAATAACTGAAAAACAACTAAATAAACTGCATTGATACCCGAAAGCTCACTTAACTCTTTGATTGCAAGCCCACCAAATAAGATGCAAATCACATACAGCCCAATAGCATGTGTTTCTAAAATAAGCGCTGTAACAACAGCGATGGCAATCAAGCCAAATACAACTCGATTTTTAATTTCATGCATATTCTACATTACCAAAACGGCGGTTTCTTAGATGATAGGAGCGTATTGCTTTTATAAATTCATCCTTAGTAAAATCTGGCCAATATGCGTTGGTAAAGTAAAGTTCTGTATAAGCAATTTGCCATAGCATGAAATTACTAATCCGATACTCACCACTGGTGCGTATTAAAAGATCTGGATCACTCCCAAATAACTGCTGCATTTCAGAATCAATGTGCTTAATATCTTGATCCTTTAAAAGTTTTTTAAACACGTGCTCGATATGCCACCGGCCGCTATAATTTAAAGCAATATTTAATAACAGCTTTTGACCAGAAGAGGAACGCTGTTCTGCATCTTGGCATAGCTCATACAAGGAATCACTGAGGGATTTTACATCACCACAAAACTTTACCCGAACACCATTTTGAATAAGGTCATCAAGCTCATTTTTAATTGAATTTTTAAACAACTCAATTAAAACATCCACTTCACTTTGAGGTCTGTTTTGATTCTCTAAACTAAAAGCAAATAATGAAAGTACTTTGATATTATTTTCAATAGCAGTTCTAACAACGGTACGGGCCACATTAACACCATAACGGTGACCATCCCAACGGTAACTAAAACCATTTTCCAATGCCCACCGACCATTACCATCCATAATGATTGCGACATGATTTAAAGAGGACATTTTATATACTCAATAGATCTTTTTCTTTTTCAGCAAGTAATCCTTCAATTTCTTTGATAGTTTCATCCGTTATGGATTGGACCTGATTACCAATACCTCTTTCCTCATCCTGAGTCATTTCTTTGTCTTTGGTGAGTTGTTTGACGTCTGCTAAGATCTGTCTACGTACATTACGCACTGAAACACGTGCGTTTTCAGCTTCAGCTTTTGCAACTCGGATTAAGTCTTGACGTCGTTCTTCAGTAAGTGCTGGCAACGGAACACGGATGGTTCCACCATTTACAATGGGATTAATACCTAAATTTGAAACTTTGATCGCTTTTTCGATATGAGCAATCATACTTTTCTCCCAAGGTGTGACAGCAAGTGTGCGAGCATCTTCAATAACAATGGATGCGACTTGCTTAAGAGGTACCTCAGCGCCATAATTTTCAACACGTATATGATCTAGTAAGTTAGGATGTGCTCGTCCTGTTCTCAACTTGGCTAACTCACTTGTAAATGCTTCAACGGATTTATGCATTTTTTCCTTACATTGATGACTATAGTCTGTGCTCATTTTTCCTCCCAATAAACCAATGTTCCTTCATCTTTTCCATTTAAAATATTTAACAGCGCATTTGGCTTATTAATATTAAAAACTTCTACCGGCATTTTAAAATCTCTGCACTGACAAAGTGCATTTAAGTCCATGATGCCCAACTCTTTTTGTAACGCCTCATTAAATGATATTTTTGAGAATCGCTTTGCATCAGGATCAATGTTTGGATCAGATGAGAATATCCCATCAACGTTCGTTGCTTTGAGTAATGCATCAGCTCCAACCTCAATGGCACGCAAACTAGCTGCACTATCTGTGGTAACCAGTGGATTTCCAGTACCAGCAGCAAATATGATTAGCCGATTTGATTGCAAGTGATACATTGCTTTTTTACGATGAAAATGATCTACGATACCACTCATTGGAATAGCAGACATTACGCGTGCTTCAACATCCAACCTACCAAAAATATCACGCATAGCTAATGCATTCATTAATGTCGCCAGCATTCCCATATGGTCGCCAGTAATCCTTCCTAATCCTGAATTAGAGAGTTCACTTCCTCGAAAGAGGTTCCCTCCACCTATCACCAGTCCTACTTGAACACCAAGATTCATTGCTGAGCAGATTTCTCGCGCAATTCGATCAACAACTTTAGGATCAATGCCATAATGAACATCACCAGCTAAAGCCTCACCGCTTAACTTAATAATAACTCGTTTATACTTTAACTGGCCAGACATGATTTAGTTGCCACGCTGTTTTTTAACTTCTTCAGCAAAATTTTCTTCTTTTTTCTCTATGCCTGCACCTACAACAACACGATAAAATTCGTTAACTGTAGATTTATTATCACTTAAGTATTGTTCAACGCTCATACCAGAATCTTTAACAAATGGCTGATTGAGTAAACACATCTCGCCAAGTGTTTTCTTTAATTTACCGTCTAGAATTTTCTCAATGATTTCTGGTGGTTTATTCATAGAACCTGCTTGCGCTTTACAAATATCCTTCTCTCGCTCTACAACTTCTTTTGGTAATCGGTCAATTGCTACCGCTGATGGGTTACATGCAGCGACATGCATTGCAATATCTTTACCAGCAGATTCAACACCGTTAAAATCAACCAGCACACCAATTTTACTACCGTGTCTATAAAATGCGAACTCTCCTTGAGCCTTTGCAAAAATTAGCTTTCGAATCTGGACCTTTTCACCTAATTGCATGATGAGTTCTTGCCGCTTGGCTTCAATCTCTTCACTTTGTGAGAGCTTCTCAACAGAGTCAATTGAATGATCTAATGCATATTTAGCAGCAGTCTCAGCAAATCCAATAAATGCGTCATTATTGGCTACAAAATCTGTTTCACAGTTAATCTCCAACATTACAGCAGCTTCTTTTGAAGTAACAATAGCGATATAACCTTCAGCAGCAACACGGCTGTCTTTACTCTGAGCTTTAGCTAAACCCTGCTTTCTAAGGTAAACTTTTGCTTTCTCAATATCGCCATCATTCTCTAATAATGCAGCCTTACAGTCTGCCATTCCAACGCCACCAGTTTCTTTTCTTAACTGGGCCACTAATTTTGCATCAATCTTCACTTTTCACCTTTTTTAGTTGCAGTTTTACTCGTAGTCTTTTTAGTATCTTTATCAGCTGTTACCTCTTTTTTAGCTTTTGGCTTTGCCGTTTCTTTGGTAGCTGATTTAGTCACTTTAGGCTCTGCTTTTGCTTTGGGCTCAGCTTTTGCCTTAGGCTCAGCTTTTGATTTTGTTGGCTCTGCTGTTTTTTTCTCTTCAGGTTTTGCTTCCTTTGCTGTCTTTGCTTTAGGCTTACGGACAACTTTCACAGATGAGCTACCTGCTTCAATGGATTCACTGGCCTCTTCCTTGGGCTTTCTAGCACGAGCTTCTTCAATGACCTCTGCAAATAAGCTCAAATAAAGTTTGATGGCTGCATGCGAATCATCATTACCTGGGATATAATAATCAATGCCTTCTAGTGAGCTATTACTATCCACAATACCAATCACTGGGATACCTAGTTTATTTGCTTCTTTTACTGCATTCTTTTCATTAGCAACATCAAGTACGATCACAGCATCTGGTAAGGTGTTCATATTTTTGATACCACCAAAACTCTGACTGAGTCGAAACACTTCTTTTTCAAGCTGTAAACGCTCTTTCTTTGTTTTAAGCTCGTTACCACTACTGGCTAATAATTCCTCATAATCCACCAATCTTTTAATGGACTGTCGTATGGTTTTAAAATTCGTTAACATGCCTCCTGGCCAACGGTAATTAACGTATGGAACATTCACACGTTCAGCAAAATCAACCACCAGGTCTTGAGCTACCCATTTGGTACCTACAACAATGATACGACCATTATTTAATGTTAATTGACCTAGAAATTCGAGCGCTCTGGTCATGTGATTGATTGTTTGATCCAAATCAATGATATGGATACCTTGGCGTACACCAAAGATGTACGGGGCCATTTTAGGATTCCAAAAACAAGTTTTGTGTCCAAAGTGGGCACCTGACTCAAAAAAATCGACTATTGATAATTCCATCATTTCTCCTGGGTTAGTCTTCAGCGGACCTCAGTTGTAAATCTTTACTAGACACCCATACAACTGTAACGGTACACTTGAGTTATTAATTTCGTTATGCTAACACAAACTCGCTATATACTCAACTTTCTTTTGCTTATAACCGTAAGCTATGCTGGAGAACTTTACCCTTTTGATAACCAAACTCGCCAAACTGAGTTTTACTCGATGGTAAAGGATATTCGCTGCCTGGTATGCCAAAACGAATCCATATTAGACTCCAATGCCAAATTAGCACTCGATATTCGTCTTTTGATTTACAACAAGATGCAACATGGTGAGTCTAAAAGCCAAATACTTGCTTTTTTGCACCAACGATATGGGAACTTTATCGATTATAATCCGACTCAACCCGGATTTGCATTTTGGGCTCTTTGGGTTTCTCCAGTGCTTATTTTAGCACTAGCTTACCTACTTTTTCGAATTGTAAAAAAAGGCCGAATTTAAAACCCAAATTAGTCATTTCATACTATAATTAAATCGTATTAAATATATATTTTTTATGAAGATTTTGATATTAGGCAGCAATGACATTGTATATGCACTCGCTAAAGAGCTGAGTGAAATCAACCATGCAGTGACAGTAATTGACATCAAAGTGGATCAAATCAAACAAATTGACCGTGATCTTGATGTGAGAGGAATCATTGGACACCCTACATACCCTCATATTCTGGAAAAAGCAGAATGCCATAATACGGACATCCTCATTTCCATATTAGATAACGATGAATCCAATATGGTTGCTTGCCAAATTGCACACTCCCTATTTAATGTGCCCATTAAAATTGCACGTATCCGCGATCACAACTATCTAAACCAGCGCAGATTATATGGTGACCAAGATTTACCAATAGATGTATTTATTTCCCCTGAGACAAATTTAACCAGCCAGATGTCATCATTAATTAATTACCCTGGTGCCAAGGAAATCCGTTTTTTTGAATCTGCTGCATTGATTTCACTTTATATTGACGAGCACTCACCATGGATGAATCAGGCGATATCTGATATTGAAGCTGAAATTGAAGGCAGAATTATCACGCTCAAAACAGATGGTACATGGCAAAGCCTCAACAATAAAAGTGTAATTGATCAACCCTCTATTGTAGTTATTACTTGCCCAAGAACCAAGCTCAGTCAAATCATCCAATCATCTGGCGTTGAAAGCCCTCCCCTTTCTCGAGTTTTTATAGGGGGACTAGGTCATAATGGTAAAAACTTAATTCGTCATATTGCAGACACTTATAATGTGAAAGCACTGGATAAAAACATCCACCAATGTCACCGTACGGCAGCTGAATTTCAGAACATTACCGTATTACATAGCCCGATTACCAATAAACAATTACTCATCGATGAGGGTATTGATAAAACTGACTTTTTTTGCGCATTAACTGATGATGATTCTGAAAATATTCTCAGCAGCTTAATGGCCAAAAAAATGGGATGCCGATACGTTCTATGTCTTCTCAAAGAAAATACCTACAGTGAATGCATCGAAGGCTTAGTTGATTATTCAATACTCACCAAAACTGCAATCATTAATGCCATACTTTCTGAAATCTATAAAGGCGATCGTATTGATCGAATCAAAAGTATGGACACTGGTAAATTAATCTACTTAAAAATAAGTGTTGATGATAAATTTAAATACCTCCAAAAAGCACTTAAATCCATACCAGACACTTTATTTAAGATTGGTATATTAAGAAATGAAAGCTTTCATTTCGATTTGGACTTAATCATTGAATCTGGCGACAAGCTCATTGTTGGCGTCACCTCCATGCATGACATCAAACAAATTGACCCCTTTTTTAATTAGATCCGAAATTCTGGTTCTGGAAACTGAGGGTGATCAATCTGACCAACTAGCTTTATATAATCGTAACGATACCGATGAATATCATTAAAAAATCTTGAGAAACCATTTCCGTGCGCTGAAACTAGGGACACAGTATTAATATCTGTTTTCTGACTGGTTATTACAACTGGGTCAGTAAGCTTATTATGGCTCACCTCTGGATCTATTGGCACAACCACAGTGAATATGAGTAGTTTAATTGCGTCTACCAATGCAGCAGCTGTGGATGTTATTAAAATGAAGGGTAAAAGGAGAATACAGTAGCATAAATCATTAAGAATGATACAAAACGAGTCAAAAGCAGTCGCCTTAAAGTGCGAAACTTTAAGAAGTAGCTCTATAATTTCAATATTTTCCTCAACTACACTATGATTTTCCGCAATAGCTAAAAGGCAAGTCCCTAATTCAGAATAACTATATACTCCAAATTGCAACATTAAAGCAGGTGCCATAATGAAATTCAAATAACAGTAATTGAGAAATTCATAGACAAACTCCAATAGTATAATAATGGGGTTAAATACCAGGAAAAGCATTACAGCAATCAACTCAAAAAGGTGACTAAACAACTCCAATACTCGCCAAACTAAATAATCGAAATAAGGATCATTTTGAACATAGTTCGTGAGGGTTCTGCAATTATGAAAAAAGATAGCCCATAAATTCGTTTTATTTGGATGAGCAACTTCCTCAAATAAGGACTCATTAAATGGATCTAGGAAAAAGCAATAAATCCCTACTGTAATTAACTGAGCAAAGCTTCTTGATAGTCCAACTTCAGCTAACACTAGCTGGCACCAGAGTGTCCCCAGCTCAATATCATGAAACGCTGCAAAACTCATCCATATTCGGTAATAAAGCATCTCTTCAGTCGAAGGTAAACGCCAATTTATTTTTTTTGAAGATTGATCCACACGATAGCAATGCATGTTATGAAGATCCTTAAAATCCTTATTCAATATATTGTCCATAAAATGTTGATAATCGTGTTTAAATTTAAGCCCTTGCTTTAATAAGACAGGTAGAACAACATGTGCTCCTTTATCATTCATCCATTCATGAAATTCCTTGCTAAGACCTTGGAGATAACCGTCATCTGAAAGCTCTATTGAAAAACCTGGTAACGACAAACCCATTGCTATCCAAAACAAAGCTTCATGATCCGCGGGGGATTCAAGATAATGATCCCACAACTGCTTGCAGCTAGTGAGACTCGGGACTGGTGTTAGTGCACTATTCCGTAATTCGTTAAGGTATTTATTATTCATCTCAATAGTCTCCCATAAAACTAGCTCTTAATCAATTTTACTCTTTAAATGATAAACGTATTTACGATTCTATTTTGCAAAGTGTATTAGCAGGTTTTTTATACCTTAATTTTCGAGGAAATATAGATGCATTCGTTGAACAGGCATGATAACATTACAAAATGGTTGATCTCATACAAACAATCAAGTCAATCCTGAAAGACAGTCTCTTAAAACTTAATATCCAGGATTTGGACACACAAGCCCTGGCAGTTCAAAAATCCACTTTGTCTAACACACATTTTCAATCTAATATTGCCTTGAGATTATCCAAATCACTCCAAGTTAACCCAATAGAATTTGCAAATTCCATCCTCACTCATATAGATCAGTCTATGTTCTCAGAGGTAAGTGTAACGAAACCGGGGTTCATCAATTTTCGCTTCAGTTGTGATTATCTCAGTCAATGTGTCAATACCATCCGACAAGATAATCGCTTTGGGTTTGAGTTGAATCAACCCAAAATGACTGTCGTAATAGATTACTCAAGTCCTAATGTTGCGAAAGAAATGCATGTAGGCCACCTAAGATCCACCATTATTGGAGATGCTATTGCCAGAATATTTACGTTTTGTGGTCATCAAGTTATCCGGCAAAACCATGTTGGTGACTGGGGAACACAATTTGGCATGCTCATTGAATACCTCCTTCATCACCACCAACCTAATGGCACATCCATCACTCAAATCTATCAGGATGCAAAAGCATTATTTGATCAAAGTGATGACTTTAAGAAACAAGCCCGACAACGCGTTGTACTCTTGCAGCAAGGAGACCCTCAAACATTAGCAATCTGGGAAAAACTGGTCATGGATAGCGAAAAGCACTTCGAATCAGTTTATCAACAGTTAAATGTATTATTAGGTGAAGCTGATATACGACCAGAGAGTTTTTATAACCCACAACTTGAGATACTCGTTAAGGAACTGTTAGAGCAAGGTGTTGCCAAAGAAGATCAAGGTGCCATCACTATTGCATTAGATGGGTTTGTGAATCCAGATGACCAACCCATACCCATGATCATCCAAAAATCAGATGGTGGCTACTTGTATGCAACCACAGATCTTGCTGCACTAAGATTTAGAATTGAACAATTGAAAGCCGATCAAGTGATCTATTGTGTAGATGCAAGACAGGATCAGCATTTTAAAATGCTTTTTGCTGCAACTGCCAAAACGCCATGGCACTCGTTTAATGTTCAAATGAAATGTGCGCTATTTGGAACTATTTTAGGTAAAGATGGTAAACCATTTAAGACACGTTCTGGAGAGACGGTTCGCTTGCTACCACTTATTGAAGAAGCTGTAGCAAAATCACGTGCACAGCTTAAAGAAAGGCATCCAGATTGGTCAACATCACAATTAGATGAAACAGCAAATGCCATAGGTATCGGTAGTTTAAAGTATGCAGATCTTTGTAATGATAAAATTAAAAACTATCAGTTTAATAGTGAGAAAATGTTATCGCTTGATGGCAATACTGCTCCGTATTTGCAAAATGCATACGTACGTATTCAAAGTATTCTCAGAAAATCAAATCGGCAAGTTGAAATTATAAAGAGTTATTCCATTGATATTATGACTGATAACGAAATAGATTTAGCACTTCACATTGCACAATTCCCAAAAGAGATCACAATGATTGCAGAAAATTTGGAAATTCATCGGTTATGTCATTACCTATACCAACTAGCCACACTATTTCACCGTTTTTACGAATCTGATTCTATTTTAAATGCACCCAATGAAAAAACTTGTAATAGTCGACTTGCGCTTGCAAACTTAACTGGAAGCGTTTTACAACAAGGTCTAAATTTACTAGGTATTAACACCATCGATTTTATGTAACTGTGAGAAACTATGAAAACAGCAATACAACCAACACGACAAGAAAACTACCCAGAATGGTATCAACAAGTTATCAAGGCAGCTGATCTAGCTGAGGTATCCCCTGTAAGAGGCTGCATGGTAATCAAGCCTTGGGGTTATGGATTATGGGAGAATATTCAACAGCATTTGAATAAAGCATTTAAAGATACCGGACATGAAAACATCTACTGCCCATTATTCATTCCTTTAAGCTTTTTAGAAAAAGAGGCACAGCATGTAGATGGTTTTGCAAAAGAGTGCGCAGTTGTAACGCATCACCGATTAGAAGCAGACGATGAAGGAAAATTGCATCCAGCATCCCCTTTACAAGAACCATTGGTGGTACGCCCTACTTCTGAAACAATTATCGGTGAAATGTTTTCTAAATGGATCCAATCACACCGAGATCTGCCATTACTGATCAATCAATGGGCAAATATTGTTCGTTGGGAAATGAGAACACGTTTATTTCTTAGGACTACTGAGTTTTTATGGCAAGAGGGTCATACAGCACATGCTGATAGCCAAGAAGCTGAAGCAGAAGCACTACAAATGCTCGAGATCTATCGACAGTTTGCACATGACATATTGGCAATGCCGGTAATTGCTGGCGAAAAACCAGAAAGTGAACGTTTTCCTGGTGCTCTTAATACCTATTGCATTGAGGGCTTAATGCAAGATGGTAAAGCGTTACAAGCTGGTACCTCGCACTTTTTAGGCCAGAACTTTGCCAAAGCATTTGATATTAGATATGTTGGTGAAGATAAAGAACATCATTATTGCTGGACAACCTCTTGGGGTGTTTCAACACGTCTTATTGGGGGTCTTATCATGACACACAGTGATGATGATGGGCTACGCTTACCACCAAGAATTGCTTCTAAACAAATTGTTATTTTACCAATTTATCGTACAGATGAAGATCGTAAAAAAATCATTGAGTATTGCGAAGAAATAAAAACAAAACTTGCATCCATTCATTATCACAGTCGCCCATTGGAGGTACATATTGATGATCGTCAAATGCGTGGCGGAGAAAAAGCCTGGTCATGGGTTAAGAAAGGGGTCCCAGTTCGTCTCGAGGTTGGTGGTCAGGAACTGAGTGAGCAAGTAGTGTCTTTAGCGCGTAGAGATAAAACCTATAAAGATAAAGTTAAATTAAGTCAAACTGATCTGATAGACCAGGTTAATTCAATCTTAGATGAGATTCAGTCAAACTATCTACAAGAAGCTCAATCATTTTTAACCAACCAATCGATCTATATTGATAATGCGGATGATTTTAGAAAACATTTCCAAAAACAAAATGGCTTTGTATATGCATATTGGTCAGAAGATACAAATATAGAGAATCAACTCCAAAAAGATTTCGCTGTAACAGTTCGTTGTTATCCTTCTGAAAATCCGAAACGCCTAGCTTTGGATGGTAAATGTATTTTCACTCTAAAACCAGGAAGATTAGCAATATTTGCTAAGAGCTACTAATATCTATCTTACAGTTCTAGGTGGTGTAAGGTATGATGTTGATGGAAATTCACCACCTCTTTTGGTCTGCAATGCTGCATCTTGTGTAACACTTGTTGGACTTTGTGGATATATCATTGACTTCAACCTATCTGGAGTATTGGTCTGCAATAATGATAATAATAATTGTCCCCAGGTTTGATTTCCAGCAGGGTTTTTGGCTGAAATATACTCTTCTTCTTCAATTCCCATTTCCTGCATATATGTTTCAAAACACAAGGGCGTTTCAAAATTACTATGGCTTTCATAGACAGAATTAATAATATTTGCTTTGGTATCTTTGTCAAGAGAATTAAAAAACGATTGACCATCTTGTGTGAAAGAATTATGGATTGTTAGATAGATTAGTGTATCAACAATTATTCCTTCAACGTGTAAATCTGTAAAAAGATTATGACTTGTAAAACTAGGAGCTAGTTGAAGGAAAGAACGGTGTTTCAATATATTATCACGATCTGTCGTCGGACAGTCATTAAAATCATTCCAAAAGCTCTCAGGGTAAAAATAGTAATATACTTGGAAAAATAAGTTATTGGCCCAAAAGATCAGTGGCGCGAAAAAACTTTCATTAGTTTGATTATTTGTTTTCGTAGACATAAAGCACCTCATTAATTGAATTACAGTACTACGTTACTCTTTTTTAGCAATTTCTTCAAGTGATTTTAGCGTGCTATCGTACCCTAGGGGGAATAGAGGAGTTTCTTATTGGACTACTTGGGGATCTGGGTGAGCTTCTTATTGGACTACTTGGGGGTCTGGGTGAGCTTGAAAGTCCTTTTTTGCTATTCTGGTGTGAATCTTTGGTATTAGGTGAAGGTGATTTATCTGCATTTAAATCAAAACTAACGTTATATCCTTTTTTATTTGGTTTAGTAATACTATTAGATGGTTTTGGGTCTATTTTTGGTTGAGTTTTAAAACCACACCTTTTCCTCAAAAAATTTTCTATGCTTTGCAATGGTGTATACGGCAACATTCTCTTCTTATCAGGCCACTCTAGATCTTTAGCGGTAAGCCCATCGCATCTCCATATAGGATGGACTCTAGAATAGGATGGTTTAAATAGATTAAAAATCCTATCAATCAATATTTGGAGGATACTGCGTTTTAGCGTTTTTTCCACCCTCTCCAAAGATAGTTTTTTTTCTCTCGGAGCGATGAGCTTTTCAAAAATGGTTCTTTTATCAATTAATCTCACCAACGGCAGCTCGAAATTAAATTTACTTGCGGCATCACTTTCAAGCCCATTAAATGAAGGATCAACAATAATATCTGTATCTAAAGACTCAATATCTTTACTAATTAATGCCACTTGCTCTTCATCCACTATTTCTAGTTGTTGATTTTTCAAATACTCAATTAAAGGTTTTTTATTTAAATTCCAAAATGCATTTTCATAGACCAAACAAATATTTGGAATATCACCACCACCCTTATAATTATTAGAATAACTGTTTGTTTTTATCATAGGCATAATCGACCCTTATAATTTAATTATAGCATTGATCTAGCAACGTTATGTAACTGAAAATACCGTTTATGCAGCAGTTGTAATGGGCTTAGATTGATGATTATTTGAGTTTAAGGGGTACGTTGTTTTTTGATTACTATCAAAAAAAAGTAACTCTTCTTTAAACTGAACCTTTTTAGTAGATTTAGGTTTGATCTCATTCGTTAATAAAGGGTTTTTTTCATCAATTGGTTCTTGTAGGCCCTGAACATTTAAATTTAAGTTTGCATATTCAATGGCTTTACTCCGATCGATTCCTCTATTTTGAAACGTGTTTTTAATCGTAATAGAGTTCACAGCTTCATAGAAGAAATTAAACTTAGGAATGAATGGAGATAGGTATTTGCATTCCTGTAAACTCATGCTACCATCATCGACTTCCTTTAGGAGTAATTTCATCTTCCATTCAGCCCAATTCTCCCAGGAATCAAAATTCGTAGTTGTTTCAATTAAAGGAGAATTTTTCGATTTATAACATAACTGATAAACACTTTTAATAGTCCAAAAGTTTGAGAATAATGCCATCAAGTAATAAACTAGACTAGATTGGCCTATGACTCTATCATTAATTTTAAACGCATGGCGTGGATAGAAAGATTGATAACAAAAAACATTTGGGTAATCTGTTATTTTCCCGCTAAAATTTATGTGAAAAATTGGAAGATTTGACTTTAAATGTCTATATGGCCAACTAAAATCCAGCCATAAAAATATATTTAATAAGTATCCCACGAATATAAGCGCAACCAATAAAATCTCAATAATAAATAAAAAAGCAGTCATTATCCACGATTTTGTTACAACCGTATAATCTTCTTGTTTTAAACCTTCCATAAAGCTCTCAAATAAAAAGGGCTATTGGAAACTAGCTCCAACAGCCCTTGAGTAATACCTAGTAGATTTATAATGCCAAACCAGAACTTGAATCGTTACGGTTATTTTCAAATTTAGGGGAAATAATTGTACCTGTAACACGGTAAACTGTATCTGCATTACCAGCATTTAAAGTATCTGAAGCAAGAGGAGCTTCTGTTTCTTTATTTACGCTCTCACTGTTACTTCTAAACATGTTTGATAACATACTCCAAAAACCAGAGAAATCGAATAATTTAAATATATAGCTGATCATATCCATAAAACGGCCTGCTTTTACAGGCTCATCAGTCGATAAATCCTCTTGTGTTTTTCCTAATTCAGGTTTTTCTAAAAGTGCTAAAGATTGAGATTGATCATTATTATCAAAAACAGATTTAAACCAATCAGCAATATCGTCAATAATATTATTTTTTTGTGTCATGAGTGTTTCCTTTTTTTTATATTTCCTTGACATATTAAACAACTTATAGCAAATTGTCAATTATTTTACGCTATTTTGCATTCAAAGTGGTTTTATTGTTAGGATATAGAATATGAAAAGCAAAGGAAAACTGAATCCACCATTAAGCAATCTTAATCAAGCACTTCGTTTTTTTGAAGAGCAAATTTCACCATTGAGTTCTAGTGAACATAAAATGACTCGATTTAGTATGGCACAAATGGGATGGATTATGTATCTAGAAAGCCATGATATGCATCCTGCTTTTATGTGTGCCATGTCCATTGTTGGTGTAGATAGACACGTTTGCTCTCAAAGTGCTGCTCTAGTCGCCTTAAAAGCTTTTAATTCCCATCAAATTGCATCCTCCTCATTGCAACAAAACAGTCTAATATTGAATAAATCTGAGCGAAGAAAAGTCAAACGCTTCATCGAAATTAATAGGCTTGATGAGCGGCAAAAGGAGCTGACTTTAGCATCTCGGTTAATTCTTTATGAATGGCTTCCAGAAGATAGCTCCCCTATATTACGTTTAAAATTGATCAATGTATTTTTTGGAATTATCTCAATAATTCAAATTTCCACTAAAGAAGCCTATTTAGACCAACTTTACAGCCCCTCAACTAAAGTAAATATGATCAATAAAGATGAAATTATCAGGTGTATGTTTGGAATGATACATCAGCTTTTAGTTGACCCTGAAATTGCTGACGTGGCTTGGAATACAATCGTTCAATACCCAAATCATATTATTGAGGGCATTGGCAATGTACTTGGGTGGTTAATGATGTCTATCCACCCTAAATACCAATCCAAAGAGAATATTGCCCAACACTTTTCAGAAGTACGCAAGCTATCCAATCAACACCCTCAATTAAATAGCCATCTAAAAAACCACTCAGGTAAAAATGCAATACCACTCGATCCTAAGCTTGTGTCATTCTTAAATCAACAATATCGTCTTATGGAGAATTTTTTTGATGATGATAATGACGATGAAAATATGACTTACTTAAGTATGATGATAGATATGGGTGTATTTTAGTCAAAGTGACTTCAGTGCTAAAGAGTGAATTTAGACAATATCCTTAATTTATGATAAGTTTTAATGATGGTTTCATTTCTTGGCATCAAACAACTTACTAATGTCATTCGTCATTTTAAGATCGAAAAAATAATGTTAGGTCTTGTTGAAGCAATGATACAAGACTTTAAACAATGGCACTCTTTTTCACATCAACCACGAGTTGCCTCCTATTTTGATGAGGGGGTGATTGAGTTAATGCCTATCCATAATAAAGCAC
This sequence comes from Coxiellaceae bacterium, assembly GCA_902603055.1. Lineage (GTDB taxonomy): Bacteria > Pseudomonadota > Gammaproteobacteria > Comchoanobacterales > Comchoanobacteraceae. The sequence goes on along the minus strand of CACKTD010000004.1, from coordinate 5,090 downwards.
ATTACAGCTTTAAATATGTCAACGGCCACCCATTTAATACACAGCATAATAAGCTCAGTGTGACTGGCTTTGGAGTGTTAGCAGAAATCGCTTCAGGATACCCTATTTTCATTGCTGAAATGACTTTATTAACAGCTATTCGAACTGCAGCAACATCGGTGATGGCTGCAAAATATTTAGCCAATCCCAAAGTACAAAGTATGGGGCTCATTGGTCTTGGTGCACAGGCGGAGTTTCAGGCATTAGCTTTTTATTATGTTTTAGGTATTAAACAACTAAAGGTATATGATATTGATCCCAAAGCGTTGGATAAGTTTATGCATAATATGCAAGATTATCCAATAAAAATTGAGCCTCAAAATGAATTAAGCGGTGCTTGCCAGGGAGTTGATATTCTCACTACCGCAACCACTCATTACCAAAGTGATGGCATTATCAGCAAAAAAGATCTTCATGCTGGAATGCACATCAATGCCATTGGTGGTGACTCTGAGCAAAAAATCGAATTGCATCCTGACTTAATTGAAAACACGCGTATTTTTGTAGAGTATGCACAACAAACCCGCAAAGAAGGTGAAATTAAACAACACCCTAACCTCCCAATTACAGAGTTGTGGGAAGTAATATCTCAACAAAAACCGGGACGACAAACAGATAAAGATATTACATTATTTGATTCTGTAGGATTTGCTTTAGAAGACTACAGCACATTACGCTATATTTATGAATTGACCGAACACACAGATTTTTTAGACACTTTAGATTTGATACCAGACGTTTCGGATCCTAAAAATTTATTTGGACTTTTAAAATGAGCATTGAAGTATTAGATCAACTCAACACCGCAATTGCACAACTACATGACACCTTCCCAATATTAATTTATATTCTAGGATTCACATGGTTCATTCACTTGGTGAATACAGTCACCAATAATTCGCTCATGATTTTTGGCATCATCCCTCGCCATCCTTTGGGATTATTAGGAATTATTTGTTCCCCATTTTTACATGGCAGTTTCAATCATTTATTTAACAACTCTATATTTTTCCTTGGGATTGGAGGTATCATCATGAGCCAAGGACTGAATGTATTTGTGTTAAGTTCCTTTTTCATCATGATCTTATCTGGATCACTGATCTGGATTTTTGGACGATCTGCGTGCCATATTGGTGCAAGCGCATTAATCATAGGCTACTGGTCATGTATACTAATAAAGGCTTATTATGGTGCAAACATTGTTGATATCATAGGTGCAATATTAGGGGCTTATTATTTTGGTGTGCATATCTTATCCAGTGTACTTTCTACAGAGGCTGGTGTTTCCAGTGAAGGCCATTTTGCTGGACTAATAGCGGGTGCATTTGTAGGGTATTACTTTAATGATCTTGTACTTTACCTACAAGCTGCATCACCAGGACTCTACGACTTTCTGACTTTAAATGCTATTTATTTACAAGTAGCTTCTCAAGGTTTGAATTTACCGCTTTAGCTGTATTGAGACATCCTAGGCTAACTTGCAAAATAGCATGGATGAAACAATCTATTTTAATACTCTATGAATTGATACACTTGAACCCTGCATGCATGAGTACGCTTTTAATAGCACCAATCATTGGGATCATTAATTATTTAAGTACCCCTTTTATTTTAAAAAATATGATCAATGCACTCAATCAAGAATCCCCTTTCATTCATTGGGTATTAATATTTTTAATATTATGGGGTATTTCAAAAATCATTCTACGTGCACACACTGCTATTTATGGCAAATACTATCCCGAACTTAGAATTAAGATACAAAATAAAATCATTATGAATTGTCATCATCAACCCAAGATACATTTGCATCGTTCTGGAACGGAAATAAGTAAGATCACTTCTGATTTAGTTCAGGTGGTTGAGCGTATTTGGAATTTATGTATTTGGAATTTCATTCCTCTTACATTAAGTATGTTAATTATTCTTGTCCAAACAGCATTATTGGACCCTATGATTTTAATTATCATGACATTTTATTTAACTATGCAAATTGTTGTTTTAAATCATGAAACCCATATACTCAATCGTTATATCCATCAGCATCATCAAGCTTCAATCAACACCATGAAACAATTTAGCAACTTATTTCAATTAAAAAAATTAGGGCCGCTTTGCCATAGTGCATATGATTTTTTTAAAAAAAATCAATCAATTGAACATGACTATAAAACTAAACTACTATTGTCTACTAATTTAACGCGTTGTAAGATTGATTCGCTCGGAATGATCATGCTCATATTAAACTTTTATCGTTTAATATGTTATAAAAGCATTTTTAGTATCGGAGATATGGCTTTTGTTTTTTTGACGAGCATTAGTCTTGTAGAAATGGTTTGGCAAATGGGCCATATTGGCACTGAGATCCATAGAGAATTTAGCCTATTAAAACAATGGCATCATTTTTTAGACGCTATGGACTCAGACCCTTAGATTAATTACTGATAATAACTTAGACTTTTGGTTACAGGGGGGGTTGGTTCCGTACACATTAAAAGAGACATAAGAACTAATATTGGAATTCCTATTGCAGGATAGATAACGCTTAGGACCATACTACCGGCTAACAGACCGACCGTCCCAAGAAAACATATAGAATGTAGTAAAGAGTCCAAAATCATTGAGGACATATCGCTTGAATTATTAAACATATTTGAATTATTAAATAAAGTCATATTTTTTCCTTATTATTGTTATTATTTTAATAATATACCAAAAAAAACCCATATTTGTCAATAAATTGCAGGAGAACTATACTCCTACTACTCCTCTATTCTATTTTTCACAATCTATTATGGACAGATTATCGTTGTTGGTAAATTAGAATAATCGTCAAATATCTGATGTTGCAGCGCATAACCAATAAATGGTAACATTGCAACACTTAAGAGGAGTGGAAATATCGGTGCTAATACATGACAAGTAATGACAGCCCATAAACAAGCTCCAGTTATAGCACAAAACAAGCACCCAAAACCGATTAAAGGTAGAATACATCTGTCGTCATTTAAATTATTTGTTTGTGTCATTTTTTTTCCTTATTATTTTCGATTAATATATTAAAAAAGTGAATATTTGTCAATAGATACAGTAATTATCGGTATCTAATCTAGTTTATAACTAGTTTTTTGATCCCATTGTCTTAATTGTTTTTGTTAAAAGATAATGAAGACTGTTGAGGTGCAGGGTTTTTATCACAGCTACTTCCTTAGCACCCCTAAGGAAAGTCCTCCTTTACCAAAAACTGCCTCTTCCAAACCAGAAGCTCCCCATGCATCATTGCTTTTTGATTTACTAAAAAAGCCTTTTCTTGATACACTAAATGGCCTTATAAAATTGTAACTATATTTATGTTCAATTTTTTCATACCGTTTCAATAATTCTTCTCTAAAATCACATTGAGAACAATAAACTATTTTATCTTCTGTTTCTGAAGTGATCACCTTAGGCCTAAATAGTTTGTTTTTGAAATTAGAATAAAGCTTGATCAGCTCCAGTGGCAATAAAAGCTTTTGTGAAAGGAATATATACATTAATTTCTCTGATTCCTTATCCCTGTTTACTAAAAGAAGCTCTATTTGTTTGACATATGCAATCATTATTTTTAATGATTTGATGACATTCTTTTTATAAAAGGGATCTGGGCAACTTTTTCCAATTTTCTCAAAACCGTCGATCATGTCTTCCAAAAGCGTTTGGTTTGCAATGGATAAAAGTCCACCTTGTCTTAAAAATTTTCGAAGCCCCCTTGTTTCTCCTTCCAAAGCCATTGGCAGCAAACTATCAAAATGATCCAGTGCTTCTGAAACTTGAGGCATAAGATTTTCTTTTGTGGGTTTTTTAGGCATTTGTTTCCTTTGAACTATTATTTTAATCCAATAATTATCAACCATTTAAAGAAACTTTGTCAATACCGTAGACAATGAAGACTTTTACACAGTTTAATAGTTTATCACAATCCACTGAAATAACAGTTGCTCGAATGTGTTCAATGAGATCGTTTAATCACTGACTTTATGCGTGTTTATAAGTTAAAAAAATATTTTAAGATGATAAAGGTTTTCTTATTTCAAAATCCTACTGAATTTTAAACTGGGGTTTAATTCTTTGAAGATCTTGATTAATGCTATCTAATTCTCTACTTTGCTTTTTAATTGCTGTGCCAAATAATTTAGGCTGTGGTTTATTTAATTCTGTTGATAGATTTTTACACATATCTTTTATATGAGCTATATTTTCGGTTTGTATATATTTAATCAAATCATTCTCTAAATTTACGCGTATACCATTATTTGCTAAAAAGTTTCTCTTAACAAATAGATTTTCTAGTATTGTTTTGGGGGAAGGGTCGTTAGAATCCGTAACTATTTTTTTCAAAAATTGAAGTTCGGGGATATCTCTTGGGACTTCACTATTTTTAATTTCAGCTAGGTTTTTCAAAAACTCTTTAGAATGACCTTTGCTTTTAAAGTTACTTTTTAGTATATGTGCACATATTTGGGCACATTTATTATCAGATTTATCCTTAAGTATACTAGTTTTTATTTTGTGACTATTGTGAATATTTAGCCCCCAGGCTTTTGAAATATGATTATCATAAAATTGCAATAGTTTTTTTGCGTTTTCTTTGTCTTTAGCAATTATTTCTTTAGAAGCAAGTTTTTTTTCATATTCTTCTTCTTTTTTAGCAAGTTTTTTTTCATATTTTTCTTCTTTTTCAGACTTTTGTAAATTACCAAAATTAAATTTTTTATTCCTTTTTTTTGGATCATATTTATTTATACATTTGGTTGAATATTTTAATGCTTTACTTAAAACTGGAGAATCCTTGAATACAATGTTAATTGAATCCTGAACAAACTTTTGAATATTTTTTTCTTTGTTCATACCTCCGTAAGCTGTCTTTACTAAGTCTTGAACTTTTTTCTTTTGTTCTTTAGTCAATCCTATCATTATATTTAAATTATAGTATATAATTAGGCCCTAAAAGCATTCAAACTTCGTTTCATAGATTTAAAAGATTGCGTAATTTAGATAAGAATAATTGGATA
>CACKTD010000003.1 GCA_902603055.1 Coxiellaceae bacterium | reverse complement strand
TATTCAAAATAAACGATTATTATCCGATGTTCAAAAAACAGCACTACTAGGTTTATTAGATATAATTCCATCATCATTTGTACCAATGACTCTTGATGAAATTAAAGAAAAAAAATCATTAAAAAATAAAAAAGATATTGTTACTAGCCCATATCTTAATGAAGCGCTACGTAATGAAATGAACATAATACTTCCTGATGGTGATCTTGATCAATTAGCAAATATTAAACTCAAAAAATTAGGGTATGCTATTCTAATTGGACTAAGTTTAGCTGCCATAGGTACAACCATTTTACTCCATGCACCCTTATCTATTATGGGAGCCATTTTAATAATGACTACTTTGATAGGGATGATTATGCTAGCTCATCAAAAACCAGCATCAATTGAAAATAAATTTAAAAATTATACAAATCTATGCCGTAGAGCACTTCGAAAAGACGCCTTTTGGGTCAAACAAGAATTAAAATCAAATCGTACCTTTTTAATTGAACCTCTGGAAATTAAAGAAAGGTTAGGAATTAAGGGAAAATAACAGTCAAAAATCAAGATTTGAACTATCATTTCTAGATGGCTAAATTATTGAAATACTTATTCCCTCTGGGATTGATACTGATCTTGGTAATTACAGCCCTATATTTTTCACAAAATGTAAAGTTTGACGTATCACTGGATGCACTTGCTTTAACCGAAGATCTACAATCTGGATCTTATCAAAAAACACGTAGTTACTTTGGAGAAGATGAAACCATTGCTGTTCTCATTAGTTCTAAAAATCCCTTTAAGCATGTGAGTGAAGTCAACCATCTTCAAGAGCGTCTAACCAATGACCCATTGATTACATGGTCCGATAGCTACATTAATGTGCCATTACTATTTAGTCCACCGATCTACTTACTTGAGTTAAGACTTCAACTACCAAATTATTTTAGTGAACGAACTGATCAGGAAATGGCTAAAAAAGAATTCATAGAAAACCCTTTTTATAAGAGAGTTATCATGAGTGATGATTACTCACTGATGTCTATATTATTACAAGTCAAACCAGAGAGTTACTCTAACCAAGCTATTTATAAACGCAAGTCACTTTTAGAATATAAAAACTATCACAACAATTTAACAACTAAACAAACACAAGAATACCAGTCACTTATCAAAAAAGTACAACAGTTACGCTATGAACGAAACCAACAACTCAGTGCTTTATTAGATCGACTTGAACGCATTACTAAAAAATATCAACACCTTGGATATATTTATATTATTGGTCTTCCAGTGGTTACTGAAGATATTTTAAAATACATGTATGAAGATCTACTTTACTTAGGTAGTTTGTCTTTGATTTCAATGACCATCATATTAATGTATATATTCAGACAATATAAGCCCATGTTTTTAATTATCGCATCCGGTTTATTTTCCGTCATTATTACAGCAGGAATCATTGGGTTCTTAAATCAAAATCTAACCATCGTAAGCTCTAATTTCCCCCCATTACTTTTTATCATCGGTTTAGGAATATCCGTTTATGTACTAGTGAGATATCTTGAAAATAAACAACGATTTCCAAGGAAAAACAACGATACAACTATCTTACAAACCGTGCGTTCAGTGATTGAACCGTGTGGTTATTCTGCGCTGACAACCATTGTGGGGTTCAGTTCATTGTTAATCAGTGATATCAAACCCATTGTTGATTTTGGATTAATCATGGCAATGGGGCTCGTAGTTACCTTTGTAGTATGTTTTACTTTCTTACCAGCCTGTCTTGGCTTAATCAATCTTAAAACACGCAAAACAAGTGAAACTAAAAATTTTGCAATGTTTGATCGAATCATAAAAGCGAACCAAACACATCCTAAACAAATAATTATTTTTTATGCAGTGTTGATGGCGATATTTGGGATTGGAATTACCCAGTTGAAAGTTGAGAACCGTTTTGTAGATTATTTCAAACCAAATACCAATATCGTTAAAGGTATACTCCTTGTAGATGAAAAACTAGCTGGAAGTACGAGTCTTGAAATCGTATTAGAATCTAATGAAGAAAACCACTGGATATCAAATGAAGGACGTGAGGAGCTTAAGGAAATGCATACTTGGCTTGAAAAACAGAACGAAATCCAGAAAGTCATGTCGTTTTACACGTTCGATGAGACCCTGGCCCAAGTCAACCGTGGTCAAATAGGTTATGCATTATTTAAGATGATACTCAATCATACCAATCCAGTTGATCGAAAAGTATTGTTAGACCCCTACCTTGCCAATAATAATAAAATAGCTCGATTAGTGGCCTATATTCCTGACTCAAATCGTGACTTGGTTCGAGAAGATCTGATTCAGCGAATTGAAAATAAACTAGGAACCTTTAAAGATCAATCCATTACCCGAGATGTCACAGGTGTTTACTGGCTATATAATAATGTTTTACAAAGTTTGTATGATTCACAAATCAAGACATTGCTGACGGTGTATTTATGTATCGGAATAATGCTACTTCTATTATTTAAAAATATAAAACTTGTGTTATATATTTTAATTCCAAATCTCATACCTGTCACATTGGTACTTGGAACACTGGGTTGGGCTGGTATACCATTAGACTTTATGACCATTACAATTGCAGCAATTAGCGTGGGTCTTTCCGTTGACTTTGCAATCCAATTTTTATATCGTTACCGCGAGGAAATTCGTCTTAATCAACCACAAATCAAAGCATATGAAATCACTTTCAACAGTATCGGTCGCGCCATATTTACAACCGTTACCACAACTGCCATTGGATTTATATTATTCATTTTTTCAAACTTCAACCCACTATTATATTTTGGGTTATTAACCAGTCTAGCTATTATATCTGCAGGTATTGCCACATTAACAATGATTCCAGCGTTAATTAATACGTTTGGTCTTAAAAAGAAAATTTAAATACAACGCGCCAAATACGCTCCATTCCAGGCATCACAAATTTAGGATCCTTAATTCCAACCACTGCACCAGTACCCGTATCACCTAATTCCTCAACAGGAACCACAGCAGGGTCAGGTGCTTGTCCATAGGTCCCATCAGTGTAATAATTTTTATTAAATACATTATCTACAGTGATCAGAGTTTCTATATAACGCTTAGGTCGCCATATCATACCAACATTCATAAGTGCATAACCTGGCACTTCATCTAACTGAATTCGAGTAGTGCCATCACTCGCCAAAACAGAATTGGTATTATTGCTGAAATTACCATAATAAACTTTGGAACCAACTCCAATAACATCCATTAGAAGTTGGATGGAATTGGAAACCTGATAATGGCTATTCCAACGAACGGAATGTGATGGTATGCCAGGTAAAAAGTCACCACTTTGAACATTTTGAGTGCCACCAATGGTGTATACAGTTGGCGCACTAAATGCACTACCATACGTAGCATGCATGAACTGATAATCTACTTTAGATCCAACGGGACCATGTGATAATTCAAAATGAAGGTTCATGCCCAGCTGTTCAGTATCATCTATATTTTGGTAGAAACCTCGCATCCAATCTGTCGGAACAGTAATGATGTCATCTTGTGTGTGATTTAAAAACCCCTGAAGACCCCATTGATAAAATGTGCGTGCAAAATAGTCACCATGGCCACGCGCACCAATCTTCAATCCACCGGTTATGCTTTGATCTAAATCACCCTTATTGTAAAACATTTTTGGGAAATAACACGGCTCATTTGGATCACTACAGTACAAAGCATTTAATGATGGTGCCTGACTAAACATATAAATTTGACTAAACAACGAAGCATGTTCATTCAAGGAGTACACCACCCCCGCCATAGGATTTAAAAATTGGTAATTAGGCTCCCCTGCGATAATAGCACCAACCGGATTAAAGGTATCTTCGTCTGTTACGTTATAAAATACACCATCATATCGGGCCGCTAAATACCCCTGTAGCTTGGGTGTAAGTTGTTCACGGTATAAACCATATAAACTGAAATGTTTATCATCACCACTTACATGAGCTGGACTCAATGAACTATTTGCAACATCAGCAGTACTGGTTGATTTAGTACCATTAATAGAAATTGCAGCATCGTTTAAAGTCAGTTGTTGAAGATCACGATTTTCATCAATTTCATTGAGAAAAGATTGAGCGTCATAGTCTTTATGAGCAAAACGACCGATCAATCCAATACTCCACGAACGCTCGGGTAATATATTTTGTAATTCGAATGTTTGTGCCAAAACGACATGTTTTTCAGTAGCCTCTGTATGTTCTCCAAATGCACGTGGATTACCAAGCTGTGCTGGTGTCAATGTATTATTATTCTGATCAACAATGGCAATCCCATTAATACATAATTGACCTGCTAAAGTTTCTGAAGTACAGTTGGTTGCCAAGGGTAAGGTATGACTTTGTGTTTTATCAAAATCAAGCGTGGATATTGAGGATGTACTTGATAAAAAAGTACGATCATTGATTACATGATTCCAATGCACGTTACCCCGACGAATACGGTCAACATCTTGATTAGGTGCTAGAAAGAATTCGTTATTACTTAGATCAGCCAACTCAACTGGAATTGTTGAATTAATATCACTCGTCGCATCATGGGTATCGAAACTAAATAACCACTGATTCCTAGCATTAGCATATGCATAGTTAAATGATGACTGCGTCAAATGACCTGCTGCATTCATTCGTTCACCATTATTTAGAGCGCGGTAAATTTTGAAAAAACCACCCTGTTGAGGAGTACCAAAAGACGTTTGATTTACAATAAATCGATTACCATCATTTGAATAACCTGTAATTAATTGTTGGTATCGGGTAGATAACCCATTGTCACCGTTTATACCTAGATATCCCTGTACATAAGGGTTTAATGCATTGCCGCTAAATCGCAGGTAATCCCAATTAAAGAAAAACGATTGATTATAAAATAAAGGAGATAGTCTCAGAGGATCAATTAACTGAACGTCATTTTGAAAAAAAGCCCAATTATGATTAGTACTTAAATAATCATTTGCACCATGTCCATTTACAGCAAGTGATTTTTTTATTGCAGAAGTATTTCTAACTGAAACAGTGGGATCATGATTGTACCACCAACTATTTGGATCAAGAACCAAACTGTCAATGAACTGGACACGATCATAGTGACTGAACGCATCACCTCCAAAAATACCAATGGGAGTTTCTGGAGTTATTTGATAGGGGTTTAGATCGATACGTGCAAATGATAGATCGATCAAAATAAAGATACATAATTGTAATCTATTGAACAAACGCATTTAATTTAATTTAATTTCAGGTATCGCTGATAAATCAATGTCAGGCAATGTGGCAGTTCGTTTGGCGATTTCCTTCGAGATATCATGATGATAAAAAGCCCAAACCATCTCACCTAGTGATGAAAAATGTGGGTATAACTTGGATCCTTTAGTAAACTTTTGTCCATAACCTGTAAAATCCATGGCTAATATTGCTAAACCAACAATAATCATACCCTTCGCAATACCAAAGAAAAATCCTAATAAGCGATCAAATGGGCCAAGCCCTACTACCGATACAGCAGTTTTTAGTATTAATCCAACTAGCTTGGCGATGACTAACACACCCAAGAACAAGATGAATGTTGCTACTATCATACGTAAGCCAGGCTCACTTATATGGGGTGCAATTAGTTTTTCAATTTTGTCAGAATGCTTGAGCATAACCCAAAGTGCGAGCATCCAACCGAACGTGGAAGTTGCTTCAGCGCAGAAACCACGCATTAGGCCAGCAAGACCAGCAAGCCCAACTAAAACTACAATTAATAGATCAAAATGGGTTAAATTATCGAACATCATTGCCATCCAAACGCATCACAAAACCATTGATTTTAAAATCATCTCGAAGCCGCTTCACTAAATGATCAGCAGCTTGTCTAGAGATTAATTTACCAACCCAAACACGATAAAACTGACCTTTAGACGAATTTACTTTATGAACAGAAATCTCAAATCCTTTTGATTGCAACTTATTGATTGTTGGCTGGATATTATCAATACTTTTATAACTACCTATTTGTACAGCCCATGCAGGTGGCGTAATCTTTTCTAATCTAGGATCAACCGTCACTTTGATATCTTGTGGAGGAAGTGTTTTCCTTTTCATGCTTGGATCCAAATGAGGTGGGACTAGTTTTGTCTCAAGGGGAATCGCTTTTTCTGTAAACGAGGTTTGATGTAGAAACTTGGGAACAATTAATGTTGCCATTAATACGACTAATGCTAAAATTAGCCACTGACGAATAATCTCAGGCAACATCTGTCTGGTTTCCTAAAGCACGCATAGCGATTTCAACAACTTTAAAACAACCAAAAACTAAAACACTGGCATCAATGGATTGCAGCATAGTTTTCAACTCCTCTTCCCTAACTACCCTATAATGACGACCCTTTGGAACTTTTTCAATAAAAACTTGTGCATCAACGTATTCAGTTTGTTCTGTATCTACATAAATCACTTGATTTGCTTTCGACGCAATTTCTGGAATCAATTCAAATACGGATTTTCCTTTTTTAAAAGCCACTACAAACACAGAGTTTTCGGCACTAAATGGCCATCGTTGCATTAAACTCTCAATTGATGCTGTATTATGCGCAACGTCCACCCAGATCTTAGGATGTTGATGAATGCATTGATAACGTCCATCTAACTTTATTCGTGATAATACTTCTTTAAAATGAATTTCTTGAAATTGCACGGGATATAGTTTTTTAACACAGCCTAGGGCTGCTAAAGTAGCGTATTCATTTAAGTTTAATTGCGAAACCTTTACAACACTTTCAAATACCCTAAACATGAATTGATCATCAACATAACTTACATTAAATTGCTCATCTAGCTGCATTACCTCTGCGCAGGTTGCGTTAAGATCTAACTGCATCTGATCAGTAATATGCTGTTCTGTATATATAAGGGGCAACTTGGGTCGAGCAATACCTAATTTCTCTTGATTAATTTCCCAGCGTGTATGCCCAAGATGCGCTTCGTGATCAATACTTATACTCGTAATAATACTCGTAGTGATTGGTAATGCATTTACTGCATCCAGTCGCCCACCCATACCAACCTCAAATATCATTACATCCGGTGTTTCCTCACAAAATAATACCCAAGCAACCAGTGTTATGCATTCAAAAAAAGTTAAATCAAATGAATCAAACTGATTTAAAATACTTTTACACGCTTCCACTAAATCATGGTTATTAATCGGTTGATCGTTAATGCGAAAACGTTCATTTAGTTCTAATAAATGTGGTGAAGTAAATGTACATACCTTTAATCCCATTGATTGAAATAATGTGCTGAGCGTTGCAACACAACTACCCTTTCCATTAGTGCCACCAACTGCAATGACATGACCTTTGAACTGATAATGAAGTTTAGATAAACAAGACTTAATACGCCGAAGTCCTGGCTTGATATTTGTATTAACTTGGATACAGTGTGCTAAAAGCCAATCAGTGATTGAACTCATATGCTGTAATCTTCTTTAAGAGTCCGGCAACCTTTGCTTTCATGTGATGACGGTGTATGACCATATCAATATGACCATGCTCGATTAAAAATTCACTGCGCTGAAAACCCTTTGGTAATTTTTGCTTTACCGTTTGCTCGATCACACGCGGCCCGGTAAAACCAATTAGAGCCTTAGGCTCTGCAATAATAATATCCCCCAATGTTGCAAGAGAAGCTGCAACACCACCTGTCGTTGGATTTGTTAAAACACTGATATATGGAAGTTTCGCCATAGAAAGTCGCTTTAATACAGCGGATGTTTTAGCCATTTGCAACAATGATAAAACCCCTTCTTGCATTCTTGCTCCTCCAGATGCACTAAAACAGATAAATGGACATTTTTTCTCAATAGCCATTTCAACTGCAATCCGAAAGCGCTCCCCAACAGCAGTATCCATTGAACCACCAATATAGTTAAATTCAAATGCAGCAACAACTACCGGCAACTTTTCGATGCAACCACTAGCTGCAACCAATGCGGCAGTCTCGTTTGTTTTATTTACGGCATCTTTTATACGTTTAGCATAAGGCTTCAAGTCAGTGAATTTAAGACGATCTTTGGTAATGATGGATTCGCCAATAAATATTATCTCAGCATCTTTATCTAAAAAAGAATGGATTCGTTTGCGAGCGGATATAGTGCCATGATGGCCACACTTTGGACACACGTGAGCATTATTTTCCATATCACTAAAGTAAATCGGCGTATGACAACCTTTACATTGATGCCACACACCATCCGGTATGGTTTGTTTTTTTTCACCGCTTAATGCGGGGATTATACGAGAAAGCCAGCCCATAACGCCAGTTTAACTGAATTGTTTTTTTTTGCAAATGTACTTGAAAAATAACCCCGATAACCTATAACTAAAGTATAGGGAAAATGATATGAATAGCCAACGATTAACCTCTCAATTCCAAAAAGTTTTAGAAAATGCGCAATCCCTTGCCATTTCAATGCAACATACCTACCTGCATGCAGAACATATCTTAAAAACAATGCTAGAAATTGGCGGAATTCGTGAAATTTTACAACGGGGTGGTGCCCATTCTGACGAATTAGAATCTTTACTACTCGAATCACTTGCTGAAAAAACCCAAGGTACTTTCTCAGGTGTAGAGCCTGCCCTTGGAAGTGTGTTTACAGGTTGTGAACAAATCGCAAACAAGCGAAAAGATCAATTCATTGCCAGTCATACATTTATAGAATCCCTCCTAGAAAATAAACATCCTGCTGCAACTTTATTAGAGAAATCCGGCCTTACTTCGAGTAAACTAGATCAAGCAATCAATGATATTCGGGAAGGAGAGTCCATGAATAATGCGGAAAGCGAATCACAACTGGAAGCACTTAAAAATTATACAATAGACTTGACGCAAATGGCACATGAGCACCGTATTGATCCTGTCGTAGGTCGTGACCATGAAATAAGACGAACTATTCAGGTTCTCCAAAGAAGAACAAAAAACAACCCGGTTCTAATTGGGCCACCTGGAGTTGGTAAAACAGCTATCGCAGAAGGCCTCGCTCAACGCATCATTAATGGTGAAGTTCCAGAAGGCTTAAAGAAGAAAAAATTACTCTCTCTCGACATGGCTGCGTTAATTGCAGGTGCAAAGTATCGAGGAGAATTTGAAGAGCGTTTAAAATCAGTACTTAAATCAATTAAAAAATCAGATGGTCAAATTATCCTTTTTATCGATGAATTACATGTCATGGTTGGTGCCGGTCGAACCGAGGGTGCGATGGATGCTGGCAATATACTTAAACCCTCTTTAGCACGTGGTGAGTTACATTGTATCGGAGCAACCACTCTCAACGAGTACCGCCAATATATTGAAAAAGATGCTGCTCTTGAACGTCGGTTTCAACCCATTAAAGTAGATGAGCCGTCTATTGAAGATAGTATCGCCATCTTACGCGGCATTAAGGAACGCTACGAGTTACACCATGGTGTTAGCATCAGTGATGAAGCCATTATTGCTGCAGTCACCCAATCTGATCGCTATATTACAGATCGCAACCTACCCGATAAAGCTATTGATTTAATAGATGAAGCTGGAAGTAAACTCAGGATAGCGATTGATTCAAAACCAGAAAACCTTGATCAACTGGAACGAGAACTGATACAAGCCAAAATTCAAAAAGAAGCTTTAAGTAAAGATAAGAGCGCTACCAACCAATTAAAGGAAATTAACAAAAAAATTAAAACTCTTGAAAAAGAGTATGCAGATCTTGAAGAAACATGGCAGCAAGAAAAATCTAAAATGTTGAATGTACAATCCCTACAAAGTGATCTCGAACAAGCTAAATCAACTCTCGAAGTTGCAAAACGTGAAGGTAATTTAGCTCAAATGTCACAATTACAATATGGGGATATTCCAGAAATTGAAAAAAAATTAGCCAAAGCCCAAAAGCCCCAGGAAAATGCAATGCTTCGAAGCTGGATTGGTGCTGATGAAATTGCTGAAGTGATTGCAAAATGGACACATATTCCTGTCACTAAACTATTAGAAGGTGAAAAAACCAAACTTAACCATCTTGAGGACTATCTTCATGAACGCGTTATTGGACAACGCCAAGCAATTCAAGCTGTTTGTAATGCCATACGTCGCTCAAGATCAGGTTTATCAGATCCTAACAAACCAATAGGATCCTTTCTTTTCCTAGGCCCTACTGGGGTTGGAAAAACAGAAGTATGTAAAACTGTTGCCAGCTGCTTATTTGACCATGAAAAGGCAATGGTTCGATTAGATATGTCAGAATTTATGGAAAAACATACTGTGGCTAGACTGATTGGTGCTCCTCCTGGTTATGTTGGTTATGATGCTGGCGGATATTTGACAGAAGCAGTCCGCAGAAATCCACACTGTGTGATTTTACTCGATGAAATCGAAAAAGCACATAGCGAGATTCAACACATTCTTTTACAGGTATTAGATGATGGACGGCTCACCGATGGTCAAGGCAGAACCGTTGACTTTAGACAATCACTGATTGTAATGACCTCCAATTTAGGTCAAAACCAGGAAGATCCTATGGATGCAGTGCGTAGTCATTTTAAACCAGAGTTTATTAATCGAATCGATGAAATTGTCCAATTCCACCCATTAAGTGAAGTACATTTGACCGAAATTGCTAAGTTACAGTTAGAAGCCTTACAACAACGCATACCTAAAATTAAACTTAAATACTCTAACAAAGTTGTTGAATTTATAGCACATACTAATCAAAGCAATCTATATGGTGCAAGACCACTCAAACGAGCCATTCAACAGGCAATCGAAAATCCACTATCAAAAGAGTTAATTGCAAACCCTAAAAGTGAATACACGCTAAAAGTGATTAAAGACGAAATTGTCATCGAATAAGTACGATAGACAAAAACTATAAGCGATAGATTTTCTCTATTAATAAGTTTTTCCTTATCAAATAATAGTATTTTTCAATACCACACTAATCATGAGATAATGATAATAAGGTAAAAAAATAAGGAGAACAAATATGACTATTTTAAATGAAGTTCGAAAAGCACGAGATGAATTAAGCTCTCTACGGAATCAGAGGGATTCATTAAAAACCGAACACACCACAGTAAAGAAAATCCTCAAAAGCATGAAGGAAGATGGGCGTATTAACACTAACTATGTAGTAGAAAGTGACACATTTAAAGTCTCTGAAAATTCGCATGCTGTTGATAAAAAGTTCGTAGAAGGTATAGATAAATGGATGGGAGCTTATATCAACACACTAAAAGTGGAAATCGAGCAAATAGAAACAAACTTATCCGAGTCAAAAGTTAAAGATGAAAAAACTGTTCGTGACGATGTAACCCATTTACTACATGGTCGAGCTTTGAATACGATGTTAGCTGATTTGGTTGCACTACAGCATGATCCAACTGTTAAAAGAATATGTGTTGCAGCCATTGCAATCACAGCAATTGGACTCGCTGCAGCATCAGGTGGAATTGCAGTTATCTTCATGGCTTGCGCATTTGCATTAATGTCTGCAAAGTATGCAACGACAATAAAGCAAACTAAAACAGATGCACAATTAATTGTTGAAGAGGGCCTCTTTTCTAGAAATGAGTCCAAGGTTGAACGCGCTTTTACAAGTAAAGGCCAGTCCTTAGAAATATGACGTGTATAATACGATAGTTCACAGTTGGCCTTCCTGTTGGAAGGCCTTTTTTTATGCCTTCTTTTATAGTCTATAATTAAAAGATGGATATAAAAATAAACACCATACTTAATCAAGCCCTAAAGTGGCGTCCAAAGCTCACTTCACTACGGCGTAAGTTACACCAATATCCAGAAATCACACCCAATTTAATGCATACTAAAAAGATTTTAGAAAATTATCTAAAACAAAGTGCATGGAAAAATGTTAAAACAAAAGATAAAAATACACTTTGCTTTGATTTACGGGGTCGTAAAAAAGGGCCAACTATATTATTGTGTGCCGCAATGGATGGTTCCCCACACAAAGAGAATGCAAACCACCATTATTCCAGCACGATTGCAGGACAATGTCATCTCCAAGCACATGATGCTCAAATGAGCTGCTTAGCAAATACAATGATTTATCTCAGTCAATTTCAAAAAGAGTTTCAGGGCACTATTCGTGCTGTTTTTTTATCAGGTGAAAATGATTATTCTGGTGCTCGACGTTTTATTGAGGAAAAGCTTTTAGAAAATGTTGATCTAGCAATTTCTCTTGATTTTGACCCATCTGCTGAATCTGGGAAAATATTTTATCAATATGGTGTGAGTAAACCCCGTGTTGATCAAATCAATATTGAATGCCTTGGTATGACCTCACAATCTTCAAGATATGCAGTAAACCCTGTGCACTCTGCAGCAGAATTAATTACACAATTACCCCAATCATTAAGACAACAATTTGGAGAACTGACGCCTATTTCATTACAATTTGTTCAAATAAATGCGGGTGAAGCGTATCATTTTCAACCAGACCATGTAAGAACACGCGGCAATCTCTATACTTTCAGCGATGAGCTAACTCACCAAGCCATACAATTTTTAGGGGATATCATTAAAGACCAATACTGGGGTAAAAATGCTCATTTGACTCATTTTAACCTCTGCCCTCCTTTATTAAATGATACAAGCATACTTAATTTCATTCTCAGTGTTATCAGTGGTTTCAAAGAATCATCACTGATTGAAGAAGAAACATCGATGAGACTTGTAGGTGACGGGTTTGCTCATATCAGCCAATTTGTACCATCAGTTCAATTGACAATGGGTTGCTCCAAAATTTACGAATCAGGTAAAATAATCCATGGATCAAGCCATATTGATATTGATGAAAGTATACTGCCTGAAGGGCTTGCTTTATTTACAACCATTACTTTAAAACACCTTCAATTTAGAAGCCAAAATGTAATTCAGGGTCACTTTATAGAAAATAAAAAGTAAGGAGATAAAAATGAAAAGACCAGACGAAGAAATGAAACAAAAACTAGTTCTTGAAAAAAATATTTTATCCGTACAACTTTTAGAGAAGATTAATCGAAAAATTAAAGCAAAACGGTTACAAAAGAACATTAATGCTCTTATTAAAAAAAACAATCAAATGCAGCCCATATTTAAAATCAGTGATAAATGTGACGTGTTGATTTTAATAGAAGAACAACAATCATTAAATAGTCGAGAAAATTTAAGAGAAGAAGTTATACGATATTATATCAACCAATTAGAGGAAAATCAGGAACAAAAAGATGAGCGAGAAGAATTAGAGTCCAATTTAATCGTGGTACCAGTGCCAATAGATCAAACATCTTCGATAGTTGCTGCTCAAACGATTATTTATAATCAAATGGAACAAATTGAACTTTGCTTTGGCAAGCTAACTCCAGACGAAATTGATGTGCTCAAGGCAGTTCCAAAACTAAATGATCTTTATCAGTATTATAAAGGTCATAAAATCCATAAACCAGATGAAGAGAATTATCTATGGAATAAAGATAAACCTAAAAGCATAGACATAAGAAGTCTTGCAATTGAACCAATCTCTGAAAACATACATCAATTGGTAAATTTACTAAATGAATTTTTGAAACTTACAGACGACTTGGAACACCATCCCGAATTCATAAGTATGGAAAGATTAATTGATAAAGAACTAGGTATTAAAGGGCCTCTTAAACCGACTCCATTCGGTTGACCTTCTTATTGACAAAAGTTTTTTTTTTAGACAAGGTGGTTAAATGATTCAATCATTTACCACCTTATTTATTTTAGGCCTAATTTTAGTCGACCAATATACAAAAGCTTTAGCACTGGATCACTTAATGACTAAAAAAATTACGCTAATACCCTACTTCCTTAATTTACACTTAGCATTTAATCATGGCATTGCATTTAGTCTTTTTTCCAGTTGGCAAAATGGATTTACGTTTATCTTAATTAGCATCAATGTACTAACAATACTTACGGTATTATTTTGGCTTTATTTTCAAAATCATTCAGCAATTTTCAAATATGGACTTATTTTCATCGTTGCTGGTGGATTTGGAAATCTATTAGACCGTATTCATTACCAGTATGTAATTGATTTTTTAAGCATTTCCTTTGCAAATTACCCCTTATTTATTTGTAATTTTGCTGATGTATTTGTTACAATAGGCGTCATGTTATTGCTTTTACATTATTATAAAATTCGCACATGAAATCCGTATCGTTTCCTAAAATTGAAGAATCCATATTAAATTATTGGAAAGAAAATGCCATTTTCAAGAAATCGCTCGAGCAAACCAAAGCTGGTAGCCAATATGTATTTTATGATGGACCTCCATTTGCAACTGGACTTCCACACTTTGGGAACTTATTAGCTCAAACGCTAAAAGACATTATACCCAGATATCAAACTATGCAAGGTTACCATGTTGATAGACGTTTTGGATGGGATTGTCATGGATTACCAATTGAGCATGAAATTAATAAACAACTCGGCCTAGATGCGCATACAGCTTTAGAAAAACTTGGGGTAAAAAAATATAACGATACTTGTCGTGGAATCGTACAAAAATATGCACCACAATGGCAAGTAGTCGTTGAGCGCATGGGGCGATGGGTCGATTTTGAAAATGATTATAAAACCATGGATACTGATTTTATGGAATCTGTGTGGTGGGTCTTTAAATCACTTTGGGATAAAAACCTCGTTTATCACGGCAATCGCGTGGTGCCCTATTCTACTGCTCTGGGCACACCTTTAGCTAATTTCGAAGCAAACTCTAATTACCAAATGGTGCAGGATCCTGCTGTTACAGTGATTGCAAAGATGGATGGGCATGCCAACCGATTTTTAATGTTATGGACAACAACACCCTGGTCACTCATTTCTAATCTTGCAATTACAGTACACCCTCAACTTGAGTATTGTATCGTCCTCAATCCAAAAAATGAGGATGAAGAATTTGTTATTGCAAAATCACGTATCGAAGCAGTTTTAGGTGAAAACGTAAAAATAATTGAAACACTCTTTGGTCATGAGCTTGTAGGCAAAACATACTCCCCAATATACGATTATTTTAGTCATTTAAAAGATCAAGGGGCATTTCAAATTGTTTCCGATGAGTATGTCACAGCAGATGATGGAACAGGATTGGTATCCAATGCACCTGCATTTGGAGAAGATGATGAACGCATCTGTCTTGCAAATAATATTCCAACCGAAGTATGCCCAATTGATGAAAGCGGCTGCTTCATTGATCCAGTTGAAGCATTTAAAGGTCTACATGTTAAAGAAGCAGATAAATCCATCATCAAAGATTTAAAGACCAGAGGGGTGCTCTTTCATCTTGAAACAGTTGATCACAGCTACCCATTTTGTCCTCGTACAAATACACCGCTTATTTATCGAAGTATCCCATCTTGGTATATTAACGTCACAAGCATCAAAGATAAGATGTTAAAAAACAACCAAAAGATCAACTGGGTTCCGAGTCATATCCGTGATGGACGTTTTGGTAAATGGCTCGAAAATGCACGTGACTGGTCAGTATCCAGAAACCGTGTATGGGGTAACCCTATACCAATTTGGATCAATGATCAAACCGGTGATAAAATTTGTATTGGATCACGTACTGAGCTTGAAAACTATACTGGGCAAAAAATTTCTGATTTACATCGGGAATATGTTGACGATCTAACATTTCAAGTACCAAATCAGCCAGGCACTTATAGAAGAACAAGTGAGGTGCTTGACTGTTGGTTCGAATCAGGATCAATGCCTTTCGCACAAATACACTACCCTTTCCAGAACAAAGAACAGTTTGATGCTGGTTTCCCAGCACAATTTATTGCTGAAGGTTTAGACCAAACTCGAGGTTGGTTTTATACATTACACATCATTGCATCTGCATTATGTGATGAGCCAGCGTTTAAAAATGTAATTGTAAACGGAATCATTCTTGCTGAAAGTGGTAAGAAAATGTCTAAGAGTCTCAAGAACTATACACCACCCGAAGAGCTATTGAACGAATATGGTGCAGATGCTCTAAGACTTTATATGATTTCAGGAGGACTGGTTAAAGGAGAAGAACAACGCTTTTGTGATCAAGGTGTTAAAGAAATGGTTCGGTCTACATTGCTTCCTTGGTATAGCGCATTTAATTTTCTGGTGACTTATGGAAAAATCGATGAATGGCAAGCTCAACGTTACCATCACTCAGATCATCCTCTCGATCAATGGATTATTTCTAGATTAGAGTCTTTAAAAATGAGAATGAGTGAACAAATGTCTCGTTACCATTTATTTGCTGTCATTCCTGAATTACTCATCATGATTGATGAACTCACAAATATTTATATCCGCATGAATCGCAGTAGATTCTGGGCAGAAGGTATGGATAAAGATAAGGAAGCTGCATACAGTACCCTATATACTTGCGTACTTGATATGACAATGCTCATGGCCCCGTTTACACCCTTTTTAGCCGAACACATTTATCGATCTTTACATGAGGTGTTTCCTAATAAAGCATTACCAGAGTCTGTGCATCTTTGCAGTTACCCACAATCAAATCAAGATTATACTAACCCTCAATTAGAGCAAACCATTGCGCTAATTGATGAAATTATTCGTTTAGGGCGTCAACTTCGTAATGATCAACGTGTTAAAATTAAAACGCCGTTAAATTCATTAACTGTTATTCATGAGAGTACAGATCAACTTGCTCATATTAAAAAATATGCGCCCATCATTTTAAAGGAATTAAATATTAAAGAGCTCAAAGTTGATCATCAAATTGCAAACTACATTCAATTAGGTGCAAAACCTAACGCCCCCATACTTGGAAAACGATTGGGTAAAGATTTTAAATTAGTTAATCAAGGAATACGTTCCCTAACAACGGATGAATTATTAAAACTTAAAACCAGTCAAAAAATGGATATAGCAGGACATAGCGTACACATTGATGAAATATTTATCACACGAACGTCTTTATCAGATCAATCAGTTGCTACAAGTGAAAAAATTGCCATTGTAATTGATACACATGTTACACAAGCATTAAAAATTGAAGGGTTAGCTCGTGAGATAATTAACCGTATTCAAAATAGTAGAAAAGAGTCTAATTTTAATATTCAAGATCGTATTGAAATCGTTTATGATGCCTCACCAATGTTACAAGAAGCTATCTCTTTACATAAAGAAACAATCTGTAAGGAAACGTTGTGTAAGAAAATGACATTGAAACAACTCACTCATGATAATTGTTTCAAGCATACCATTGATGATGATATTTTATCATTTGAACTCACACGCATACACAGTTAGGTTTTTTCACACTTTGATAATGCACGTCTATCACCACTTGAGTCACAGGATGATACTGGAAAAGCCCCTTATCTTTCAGCTTAATGAAACTTGTTCTTACCTCGTTAACATTTTGTATATCAAGCACTGATAAAAGATTCATCATCAATAATGATTTGTATAGACACTCTATATCTTCTGAACGAAGAAAATATGGTTTGATTTTTTCATAAAGTATGTTGTTCATGACATATTTAAATCGTGGCTTTTTATGATATTGTTCGCACCTTCTTTCGCAAAAACCATGATACTTCATCAAATATGATGAATCTCGAAATAGTTCTAAAAAGATCAAACTTGAATAATTAGCCACTAAAAATGGATTAGCATCTATTGAACAGAAGGTGTTTTTGAAAACAATCTTCATCAACTGTTTTTGAATGAGTTCAATGGACATGTGTTCAATATATCTATCCTCAGATAAATTATAGAAAAGTGCTCTTAGCTTTTGGTAAATTGAGGCATCTAATGTTACTGATGAATGATTTGCATAGGATGTCAAACTCGAAATTCTTGAAATGGTTGGCTCTTCTAGTAGTTTTTTCTCTTCTTTGAGCCATTGCTTAAACAATTGATTGGTTTTAAATAAATTATATGATCCAACCACTTTTCTGCCAATGATGATTTCATGTATTGCTTTTATTCGCAAATCATACCTACTTAATTTCTCAATGGTGGGATGAAACCAATTTTTAACGTAGTTGTACATTAAAATGATCATCAGAAAATCTTTATTTTGATAAGCCCAATACATCGGGTGTCGTGTACCTTCAAAACTATCTAAAACACCGAAATTAAATCCACAAAAATAATGTATGGCCAAAGCGGTATTATGATCTTCAAATCGAATAGCAAATGTATAACTTTTCATCAAACGTTCTTCACTCGAATTTTCAATGAAAATTTGGGTAACTTTTTTTAATAGCTGAAGGTTCAGATTAAATTTCGTGGTGCTGTCATACATAATAAGACGATCAAATGCAGTTAGATCAAATGCATCCACCTTACTAATATACTCTTTATTGGTAGACTCTAATGCTAATAATAAGTCCACAAATTCGATCATACCATATCGACTGGCATGCATTAATATCGTAATATTAGCAGAGTCTTCAGCATAGAGTAATTTGGATGCTATTAATTCGTGCAAAGTTGCTTCTAAAAATTTATCAACCGCATCAACTAAATTCATCTGATGATAAAACTCAATATTTGGAAAGAAATTTTTTTCTAAAAACTCGTTCATATAGAGTTTTAACACTTCATTCGCAAAATTGATTTCAGCAATTTTGTTGGGATCAAATTTTAATTCAAAATAGTGTTCCAATACTTCAATATTCATAGCAGATCAAATTTTATTTTATATTATAAATAAAGCATTATAAACACTATATTTGTTGTTAATATAAAGAAAATGATCTAGAATTACAACTATGTTAAATTTTCGCGTAAATCATCTTAAAAAAATAATATACCTTACGTTTAAAGGGCGTTTTTTGTTTAATCTTCCTCGCTGGAATAAGGGAACAGCATACAATGAAAAAGAGCGCAATCTTTTTGAGCTCAATTCACTTTTACCTCAAAACATTGAGAGTCTCGAAGACCAAGTTGATAGGACGTACCAACAATATCTTAATGTACACACTAACCTATCTAAAAACGTATTTTTAAACGCATTACATGATCGAAATGAAACGGTTTTTTATAAACTTGTAATGAAGCATTTACCTGAAATGCTTCCAATTTTATATACGCCTACTATTGGTGATGCAGTTATCTCATTTAGTCAAAAATATAGACGAAATCGTGGACTCTATTTAAATTATACCCAACGTGATCAAGTGGATCAGTTCATCAAGTGTCATCTTACCAAAGAAACTAAAATGGTAATTATCACTGATGGTGAGGGTGTTCTTGGTATTGGGGACTGGGGTGTTGGCGGTATGGATATTTCTATCGGTAAGCTCATGGTCTACATTGCATGCTCTAAAATGAACCCTTCTTTTATTCTACCCATTTGCCTTGATGTGGGCACAAATAACGAAAAGCTGATAAATGACCCTCAATATATTGGTTGGAAACACCCGCGAATACGAGAAGATAATTACTTTAAATTCATTGATACTGTTGTTGAATCAATCAAATCTGTAAACCCAAACATGTATTTACACTTTGAGGATTTTGGTAGATCAAATGCTAGACGTGTGCTTGACCGTTATCAAGGTCAAGGCTGCACGTTTAATGATGACATTGAGGGTACTGGATTAATAGCACTGGCAACAATCATCTCTGCAGTGAAACAAAATAATCAAAGTATTAAGGATCAACGAATTGTTATTTTAGGCCCTGGATCTGCAGGACTAGGTGTTGCAGATGTTTTAAAACAAGTTCTAATAGACTCAGGTCTAAGCGAAGCTGAAGCAAAAAATCGTTTATGGCTAGTTGGTCGTTACGGTTTATTACAAAAAAAATCGGTACGTTTTGAAGATCAAGCCGTGTATGCAAGAGATGATAAGGTTTTAGATAAATACAATGAATCCATTAGTCTGTTAGACACTATAAACATTGCTAAGCCCACTATTTTAATTGGATGTTCTGGTGCTCATGGTGCATTTACAGAAGAAATCGTTCGTGAAATGAAATCTCATGTAGAGTACCCAATCATCATGCCACTTTCAAACCCCATAACCTGTTGCGAAGCACTTCCTAAAGATCTACTTAAATGGTGTGAAGGGAAAGTGCACATAGCTGCAGGCAGTCCATTTGCACCTGTTACCTATCAAAAGAAATCATATACCATTGCACAATGTAATAATGCATATATATTTCCTGGTCTAGGATTGGGTGTAATAGCATGTGAACCACGAAAAATGAGTAAGACCATGTTACTTGCAGCCTCTAATGCCCTCAGTGATACTTGGCATAAGAAAAAAGATTCCAATTCTAAAATGCTATTACCACCACTGAATGAATCATACCCTGAATATGCTTATGAAATTGCAAAAGCAGTTGCACTACAAGCCATTAAAGAAGGCCTTAGTAATTTAAAAGCCAAAGATGTTGATGATGCCATTCATCGCGTATCCTGGGATGTTGATTATTACCAGTTTGAATATACTAAATGTATTGACGAATAACTTTAATAATAGCTTGACTTGAGTCTTTTTGGTATTGAGCGGACATAACATCTACCATCTGTTGATATTTCTCCCCTACTACTTCTTTCATTGTGTCTAGTAGTTTTCTTGGTTCTTCAGATGCAAATATAGCAGCACCCTGATTAACGAAGTATTCTCCATTGAAGAACTGATGATTATCGGTTGCGTATGGGTATGGGAATAACAAGGCAGGTCGACCAAAGTAAGCAAGCTCAGCGAGTGTCATTGCTCCAGCTCGAGATATCACAAGATCACACCAATTATATGCTTTTTCAATATCATCACAAAATGGCACTAAGGAATGAATCATTGCATTATTTTTAGTAAGTGCACTTTGTAATCGATTAAAATCTTTATCACCTGAAACATGCCAAAATGACCATGCACTTGCATCTGGTTCTTGATAAATAGAAAGCATAACATCATTTATTTGTTGTGCTCCTTGACTACCACCTAGTACCAAAACGTTTTTCTTGATTTTACGTTTGGAAGAAGTTCGTTTCATAGTACGTACTGGGTTGCCTGTACAATAAAATTTAGGATACTTTTCCATTAGTTGTGGATAGGCACAAAAACCAGCTTGAGCCCAACGATACAGTAGTTTATTAGCACTCCCTAAGATTGAATTTTGCTCGTGTAAAAAAAGTGGTATATTCAGAATTCGACAGGCAATCCCCACAGGTACTGAAATATATCCACCCATGACTAAAACAGCTTTTGGCCTTTTTAGAAGTGCCTGATAAATAATTTTAACCGTTGCTCCAATTAAGTGTACAAGGGTTAATAGTTTATTACGAACACCTCGAAAGCCCCTCATTTTTAAAGGAATCATTTTTAAATGATGGGTAGCACAAACCCTGGATTCAAAACTATTGGGACGCCCAATCCAAAGCACATTGATGCCTGCACCTTGCAGTGCTTGTACAATACGCAATGCTGGATACACATGTCCACCTGTTCCGCCTGCAGCGACCCATATATTTTGATTCATTACATAGCCCTCACTGGATTACGCATGATCTTTAATATAATCCCTAATATCATCGCATGCACAACCATACTTGTACCACCATAACTAAAGAATGGCAATGTAAGACCTTTCGTTGGCAATAAACCAATAGTTGCACCAATGTTAATAATCACTTGGATAAATACCCACTGAGACCATCCAAAAATAATAAAAGCTTCGAAAAAATCATTCACTTTAAATCGTCTATAGGATGCCATCATGCATCGGATAATGATCAATGAAAATAAAAAAAGTACAAAAAGTACACCGATCACACCCCACTCCTCTGCTAAAATTGCAAAAAGGAAATCAGTGTGGGATTCTGGCAAATAAAATAGTTTAGCCATACTACTTCCATAACCCCTACCCCATAAGCCACCACGAGTATAAGCAATAATAGATTGTGTTAACTGATAACCTTCATCAAATCGATGTGACCAGGGATCTAAGTAACCAATCAATCGCGCATATCGGTATGGAGAATAAATTACAAAGCCAATGGCACCAACTAAGCCAGTTAATACAAACGCAAGCAAAGTAGTTAAAGAACCCTGCGCAACAAATATAAGTGACAGCATAACAAAAATTATTACAAAAGCAGATCCAAAGTCTGGTTCAAATAAAAGAAGTGCCGTCAATATACCAATCACAGCAACCATTGGTATGGCTGTGAAAACCAAATGCATCTGACTAAACTTACGTGATAAAAAATCGCTTGCGTAAATTACCACTGCCAACTTTGCTATTTCTGAAACTTGAATCGAATTGCCTAATATCGAAAACCACCTACGACTTCCATTTAACTTTACTCCTATGATTAAAACCATAAATGATAAAATCATAGTGATTAGTAAAATAAGACTTGCACGTTCCTGCCACCAATTAGTGGGGAGAAAATAACAAACAGCTAATAATCCAATACTAATTGACACGTTAGTGATATGTCTGATCAAAAAAATATATGGATCTTTAAAGTGTTCCATTGCAATAGGCATGGATGCAGATGCAACCATACCGATACCAATGAGTACCAAACAGGCCACTGTTATTATTAAGACAACATCAAGTTGTTTTGTAGAACTGTCGGACATAGTGTTTAAAGAAATCTCCTCTTTCCTGGTAATTTTTAAATTGATCAAAGCTCGCACAACCTGGTGACAATACGACAGTATCACCTTTTTTAGCTATAGAAAACACCCTATCAAGTACTGACGCTAATGCTTGATCACTAAATGAAACATCCAGCTGTGAACAGATGATCGATTTAGTTTGTCCGTATGCATAAAAAGTGACCTGATCTGAAAATGTATTTAATGGTGAGAACTTGATATCACCTTTTAGCGAACCACCTAAAATCAAATGAGTTTGTCCGGGTGATTGATTTTTTGAAAGGAATGCTTGCACCGCAGCAATATTGGTTGCCTTTGAATCATTGATAAATGTAATGTTATTCAAATGAAAGACCTCTTGACGGTGAGCTAGGGTAAATTCACTTAACTCATGGAGTATCTTAGGCGATAGAGTGATGTTCAACTTGTCACAAATAGATTGAACAAGTGACACATTATCAAGCGATGCATCGAAAATGCTGCTTTTAGAACATGCCAATAGCTTTTCTTTTGATGCTTTATAATGATTAAACGATTGATGCCAATCCAAATGGTCTGGTTCAATATTTGTCACTACACCCAAATCAACCGAGAGACTAGCGGAGTGACAAATCTGAAAACTAGATAGTTCAAGGATGGTATAATCTACATCATCAATCTCTAAAAGAGATAAAGCAGATATAGCTTGGTTGCCGCCCATTCTAGTCTTATACCCGCTAGCTTCTAATGCATACTTTAACATTGTTGAAACTGAAGTTTTTCCGTTAGTTCCAGTTACTGCAATGGTTGGTGTTTGATTAAACTTTAAAAAAATATCAATATCAGAGTAATAGTTACAGCCTACTTTTTCTATTGCATTAAAAACTGGATGATGTGCAGGAATACCTGGTGAAGTGACAATTAAATCAAATGCACTAAAGTCAGTATCCTCGAAATCATCAATATTTTTTAAAATTGAATTATTCGACGAGTGTTTACTAAGAAATGCAACCAAGGCTTTTGATGTTAACCCATCACCTAATATTAGATTAGTACCGCAAATGACCATGCAAACCCTATTATTGACATGATAGTCGAGAAGGTCCAAAGACGAATCACAATCTGTCTTTCTTTTAATCCAGATAGCTCATAATGATGATGTAAAGGAGCCATTTTAAAGAAACGTTTTCCAGTGTATTTAAAATATAAAATCTGGATTGCAACACTCAAAGTCTCAATCACAAACAATGCCCCAAAGATTATCAAAAACCACTCTAACTTTAATATCAGACAAATCCCCGCTAAAACTGCACCAAAAGCCAAAGATCCACAATCACCAAGAAATAACTTAGCAGGATGATAATTAAATCTTAAAAAGCTCAACATAAAAGCAGCCATTAACATCGAAAGGAACGTGACTTGTAAGTCTGCATCGAAATACACAAATAAATCACTTGAACTAAATGCTTTCGTACTCACTGTAAAAAATGCAAGAAACATAAATATAATTGCTAGTGGGAAAGCAGCTAGACCATCCAAGCCATCCGTTAAGTTCACAGCATTCACACAACTGACAATTACCAACGCTGCAAGAAAGGGATAAAAATAGCCAAGGTAATGAAGAGTGCCAAAAAATGAAGTTGTATATTCAGTTGGAATCATGAATGAGAATAATAAAGCAACTATTAATTGAAGCATGAATTTAAATTGGATTTTGAAGCCTTTACCATCATTGAGCTTTTGCTGATCATCCAAATAACCAATTAACATAAAACCTAAAAATAACCCAATTAACCATGAAATAGTTATGTATTCATAACAGAAAAAATACATAGAAAAGACTATTAAGACTGGAATTATAAATACCAAACCACCACATGTCAGTGTTCCTTTCTTAGTTTCTAAATGTCTTTTGGGACCATCAGTGCGAACCACTTGCCTAAGACCCAAATATTCTAAAACGGGTATCTGAACACTGATGGACAATGTCGATAATACCATCAAAATTATTAATCCAAATACCATTGGTGAATTTGCCAATAATGCATAAAACTGACCGTTAATAAAAACTTGAATCAAACGACCCCAAAAAGCTGGTGTACAATAAAGAGCTAACATGGAAACGACCATTAAGCCAAGAATGAAAATTTTATTTTCAGAGAGAAATGTTTTTAATTTCATACCCTTTTGTAAATTACCTAATAGTTTTTGAACAACATAAGCAACTAAAACGTTAAAAGCAACAAATATAAAAACCACATAAGCTGCCCAAAATAACCAAATGAGGGCAATGATTGTAAAACTGATTGTGCCTGCAAGCATTAAGGCAAAACTAGAATCTAAAAAACCCTTCGTTTTCAATACCCCAGAAAATAATAATACCAAACAGGTTAATACTAACAAAAATATCAATGATGCTTTGTTATCTTTTAAAACATTTAAAAAAGTCAGCTTTTTAGAGGAAAGTCTATTTTTTTTTATTGGGATGTATAATCCACACGCAGCTACTACAGCTAAACCAACTGCATAAAAAGATAACAATGATATAACTATTATAAGTAATAAAGACATTATGCTTGCTCCAACTTAAATTGCCTCTGAAATTTCATTAGCTTTCAACATCATCTGTACCTGGTCAGCATCTGAAAAAGGGTACTTTTGACCAGCAACATCTTGAAATGACTCATGCCCTTTACCTGCTATTAAAATGACATCTTTTGGTGTTGCAATTTTGAATGCTTTAGCAATGGCAATGGCCCGATCATGTTCAATCTCGATATCATCCTGATTCTCAATCCCACTCACTATATCTTCAACAATCCGGTCAGGGTTTTCAAAACGTGGGTTATCATCCGTAATGATGATATGATCAGCATACTTGGTAACTGCCTGGCCCATCAACATTCGTTTGCCACGATCACGATCGCCACCACACCCAAATACTACGACTAAATCACTTTCTGTACAATGTTGCTTAATGGAGGACATAACCTTCACCAATGCATCAGAAGTATGTGCATAGTCCACGAATACAAGTGGGGTGTGTTCAGTTCCACCGTAGCGCTCCATTCTACCCGGAATATTTTTCACTAAAGAAAGTGCATCCAATGCATCTTCATAATAGACTTCATGTAAGCACATGGATGCAAATGTTGCTAAAAGATTATACACATTAAAACGGCCTATTAACTGTGTTTCAATCGACCCTGTGCCCCAAGGTGAGCGAATCTCAAAGGTAGATCCATCCAAAGAGGTTTTAAGTTGATGGCCAACCACAACGCTTCGATGATCCAGATATTTTTTATCCAAACTGTAGCCAATAACATTTCGCTCTGAACTATAGCGAATGAATAACTCTTTACCAAACTGGTCATCAATGTTGACAACGATATTACGTAAAAAAGGTTTTGCAAACAATTTTGCTTTTGAATCAAGATAATCTTCATGTGTTACATGGTAATCGAGGTGGTCGCGGGATACATTAGTTAAAATAGCTGTATCAAAAATACAACCATTCACACGACATTGATCTAATCCATGCGAAGAAACTTCCATCATCACTTGTTCAACATGACTATCTCGCATTTTTGCAAGTTGCTGATGAAGCATACCAGCATCTGGCGTTGTATAATCATTAAACTCTGTTTTACCAGCAATACCTAGCCCAAGCGTACCAATTGACCCAGTTTTAATTCCTAAGCTATTTAGAGCACATTGGTATAAATAAGTTACTGAACTTTTTCCATTTGTACCAGTAACACCCACTACGGTCAGTTGCCTTGAAGGATCCTTATAAAATCTTGAAACAAAAACCCCATAAAGATTTTGTAGATTTAATACATATATAATTGGAACAGTTCTTTTTTCAGTGGCTCCTACTAAAAAGGTTCTCAGTTGAGATCCATCCTTACCTGTTGGAGATTCCATTAGAATGGCACTAGCACCTGCTTTCACAGCACTATCAATATAATCTCGGCCATCACATTGATTACCAGGATAAGCAATAAACAAATAACCTGGCTTGATCAATCGAGAATCTGCAGTTACACCTACAATCGCAACATCATGTGATAAATCACACTCGACTAATGACCTTAGAAGGTCTGATAACATAATGTGATATGGATACTGATTTAAAATATACTTAACTTCCATAAAATGACTACCTACTGATATCCCAATGCAGCTGAAACTATATCTGCAAATGCCGGAGCTGCAATCAGACCACCATAACGATACTTATGGCTGGGCTGCCTTACAACAACAGCAACAACTAGACTTGGATGCTCAGAAGGCACCATTCCAACAAAGGATGCAATGTGCTGGGAAGTATCATAATACTTACCATTTAGCATTTGAGTTGTTCCGGTTTTTCCTGCCACATCTATACCTTTCAAAGCTGCTAACTTACCAGTACCTTGCTTTTCTACTACAGCTTTTAACATACTGGTAATCTGTTTCACAACTGATTCATCAAAAACACGCTCTCCTCTCGGAATTGATGCAGCCTCTTCAAGCGTTACATCCTGTTTAAATCCACCATTTGCAAGCAATAAATAAGATTGCGCAAGCTGTAACGTGTTTACTGATAACCCATACCCAAATGATAACGCAGCTAGATCTAAAAGGCTATTAGATTTTTCAGGACAAATACCTTGAACTTCTCCTGGCAAGTCTAGTAATGTTTTTTGACAAAATCCATAATTTTTTATTCCTGCGTACAAATCAAAACTAGGCTTTCTAGTAACCATTTTTGATAAAGCAACGTTACTTGATTTTTGTAATACCTCAAGCATTGTCAATGGTTTTTTGTTCACATGAACATCTTTGACCTCATGATCCTGAATTTTCACCCCACCAGATGATGCATCAACTTTTTCGTCCACATCCCAATGATTCATTTGCAGTAAATGAGCCATAATTAAAGGCTTCATGGTACTACCTGGTTCAAATAGATCAGTGATGGATCTATTTTTTAAATATTCCAGGTTAGTAAATGGCCGCTTATTGCTATTAAAGGACGGATAATTAGCCATTGCTCGAACTTTACCTGTACTGACCTCAATCACAACTACGGAGGCAGATTCTGCTTTCGATAACTCAGCATATTTTTTAAGCGATTGATATGCTTGTAACTGTAATCGTCCATCAATTGACAACTTAACATCTTGGCCATTAATTGGCTTAACGCCTTCCTGTCTTTGCACTGTTCGACCTAATCGATCTTTTTGGACCATGGCATACCCAGGATGACCTTTTAATAGCTTGTTATAAACGAGCTCGACACCATCTACACCCTTCCCATCAGCATTAACAATGCCAATAATATTTGCAGTAGCCTCACTGTAAGGATAAAAACGTTGTTCTGATTCGTAAAAATGTATTGTTGAATTATTGAGCTGCTTGATTTTTTTGATAATATGATGCGGTAAATTACGTGCTAAATATTGAAAACGTCGATTTTTTTGTAAAATCTTCATTGATAGAATTGTTTCATCCACGTCTAAAATTTGAGACAAAACCGATAAATCGGTCTCGTTAATTTGAAACTTAAGAGGATCTATCCACACATCATACATTGTCATAGGACCTGCTAATACTCTACCATTTCGATCCAATATTCGCCCTCTACTTGCAGCAGCAACCTCTTTAGATT
Organism: Coxiellaceae bacterium; assembly: GCA_902603055.1. Classification (GTDB taxonomy): domain Bacteria; phylum Pseudomonadota; class Gammaproteobacteria; order Comchoanobacterales; family Comchoanobacteraceae. The sequence continues at coordinate 37,070 of CACKTD010000003.1, read as the reverse complement.
TATACAATTCTTTTGAAATTGATACAATATCTTCTGAGGGGAACAAGGAAACGTTTATAATGCCATGGGCTAAAATAAAAACTAATAGAATGTTAAATATGGCAATAGACCAATATCGCCAGGATAAGATCATGGGAAATGCCAGTCATGTAATTTATTTATCATCAATCGATCACGAGAATCGGTGTAATAAAGATTTTTATCGATACGACTATTGAATGCACTTGGATCACTCAAACGAGAACGCTGCGAATCTAGGACACTAATCTGCTTATCTAAGCTTTTACGCTCCATAACTAATTCTTCATATTGGTTATTTAATTGATACTTATACATCATTTCCTCTAAAAACTGATGTAATAAATAGACAAAAAACATCGATATTACAATCAACACTGGAATACTAAACAACCCCTTAAAAGAAGATGGTTTTGATTGATTCATTAAACTGTATTGCATGGTACTTTCTCCACAACCCGCATCCAAGCACTTCTAGATCTGCGATTATTTAAAACCTCATCATTCGAGACTTTAATCGCTTTACCAATACGCTTAAAAGAGGGTTTTTTACGTTGGTTTATTACACTCGATAAAATTGAATAGATCTCGTTCCCCGAGGTCACTTTTTGTATAAAATCCTTAACCAATCGATGCTCTAACGAATGGAAAGTCACAAATACGACTCGCCCTCCAACTGCTACAATATCTGGCAACAACTTCAGAACAGCCTCCAGGTCCTCAATTTCATCATTCACATGTATGCGAATTGCTTGAAATGTTTTTGTTGCTGGATGACTTCCTTTTTGATACGATGGAATTGTAGAAACAATAAGTTCCGCTAAATCTTTAGTTGTTTTTACAGGTTGTTGGTTGGAGCGACGATCGACTATAGCACGCGCAATCTTTCTGCTATACCTTTCATTGCCGTACCTAAATAGTACCTCTGCTATTTCTTTCTCTTTCGCCGCCTCCAACCAATCAGCTGCCGATAATCCTTGAGATGTATCCATTCGCATATCCAGCGGACCATCCTTCATAAAACTAAACCCTCTTTCTGCACTATCTAATTGTGGTGAAGAAACACCAAAATCAAAAACAATTCCATCTATTTTCTTAGATTTATAGCGCTTCTCCAAAAGATCCTTAACGAATTTATATGAGCAATGATGAATATCAAATCCCTTATCATTAAAATGTTCTTTTGCATACTGTATGGCTTCATAATCTTTATCAACTGCAATCAACTTTCCACTTTCTCCAATTGCAGACAAAATCATTTTACTGTAACCACCCCTTCCAAATGTTGCATCAACATAGAACCCATCTGCTTTAATGTTAAGAGCATTTAAAACCTCTTTTGACATTACAGACTGATGTGATCTAGCTCCAGTCATTTGCTTTTCACTCATAACGACAACTCATCCAAAGAAGCTGGTAGGTTTTCCGGACCACCATTTTTTTGATCTATCCACTCTTTTCGGACTTTCATCCAAGTCGATTCTGACCAAATCTCGAAACGCTTCCCCTGCCCAACCAACATAACCTTTTTCTCAAGCTGAGCGTGCTCTCGAAGTAAGGCAGGCAATAATATCCTAAATTGGCTATCGAGCTCGCATTCTGTCGCATGACCCAAAAGCAAACGCTGGATCCTTCTCGCATGTGTATTAAAAGTTGGAAGTTTTTCAAGCTGCTCTTCTATAACAGACCATCTTGACATGGGATAGAGTTGTAAACAGGGATCTTCAGTATCAATAGTTACAACTAGAGACTGGCCATTCAAGCCATCTCTATACTTGCTAGGAAGACTTAATCTTCCTTTTACATCTAAATTTACTGAGCTGATACCTCTAAAATAACTCACCACTAATTCCCACTTCTCACCACATAATTACACTATAGTCTCATCAAAACCCACATGTCAACAAAATAAAGTCAATTAGGAGACAATGAAGTTGAAATAAATTAAAAATGATCTAAGCGCAAATGATAGGAAGTAGTTAAGGTTTTAATTTTATAAACAATGGAAGCGTGATAATTGGCACTAATACTAAGAAAATATGTTGATATACTTGAACATTTAAAGGACCTAAATAAACTGTATATTGAAAAATCATACCCATAAGTGCTGGTATGATTAAACAAGCTAATCCACCAAAAAAGTCCATCAAACTGACAGCACTAGAACCATTAGTACTGCTTAGGTATTTATTAAAATATGAAACTACAACTACATATCCACTTGCAGGAATACCTAAACAAAAGAAAAAGGGCAAGAAAAAATACCATTTAGCCTTTAAAAACAAAATACCTAAAATACCAACAAATGCGAACATGGCATAATATCTCAATATATCTAAATAACAGCCATAACGATCAATGAGAAACCCGCTAAGTATGCAACCAAACGCATTTCCAACCCAAAGAAAACTCATCATTAATGGGATATGCTCTAATTCACGGATGGATAAAAAATTATACAATTCGTTATTAGAAAAATATTGCATAACCGCAAACCCAACACCGGCACAATAAATCATCAAGAAAACATCCTTAGTAAGAATACTTGGGATCTTAAATCTCCTGCCTTTTCTTGGTTTTGAATTTGATTTAGTAGACGCAGGAAACAATGCTAATACCATTAATATAATCAATCCGACCTTTGCCAGGAAACCAAAAACCTCTCTCCAACCAAAAAAATATGAGTTTACCCAAAAACCAGCACTACCCAGTAATGCCGAGATGAATCCAGATGCACCTATCATGGTGCCTTGCATATCTTCAGAAAAATTCTCACGAACTGCTAGCGATAAACAAATAAATGCAAATAAAGATCCCACGCCCGAAAGTAGCCTTGCAACCAATGCCATCTCAAAACTATGTGTCATAGACATGATTAGATTACTCACTAACATTGACTGCACTGCAATGAAAAATACCGTCTTAAGACCAAAGTGATTTACAATACGCCAATTGAAAATTTGTCCGATACAATAGATCAAAGACTGAGCAGAACCACTAATTAGTGCAAACTGTACTTTAGTTAAGTTTAAATCGCTCTCGATGAACCCTTGGAGAGGACCAAAACAATTATTAGACCAAATAACATACGCATGAAATGCAGTACAATCTATCCATACTAAAAATGGAAGCAGGATAAGAAATTTTCTAGAAAGTTCATTAGGTTTACTTAATACTCTGGACGGATTAGCAAACTTAATCATAATATCTATAAATCGAGATCAGGGAAACTGGTATTAAATGCTTCAATAACTCGCTGCCTTACTGACTCGATGGTTCCTGATGCATCCACTTCCATCAAGCAAATATCACTTACCTCATTCAACTTGGCAAAATATTCTCTTAAAGGAGCTGTCTTCTTTTCATAAACATTCAATCGCTCATTCACAGCATCAATGCTATCATCATTACGGATTATAAGTGGTTCACCGGTTTCATCATCAATCCCTTCTTGTTTAGGGGGATCAAAAATAACGTGGTAGGTGCGACCGGATGCAACATGCACCCTTCTCCCAGAAATCCTTTCTACAATAGATTCTCGATCCAATTTAAACTCAATCATAAAATCAAGCGAAATGCCTAATTGCTCTAGACATTGGGCCTGTACGATCGTTCGAGGAAATCCATCAAATAAATAACCGTTTTCACAATCAGGCATTGAAACACGATCGATAGCAACATCTACGATCAGCTCATCTGGGATTAATTGCCCTGAATCAATAATACTTTTAAAGTTCTCAGCATCTGGGCCACCCTTTGAAATATATTCACGCAAAACTTGTCCTGTGGATATGATTGGAACAGAAAGAAGATCTGAAAGAAAAGCACCCTGAGTACCTTTACCAACTCCTGGTGCACCAAATAACACGCCCTTCATAATTATTATGTTATGTCAGGAAATGGAATAAAAGAAGCGCCTAACAGGCACAACCCTAATACTAATAACGTCACAACTTTTGACAAAGGTGGGTTCATAGGGTTTTTGCGATGCTCGATGTATTGGGTAAGAGAACCCAAGATTAGAGCAATACCTGACAAGAAAAGCAAATTCACCATGAATTGCTCTGCGAAATCAATCAATTGTTGTAAATTATTAAGTGAAGCAACCGGATTACCTCTGTTCGAGTTACTTCCACCACCAGAAGGTCGTGTGTACGTTGTTACCTGTGCAAAAATTGGATGATATAATAGAAAAATTAGATAGCGCATAACGTCATAATTACACCAAAATTTATTTCAAAAATCAAGAATGAACTTTTGATGGCCATAGCTTGATTAACTCTACTTTGTTTCTGCGTATGCGAACCACCTCAATACGATTATTATTGATTTTCATGCAAAGTTGGCCACTAGGAATACATTCTAGGTACTCTGTCACCAAACCATTAATAGTAATGGGACCATTTTCGGGCAAACACCATGAAAATGTTCTGTTCAAGTCCCTAACATTCATAGCTCCAAGTATCCAATAACTTCCATCAGCATTTTGCTTTAACCCATCGAGTCTTAACATTGAGCTTTGAGTATATTCTCCAATAATCTCTTCAATAATATCTTCCAATGAAACCATACCAATTACTTCACCATACTCATCAACAACCAACCCTAAACTATAGTTTTGGTTTTGAAAATTACGCAATTGCAGCACTAAAGGTGTCCGAGTTGGTATAAAGTGAAATGGCTTTAATAATTTCATAAATAGATCTCGATTCATTTGGTTATTACTTATGAGTTGTACTACATCACTTAACAACACTACCCCTAATGGCTTATCAATATTTTTGTCATAAACCAATAAACGCATACGATGGGCATGTGTGAATTTCTCGACAATTTTAGACCATGGTAATGAAACATCAATACCAGCAATTGCTGATCGAGATAACATCACCTCATCAACACTAGTCTCATCTAAATCCAATACACTCATCATCATTTCACTTACGAACTTATTGCTACCGGCTGAAGACAAAACACCCTTTAATTCATCCTTTGCAATACCTTCTGACCAATTAGAGTTCATTCCACTAATACCAAACAACCTTAACATCATTCGAGCAATCGATGATAAAACCACAATTAATGGTGACATTATCTTTAGAAGGATCATGAGGGGAAACGATGCAAATCGAGCAACCATGTCGGGCAATACTGCAGCAAATGTTTTCGGTGTAATTTCAACAAAAACCAAGACAACAATGGTTAATAAAATAGTACAAATCATTATGCCAACAGGCCCAAAATATGCAGAAGCAAGAATTGTTGCAATTGACGAAATCAATAAATTAGCAGCAGTATTACCTAAGAGAATAACACTCAATGCTTTCTCTGGCATTGTGAGCAGTTTCAGTACACGTTGGGCTCCCCTATCCCCTTTTTCAGATAGGCTTTTTAAGCGATAACGATTCGCACCCATCAAGCCGGTTTCCGAAGCAGAGAAGAAAGCTGACAAAAAGATGAGGCCAACTAAACTGATTATTAGTATCATAAAAGTGCTCAAGAATCCTCCTACGCGTTGATACACTTAATAAAGTATACACGCTCCAAATAAACTTATCACATATATGTGTATTAAAAATATATCCAACTAAAATTACACCCAATTTAGCATTATAAGGACGCTATATATTATTTAACACGCATATTAAAATATATGGTATTATATTATTGATTCACAAAATTAAGCTGATATAATGATGTGCTTGGGATATTGACGAATGAAAAAAGTTTTAATCGGCATAGGAAATGCCGTCACTGATTTAAGTGTTCAAACATCACTAAGTGTTCTTGAACAAACCGGCCTCCAACATGGGGGAATGACTCTTGTAAACTTTTTAGAAGCCAAAGAACTTCTCAAGCAGATTAATCCAGACCACCAAAATCCTGGTGGTTCAACAGCAAATACGCTGCACCATTTAGCCTCCAAGAATCACCAAACCACCTTTATTGGCGCTATTGGCAATGATAAGCTGGGAAAAGACTTCCAAAAGTCCTTTGAGGATGTTGGCATTCACTTCGATCCTAAGCATTGTGTTATTGATGGTGAAAATAGTCATTTTTCATTGATTTGCATTACACCAGATTCCGAACGTTCAATGGGAACGTTCATCAATGACAATTTACAAATACAACAATCCATGCTTTCTTCTAGTGATCTTAAATCAGCTGATTATCTGTACCTTGAATCTTACTTATGGAGTCACCCGCAATCCAAAGATACGGTTTCTGCAGCATGTTCTCAATTTGAAGGAAAGGTTATCTTAACTTTATCTGATCAATCATGTGTAAAAGAAAACTTTACAGAAATTTATGAATTTGTATCAGCACATACTCAATTTGTGTTTGCTAATCACGAAGAAGTTTGCGCACTTATGAAAACTCCATCAATTGATGAAGCTAAGAAGAGATGTCAGGAAATGTCACAAATTACATGGGTAATTACTGAAGGCCGTTTTGGGGCTTCCATTGTTTCTGGCAATCAAAACATCCATATTCCAGCAGTAAGTGTTCCTAAGGTAATTGACAAGACAGGTGCTGGTGATTTATTTGCAGCCGGTTTTATTGATGGATTATTAAGTGGAGATGATCTTCCAGATTGTGGACGAAAAGCATCAATAGCTGCTAGTCAAATCATTCAACAAATCGGTGCAAGACTTGACTACAGCAAACATCAAATTTACCATGAAGATTAATTATGTTTGAACAATTAACTCTCAATATATCTAAAACATTTAAAAACTTAACAGGTCGTGGAAGATTAACTGAAGCAAATATTAAAGAAGCTTTAAAGGAAATTCGCAATGCTCTAATTGAGTCAGATGTATCCGTTGAGGTTGTTAAAAAGTTCATCCAAGCAACCACAGAACATGCAATTGGCCAAGAAGTATTAGGCTCCCTTAAACCAACTGAAACACTTACACGAGTTGTTCATGATGAACTCGTAAAAACACTTGGATCAAAACCAGTTGAGAATCCTTTACCTTTAAACGCAAGTACACCTGCAGTTATCCTAATTGCGGGACTTCAAGGTGCGGGTAAAACAACCACAGCTGCAAAAATTGCAAAACTCCTTAAGGAGGAGCGTAAAAAAGAAGTTCTATTGGCATCCGTTGATATCCAAAGACCTGCTGCTATTGATCAGCTGGAAGCGCTTGCTGCAAAAACAGAAATTGATTTCTATCGACATGATGGCGACCAATCATATAGTGCGATTATTCCAAATGCACTAAAGCATGCAAAAGCAAATCATCATGATGTGGTAATTATTGATACAGCTGGTCGACTTCACGTTGATAAAGCATTAATGAGTGAAATTAGTCAAATTAATCAACTTGCACAACCAGAAGAAATTCTATTTGTTGCAGATAGTATGTTAGGCCAAGATGCTGCACGGGTTGCAAAATCATTTAATGATACAATCCCAATTACAGGAACTATTTTAACGAAACTTGATGCAGATAGTAGAGGTGGAGCTGCTCTTTCTATTGCTGAAATCACAGGTAAACCAATTCTCTACATTTGTGAAGGTGAACACCTTCATCAAATAGATGAATTTGTTCCATCCAGAATAGCCTCTCAAATCTTAGGTATGGGTGATGTTGTTTCACTTGTAAAACAAGTTGAAAAGCAAGCAGACGAAGTCAAATCCAAAAAAACTAAAGAAAAACTAAAAAAAGGACGTTTTGATCTAGAAGCTTTTGAAGGCCAACTAGAGGAAATGGTTAAAATGGACAACCTTGATTCAATGCTCAGTAAAATGCCAGGTGTTGGCACCCTCACCCAGGATATGAAATCTCAACTGAGCCAACACATGAATATTGGACAGTTTAAGCATATGTTAGCTGCGATTCGATCCATGACAACCAAAGAAAAAAGTTTCCCAGATCTAATTAAAGGTTCACGCAAAAGAAGAATTGCGCAAGGGTCCGGTACAGATATTCAACTTGTAAATAAACTCCTTAAAAAGTTTAAGACTATGCAAAAAATGTCGAAAAAGCTAAAGCCAGGATCTCAAAGTGCTTTGCTAAATCGCCTAAAAAAACAATCTTTTGATGAAGATTTATTCTCATAGCATCATTTCTCTTTACATTTAGTAAATTTTATATTAATATCAGCATTTTTTAGGGAATAAATTTATGGTTGTAATAAGACTTTCAAGAGTAGGTTCAAAGAAAAGACCTTTTTTTCATATCGTTGCCGCAGATAGACGCAATCCAAGAGACGGTCGATTCATTGAAAAACTTGGTTTTTACAACCCAATTGCTCGAGGCCACGACAAAAAAATGGAAATTGCGCTTGAGCGTTTAGAGTATTTTATTGAAAAAGGTGCTCAATGTTCAGATACAGCTCTTAAAATAGTCAAAACTCACCTAAAGGAAACTGGTAGCAAAATCAACCTAACGTCAACTAAAACAGCTGTGAAAAAAGCACCTACTAAAAAATCCACTGATGCTAAGAAAACTGCACCTAAGAAAGCAGCTCCAGCTAAACCAGCTACAAAAAAAGCGGCCCCAGCTAAACCTGCAACAACTGCTAAGAAAGCAGCTCCTAAAAAAGCAGCAGCAAAAGCCGATAAAAAAGATAAGTAAGGTTAACGCATTATAAATCAAATTGAGATTGGACGATTTGGGAAGCCGCATGGTTTAAAAGGTGATATTCGTATTATCTCATATACTGACCCTATCGAAAATATTCTAAAATACCAACCTTGGCATATAACAAGCAACAACCAACCATCAGTTCTTGAGATTAATAATTCTAGACCCTTTAAAAATGGATTTATAGTAAGTCTTAAAGGCTACCATTCAATCGACGATATTCACCATTTTACTAATCTCACCATTACAGTCCCTGAATCTATACTACCTGCAACGAATTCTGAAGAGATTTATCTATTTGATTTAATTGGAACTGAAGTTCATAGTACATCGGGAGTACATCTTGGCAAGCTCAAAGAATTCCAACATCATGGTGCACATTATATCATGGCTGTTGAAAAAGATGATCAAATTCAACTAATACCGTATGTGGATGCCTTAATTAAGAAAGTAGATAAAAATCAAATCATAGTTGAGTGGGACCAATGAAATTTGAAATTGTAACCATATTTCCAGAACTAATTAACGTTTTAAAAATGGGGGTTATTGGAAGAGCGATTATTGATGAAAAAATCACTGTCAACTGCTGGAATCCAAGAGATTATGCTGATCTACCCTACCGCCAAGTTGATGATCGACCTTATGGTGGTGGACCAGGTATGGTACTGATGTATGAACCCATTGTACAAACATTAAATGCAATTAAAAAAAAATACCCTAAAGAAACAATACGAACCATTTACTTAACACCTACTGGCGATCAATTCAATCAACAAAAGATTGTAAATGCACTACAATATAACCATTTAATTTTAATTTGTGGGCGATATGAAGGGATTGATCAGCGTATTATTGATTTTCATACCGACGAACAATGGTCAATTGGCCCCTACACATTAAGTGGTGGTGAAATACCCTGCTGTGTTATTGTGGATGGAATTGCAAGACAAATTCAAGGAGTATTGGGCAATGAAGCCTCAGCACCGGAAGACAGCTATTATCAGGATGATTTTATAGATCATCCAGTTTATACACGACCACAGTCCATCGATGGCCATGATGTTCCTGAGGTTCTACTGTCAGGCGATCATGCCAAGATAGCATCTTGGAGGAAAAAAGCTAGAAGTAGCTTGACAAAAGAAGATAAAAGTCGTTAAAATTTAATCTTTAGAGAATGAACGATGAAACCTGAATTAATAACTTATTACGAAAATCTTCAAATGGAACAAAAGAAAATACCTGATTTTTCAGCTGGCGATACTGTCATTGTAAAAGTAAAGGTAACAGAAGGAAGCAATGTGCGTTTACAGGCATATGAAGGCGTTGTTATTGCTAAGCGTAACCGTGGATTAAATTCATCTTTCACCGTTCGAAAAATTGCTCACGGTGAAGGTGTAGAACGTGTTTTTCAAACATACAGTGATCTCATTGATAGCATTAAAAGAATACGTCGTGGTGATGTAAGACGTGCTAAACTCTACTACCTACGTGAATTATCTGGTAAAAAAGCAAGAATTAAAGAAAAAATGACTAAGAAAAAAGTCAAGTAATTTCAAAATGAGTAATTCACGATTTGACCATTACTCGACAGTAGTTGCGTTACTGCTGACTGTGGTCATAGATATCATGGGAATTGGTCTTATATTCCCAGTATTACCTGAGCTTTTTTCCATCACTCATAACCAGTTTTTCTTGAATCAAAATAGTCTTTACACGTTTTTTTGTGTCACTATGATGATTGTTCCATTAGGTTGGACGATCAGTGGTTTAGTCATGGGGTATTTAGCAGACATGTATGGTCGCAAACGCATGATAATGTTGAGCCTTATAATCAGTGGATGCTCTTATGGTCTATCTATTTATGCCATATCACTTCATAACCTAGCTTTATTTTTATTTTCTCGATTTTTAATTGGAGCTTCAGGAGGCTGTTATTGCCTAGTACAAACTGTAATGTGTGATATTGCCCCTGAGGGTAAACTTTCCAAATACCTTTCTTGGGTTAATTGTGTTAGCGCTCTTGGTTTTGTAATGGGTGCCCTAATTACTTCTATCAGTACCTGGAAGTATATTTCAGCAAGCTTATATACCCCTTTCATTATTGGTTCCTGTCTAAGCTTTATTGATGCTTCAATGGTTTTCTATTTTGTCAAAGAATCCAATACATCGAATGCATCAGCAAATAATAAATCATTAATTGAGACATTAAAATCATCGATATCTGGCCTTTTAAATAATGTACAAGCCCGTAATTTATTAATAGCATTCTTTCTGATTGAGATCGCTTGGGGTGTTTATCTTCAAGCATTACCAATGATTTTATCTCAATTATACATGTATACAACCAATAACATTGCAACTTTCTATCTGGCATATGGTATATGTGCTGCAACAGCAATACTGATCGTGCAACCTGCCTTTGAAAAGGTTTTCACATATGAGGTCGCAAACCCCTGGCTGTCATGGATCGTAAAAATTACCCTGGCCTTTTCATTTATAATTCATTCTCATTGGGCAAATATCAGCGGCATGTTGATTGCAACTACTGCTGAATTTTTGTTATTCACCGGTGTATTGGTTCTTATATCAGAAAATAGTGACGAGTCATCTAGGGGTCAAACCATGGGAATGATCAGCACACTCATTGGAGCTTCATTTTTAATCAGTGATATCTTAATATTTGCATTAAAAGCAAACTATCTACGATATAATTTATTGCTTGTTGCCCTACTCTTTCCAGGATTTTATTTTCTATCTGGTAAATCAACAAAGAAAACTGCAGAAACTGCAATTGCCAGTTAATTATAGTTTCAGTTTCTTTTTAAACTCAGCTAATAATGTTTTCTCATCAACACTGGGCCGAATCACTTTTGTACAGTAATTTCCTGATTTAGATTCATTTGCACCAAATTCTTCTTTGTGGTTATCAAGCACTAGCGTTTCTTGAGAAGCAGTCATTTTAATGTACAAATCAGCCAAAAGATTGGCGTCAAGTAACGCACCATGAGCAGTACGATGTGCACGTGAAATCTCAAATTTATCACATAAGTTATCCAATGAATAACTATTAAATCGATATAACTTGCGTGCAACTTTAATGGAGTCTGTTACCTTACAAAAATCTTTCATCTGGACATCGATTCCACAATGCTTGAATTCGCTATTAATAAAGCCCTCATCAAAGCTAGCATTATGCATAATTACTTCAGCACCCGTACAAAACTCAATGAGGTCTTGTGCAATTTTATCAAATGTTGGTTTATCTTTTAATTGATCTAAGGAAATCTTATGCACTTCATATGCTTTGATATCAATATCACGTAACGGATTAATATAGTGATGAAACGTGTTCTCTGTACGCATTCGTTGTGTAAATTCCACAGCTCCTATTTCTATGACACGGTGGTCCGGTGGCCGCCGGCCCGTTGTCTCTGTATCAAGGAAAATCTGTCTAGCCAACGTCTATTGCCTCATTAGCGAGTAAGTCCGCCATTTCATTATATTGGTCACCGCTGTGTCCCTTAACCCAATGCCAGTTAACTTTGCGGTCTTGTGTTAAAGTCAGTAACTCTTTCCATAGATCTACATTTTTTACTGGTTTTTTGGAGGCTGTTAACCATCCCCTCTTTTGCCAATTAAAAACCCACTCAGTAATCCCTTTACGCAAATACTGTGAGTCAGTATGAAGATCAACCTGAAGTGCTGGATCTATGGATTTCAGTGCAAAAATAGCAGCAGCAAGCTCCATACGGTTATTTGTTGTCATTGGCTCAAAGCCTTTTATCTTTTTAATATCACCATCTTCAATTAAGATAACACCCCACCCTCCTGGACCAGGGTTACCACGACATGCACCATCTGTATAAGCAATAATCGACATTAAAACAATACCTCCGCAACAATCACTAAAATTGAAAAGAACATAACCATATATACAATTGGATTACTCGGTCCAATTGCATAACGCATCGTCTTATTCACACTACGCTCTTTAATCAACAACATACACGGTATCAGAATGTTTAAAAGTGCAACAATAAAGCCACTAAAGCGTAAAATTTCAAGGAAGGCAGCTGGATGTAATGAAACTAAAGTCCATGGTATGAGTACCGTTATAAATGAGATTACGCCGCTGGATAGCCCATCAAAAACATCCAGAAAAAAATCTTTCAAGCTTAGGGCAATACCTAGCATAGAACTGACCACTGCCGAAAAAATAAATATATTAATGACCACTTTATTCACAATGGTTTTTAAAAGAACAAAGATAGCAACAGTTTCATCTGAGTACGCATTAAGGTTCACAATTTGTTCTTCTGTTAAACCTGTGAGAACCCCTGAAGTCCATAGCATATAAATGATGAGTGGGAATACACTACCAAAGAAAATAGCAGGCTTTAAACTTGACTCTTGTTTATTTAAATATGTTCGTACACTGGGTAAGACTACTTGAAAACCAAAACCTGCAATAATGATTGGTAACAGATGTCCCAATTCATTGATAGTAGGAATATGGAAAAGCCACGGAGATGCTTTGATTTTAAACATTAGAAAAAACAACATGAAAAAAATTGCAAAAATCAATATATTCATCATGAGTCGATTCATCGCGTCAATGAACTCTGTTCCCATGAAAAGTATTGTCCATGTTACAAGAGCGACTAACGTATTTCCAACAATACGATTATCAAAAAACACATTATTGAAATCAATTAACGATGATAGTGATGAAAAGTACGCCATCAGTAACGTAATGAGTAATACGCCATAACTTAACCATGCAGCCACACGTCCTATTTGACCAAATGATTTCTCTGTAATGGAAACAAAACTTGTACCAGGAGGGTGTTGTGCACAAACTTCAGCTAAAATCAGACCACTAAGATACATGACTAGCCAGCAAACGCCATATAAAATTAACATCCCCAATAAACCAACGTCAGACATTGCAATGGGAAGTGCTAATGTTACACCTCCGATTGTTGTACCAGCAATCAATAATGTGGCACCCCAAAAATGATTCATTCAGCTGACTCTCTTGCAAGATGTACATTATGACAGTGTGTTTCCTTCAAACAGCTTGAAACACCTGCAGCAAACAATAATGCTAATGGAAACAATGCAAATATCTTATTATATGCTTCTGTTGGATATACCAAAATCCCCATGCTATTTTGATGACCACCATAAAAATCTAGAATAATTCCGATAAAAGGGATACATAGAGCCCCAATAATCACTGAAAATAAATTACAAAATGAGACAGAAACCCCGCTGACTTTAGGTGGATTTATTTCACCTGACATTGCATAGGATGCAATTAAACCACTATTCATTAACCCAAAGCCAAATAAAACGCCATAAGCAATGGTTGGTGTTAAATCCGGAAGGTACAACATCAAAGCAAAAAACAATGCGCTCATTAATGATGCTACGATCATAACTGGCTTTCTTTTTTGGATATAGTCAGAAATCATCCCTACAGTCACACCACCAATAACCCAACCAGCAAATAAGAATGTAACAGCAGTACCTGCCTCATACAGTGAAAAGCCACGTGTTTGAATTAGAAATGGAGCACCCCATGCCTCTCCAAACGCAACTGTTGGCATATACATCAAACCTGCAAATAATCCATTAATCCAAGATTGAGGGTTCGCAATCACTATTTTAAATCCATCCCACAGATCCCACATAGAATCGCACTGTGTTTTCTTTGCATCAGGGTGTGGTCGCATCACAATAATACTGATGACTCCAATGATAATTAATACAAAACCAATACCTGTAAGATAAGATCGCCATCCAAAATCTGAAGCTATTCCAGTCATTGGGCCTTCACCAACCGCAGCACCTAACATACCAGAACATTGTGTTAAGCCTGCAAGTAAACCAAGCATACTTGGAGGAAACCAAATCAATGCCAATTTGAAAGCCCCAATGAATGCAAAACTACCTGTTAGTCCCATCATTAATCGAGCGATGATAATCCAAGTGACACTGGATGCAGATGCAAATATTAAACATGATAAACCAAAAACAAGACTATTAATCATAATTAATCGGTGTGCACCAAATCTATCAACCAATGCACCCACAGGAATTTGCATAAATAGATAGGTCACATATAAATATCCTGCCATTTGGCCAAATACCGTCGCCCCTACTTGAAAATCTGCCATGAGCTGTTCTTGAATAATGCTTGGAGAAACACGTGCAATGTACATGGTAAAGAAAAACATTGCCCCAAGTCCCCAAACTAGCCAAGGGTAAAATGAATAACGGCTCAACTTAAAATAATCTGGCATGAATTTTCTCTCCTTTTTTGAAATTAATGATCAACTTCCATCAGTTTTGTGTATAACAATAACATAAAACCTACCGTTATTAAAATAACGCGCAAATAAATTGATAGCCATTGATAGGCACCTGTAATTGGTTGCTGAATTGTAATGACAACAATCGCTAAAAGTAACGCAAAACTCAAATTACGATTTGCATAATGCGATAGTGGATTGAAAAACATAATTGGCAATATGATACTCAATGAACAAATTGCCATTATTGGGGTCATGACACGTGTTAGAAAAACATTGAACGTATCATCCTGTAATATTCCAAAACCTTTTGAATGGATTAATGCCTTAAAGAGTTTAGTTAAACTAATTCTAGTTGGTGCTGCCACTGCAGCCACTAATACAGTAGGATGTAAACCTGACATCCAATTCACCTGATTGAATTTTGATAATTTACTATTGGTTAGATCAAATTCTTTTACATCAGATAATACCCATAATCCGTTTTTTTTAAAAACTGCTTTTTGTGCATAACGGTACTTCAAAAATACATGATCCACTACTTCAAAAAAATCAATACCCTCTAATTCTTGCGAGGTCGTTACTGATTTCACATGGACGTAGTGATTTTTTTCCTTAAACCATAAATTATTAATACTGTAGTTAATCGCTCCACCAGACGCTGAATGGGTTCTAATACGTTTAGCATATAATTCAGCATCAATTGCATAGGTTTCACCGATATATGTAATTATCACCACAAAAAGGCTTTGAACTAAAAATATATTTCTAAGTATTTGCCAAGTTGTCACTCCAAATGATTGCATAACGATCCACTGACTTGAATATATCAATCGATACACTGTGATTAACCCGGATAAAATTACAATGATAATCAGTGCTCGGTAAATATTTCGAGGTGTGATCATGAATGCATAAATCAAACTATCTGTATTAAATCCAAGATTGTTTGACATTTGCAAGGCGATATAAATAAATATATTCAGTAATGCAAATACTGCGACCACGATAAATATGTCATGATACGTTCTCAGTCGTATGGAATGATTAATTTTTTGCAAGGAACCACCTTTGAATGGGTTGATAAAGATACACTAGACCAAAAAGCATTGCGTACGGGATGACCATCGCTATAAAAAATGAATCAATATACCCTTTTTGGGTTTGTCTTTGCACAAAGACAATGGTCAGAATACAACTTATATAAAATAAACCATAATAAATAGATGCAAATGAACTATGTAAGCGAATGGAATCAAACATGGTATTTGCTGCCATAAGTGCCAAAAGAATAGATATTAGGGGTAAACCAAGCATCCAACACAAACGAGCAAAGGATTTTGGTTTAGAACGCTCTTGCCATAACTTAAATGCTGTTAAAACCACTTCTTTTTCTGCATCCATTTTTTTTAAGTTCAAAAACTCATAGGGCTTTATGGATGCTTGACTGAACTGAATGGCTCGTATTTTCTCATCACCTAAATCAAATTGCGTTCCATGACCGTCTTTTAATAACACACTATTTTTTGAGACTTCATGTAAGTTTTTTGCAATGAGCACTTCCCAAGAACCATCATTATTTTGTTTCGCTGCAAAAACCTCATCCAGCGTATGCTTACGCGCATCAACATCTTCGGCATGTAATACAAACTGCGACTGTGTATGGAAAGTATCCGGTTTCAACATAGAAAAAATATGCTTTTTTGAATAGTTATCGATCATGATGGATCGATTGGTGACGGCAATGGGCTCAAGAATACTGACAAGTAACCACGTAATCATTGCACCCAATAATCCACACTTTAATATCCAACTTTTAATTTCTTTTTCAGATATCCCAATGATTGTCATCGAAAGTACTTCACCAGACTCCCTAAATTGATTAATTGACCACAATATTCCCAATGGAAAAACAAAAGTCATTACAACTACTAATAAAGTTGGCAATGAACTTAAAATTACATAAAACAAAAAGTAATAAGGTAGACTTTCAAACTGTGCAGAGAACTCAGCGCCCTGTAACAACACGAAAATCACAGTAAGCACAGCGACTAACTGGAATGATTTCCAGAGTGTTTTGGATGTAATGTGACTTTGATACCTTCCCATAATCACTTATACTACCAAATGAAAACACATCGCGCTATAATACATTGATGTCTAAAATGATTACATTTCACATACAAAATCAAGATGAAATCATGGCACCCATTTTTTACTTATCACAGGTCATTAATAAATATGTCCAAGATCAATTTAATGTAGAGATATTGACTAAGGATCCTATGGTACAAGAGATGATTGACCGTATTTTATGGATATACCCACATGATGCATTTATACCCCATCGCGTGACTGATCATGGAGTCCAAACATTATTAGCACAAGACAAAAGTGTATCAATAAATTTTGGTCTTGGCATGATTGATACCAATAAACATAGCATGATTGTAGAGTGTGTCTTTAATACAGAAAGCCACAAAGCCATTGGCCGCGACAAATTTAAGTTATATAAACAAAAAGGTTACACAGTAACTGTCCATAAAGAGGTAGTACATGGATAAGCAATTTGATCCAAAAAAAATTGAGTCTCATTGGGAAAGCATTTGGCACACCATGAAAATTGGCCAACCAGGCAAACAGAATCAACCATTTACTATGATGTTCCCACCCCCAAATGTAACCGGAAACCTTCACATGGGTCATGGCTTTTTGATTACCATATCGGATATTCTAATGCGCTACCAACGTATGCAGCAAAAAGATGTTCTATGGCAAATGGGAACTGATCATGCTGGAATTTCTACCCAAATGGTCGTAACTAGAGAATGTGAGCGCAAGGGACTTGATGTAAAAAACTTGCAGCGTGATGAGTTTTTACATGAAGTTGATCAATGGATACAAAACGTAAAAATCCATGATCAAATTAAAAAAATGGGGGCAAGTGTTGATTGGGATTCAGCAATTTTCACAATGGATGATCATCATTCAAAGGCTGTCACTACTGCATTTGTAAAGCTATACCGTGACAAACTCATTTATCGAGGCAAAAAACTAGTGAATTGGGATACTCAATTTAAAACAGCAGTATCAGATCTTGAAGTTGAAAACAAAGAAGAAAAAGGCCATCTATATCACATTGCTTACCCTTATGAGGATGGTAGTGGACAATTGGTAGTCGCCACTACACGACCAGAAACATTGTTTGGTGATGTTGCTGTTGCATTAAACCCAAATGATACTAGACTTAAACAAATTCCTAACAACGTCATACTTCCTTTAACCGGACGAACTATCCCTGTCATTGAAGATGAGTACGTTGATCTTGAGTTTGGAACAGGTTGCCTTAAAATCACTCCAGGACATGATTTTAATGATCATGAAGTGGGTCTACGGCATCAACTAGTACCGATTAATATTTTAGATGAATCTGGTATTTTAAATACGAATGTCCCAAGTAAATACCAAGGTATGACCACACAAGCTGCTCGTAAAGCTGTGATTGATGATCTTCAAGAAGCAGGTTTGTTGATAGAAATAAAAGACCACACATTGATGGTACCTTACAGCGATAAATCTAATACAATCATTGAACCACGCCTAACTGATCAATGGTTTGTGAGTATGGAACCTTTGGCAGATGAGGCACTTTCTGCGGTCAAAGAGAAAAAAGTGAATTTAATACCAGGTAACTGGGAAAAGACCTATAACCACTTTCTTAATAACATCCAAGACTGGTGTATAAGTCGACAAATATGGTGGGGGCACCGCATACCTGCATGGTATGATAATGATGGCAATATCTACGTTGGAATGAGTGAGGGTGATGTTCGAAAACAATACCAACTTGATAAAACCATCCAGCTGACTCAGGATGAGGATGTATTGGACACTTGGTTTTCGTCATCATTATACCCTTTTGCAACACTCGGTTGGCCAGATGACACTAAGCGATTAGAAAAACATTTCCCAAATGATCTTCTTATTACAGGCTATGACATACTTTTCTTTTGGGTCGCACGGATGATCATGATGTCATTAAAGCTAACAGGCCAAGTGCCTTTCAAAAATGTATATTTGCATGGACTTGTCAGAGATGAAAATGGCCATAAAATGTCTAAATCTAAAGGCAATGTAATTGACCCACTCGACCTTATTAATGGTATTGATTGTGAGTCACTCACACAAAAAAGAACCCAAGGGATGATGCAACCTAAACTAAAAAATAAGATTAGCCAACAAACAAAAAAACATTTTCCTCAAGGTATTGAAGAACACGGCACTGATGCCCTTCGTATGTGTTTTGCTGCTATGGCAGTACCAGGACGTGATATTCGCTTTCATCTAGATCAGCTTCGTGGTTACAAGTTTTTTTGTAATAAGATCTGGAATGCTGTGCGTTTAATTGAATCATGGGATGGTCAAATTGATCATCAACTGGTTCAAAGTGAGGCATTTAACAACCCCATTGATTTATGGATCCATGCACAATTTAATTCATTTTTAGAGCAAATTGACCAACACCTTCATGAATATCGTTTTGATTTAATTGCTAAAGGAATCTATGAATTTACATGGCATACGTTTTGTGATTGGTATTTGGAATTTGTAAAAGTTGCCATTCAAAACGACCCTCATTCCAAAAGTTATACTGTAGCCTACATCATATTAGAAAAGTTATTACGAGCTATTCATCCTGTGATGCCTTTTATCAGTGAGACACTTTGGCAACAGATTAGTCCAAAACTAGAATTGAAAGCAAAAACCATCGCAGTTCTTGAGTATCCAAAAACAACTCAAACAGCCGATCCTGCCGAGTACGCAAGTATAGTTTTTGCAAAACGCTTTATTGCCCGAGTTCGAAATCTTCGATCTGAATGTAATATTTCTCCAGCACAGGAAATCACAATTGAGCTATCACCTGAAAACTCAATGATGCAACAACAGCTAAAAGATAGTGAATTATTTATTAAACGATTGTGTAAAGCCATCGACATATCATGGGTCGCAACACCTGATCCCATCAGTGCTAGGACAACACTCGAAGAGATAAATATTGATATCCCACTAAAAGGCCTCATTGATCCTGTTATTGAAAATGAGCGGATTGCCAAAAGCATTTTAAAACTTGAAAAATCGATTAATAACTTAAAACAAAAACTAGATAATCCTAAGTTTAGACAAAATGCACCCAAAGCATTATTGGAAGAAAATGAAGCTTTACTTAGCGAGCAAAATTCCGCATTAAAACGCTTGAATGATCAAGCTAAAACCATTCAAAAACTATTATGAAAAGTTACTATGAGCTTTAAGGTTAAATAATTATGAAAGCAATTGTTCTATTATCTGGTGGACTTGATTCCACAACATGTCTTGCATATGCACAAATGCGTGGATTTGATATATATGCACTCAGTTTTGATTATGGCCAACGTCATAAAGTTGAGCTTGAGCAAGCAAAACGCATTGCTCAGCAGTTCCATGTAAAACGCCATGAAATCATTCAAATGAATTACCTGAGCAAATTAAAAGGCTCTGCCCTCACCGATCATTCTTCTACGATTAAACCCAGCGACTCTGACAAAATACCTAATACTTATGTTCCTGCAAGAAATACAATATTCTTAAGTCATGCATTAGCCTGGGCAGAAGTAATTGAGTGTCAACATATTTTTATAGGTGTCAGTAGTGTGGATTATTCCGGCTATCCTGATTGTAGGCCTGAATTTATCGAATCTTTTACACAAATGGCTAATTTTGCAACTAAATTAGGTATCGAAGATAAAAGAATCAGTATTCATGCCCCCTTGATTTACTTATCAAAAGCAAAGACCATTGAATTAGGTATTGAGCTTGGTGTGGATTACTCCATGACAATATCCTGCTATCAGGCTGATACTTTAGGCAGAGCATGTGGACAGTGTGATAGTTGTATGCTTAGACAAAAGGGGTTCATAGATGCGAAAATTGAAGATCCAACCAAATATCAAGACGCTTAGTATTAACGATCGTTATACAAAAGCACAACAACTACTCCATTGGATAATTGCTTTTTTAGTAATTAGCAATGTTATTGGGGGATTTATATTAGGATTTTCAAATGGGTTCGTTTTTAAAGGTACTGTGCGTAACTTTCATAAGCTCATCGGCATCATTGTTCTTTTCTTAACGTTTTGGCGCATAGGGTTGCGTATCATCCATCCTGCACCACCACTACCACTTTCAAAGTTAAATGTCATCGTTGCTAAAATATCCCACATGAGCCTCTACTCATTATTAATTGTTAACCCACTATCTGGTTGGATCATGTCCTCAGCAGTAAACAAAATGCCATGGGGTCTACCAACTTTGTTTTTTATACCATTGGATAAGCGCTTAGCAGGCCAGTTTTACGACATTCATCAAGTGCTCGGGTATCTATTTGCTACTTTGATATCCATACATATTTTTGCAACTCTATATCACGTATATAAAGGCGATCCCATTTTACAAAGAATGCTCCCTAAATCCAAAAATAGCACTTGATTTTAACAGCTTAGGAACTAAAGTAATACAATATTAGGGATAATTGTAATTTACAAAAAGTAGTTACAAACCATCTACATCTTGTGAAATTATTGTAAAGACTGAAGAGAGGACAACATTATGAACATTTATTCAATACTAACAACAACACTGAGTATGTTCGCATGCAAACCTCTAGAAACGGATCATTTTTCAAAAAAAGTATTATCTGGTAACTTCTTCCCTGATGATTATCATTTATTAAAGACGGCTGTCTATTTAGAGGACTCAAAACTGGTAAATCATCTCATGCAATCTGGCATGGATGGAGACCTTATTATGGATGGAGAAAAAGGACATTTAGTACCACTTGATAGCTATTCGTATGATGAAAAAGATAATAAAATTATCGTTCAGCATCAATATCAAGAAAAAAAACCAATTACTTCATTACTATCACACGCATTACAAACGAATAATGTTGATCTTATTGATGCTATGGTCAATCAAAAAATTAATATCAAACCCATTTATTTTAAATCTAGGTCTGGTCTTTATTGGAGAAGTATCAACCCACTGACTCAAGCTATTTTATATACAAATGAACCATATATATGTCGTCAAATGATTTTAGATAACAAACAAGTTGATGATTCAGGATTTTTACAAGAGCCCTCTCCTATTGAAATGGCTGCATTACAATTTAGTCAATTACGCCATCGTAACCAGGATAACAATAGTCTTATGGATTATTTGCAAATAACAAATGCGATGTTAATTTATGTTGAGTTATATGCACGATTGCATTTTGACATACAATCACCATCAGAAATCACACCAGCGATGAAAACTGAGAGTATTCAACAAATTCAAGAATATTTGGTTACTCAACCTCACCTTTCACCGAGTTGATGCCAATATAAATAATAATTAAGAATGATTAAGCAGTTCTAGCAGCTGCTACTTTTCTGCGTGGCTTCTTCTTAAAATTAGAGGATTTTTTAACATCCGTTGGTTTTTTAAACTTAAAAGTCTTTTTAAACTTTGATTTAAAACCACTTTTCTTTTTCTCAGGTTTTGGCTTAGGGGCATCTGGATTCATCATATGATTAATAGCAACCCACTTCATTTTATCAATCGGTGCTATTAAGTTGAGCGCATGTCCTTTTGCTCCTGCTCGAGCGGTACGACCAATACGATGTATATAATCTTCTGGACACTGAGGTAAATCATAATTGATTACATTTTCAATATGAGGTATGTCTAAACCTCTAGATGCTACGTCAGTAGCAACCAAAATTTGATATTGTGATTGTCTGAATAACCGAATAACACGGTCACGTTTATTTTGTCTTAAATCACCATGTATGGCATCAGCTTTAAAACCTTCTTTATTTAATTTCTTAGCCATTTTTTCTGTGGAATGCTTGGTCTTCATAAAAATAATCACAGATCCTGCACAATCACCTAGATGTTTGATTAATTGATCATATTTTTCAGCATCCTTAACTTGTAAAACGGTTTGCTCTAAATTCTCGGCAGGCTTGAGAGATTTATTAATTTCGATTTGTTCTGGGTTATTTAGATACTTTTTAGCAACCTTAACAATATTAGCTGGTAAAGTAGCTGAAAATAGTAATGTTTGATGTTTTGATTTTATGAATGTCATGATTTCATCAATTTGGATAGAAAAGCCCATATCCAACATACGATCTGTTTCATCTAGAACAACATATTTAACATTAACAAACTTGAGACTATTGCGTTTTAAATGATCAGTGATTCGACCAGGTGTTCCAACAATTAATCGTGGCTTTTCTTTGAGTTGCTGTAATTGTTTTGGCATAGGTGCACCACCAATCAATAATGCAGTTTTGACCTTAGCGTAACGTCCTAACATGATTCTTAACTGTTTCATGACCTGATTAGCTAATTCACGCGTTGGAGTTATGACTAAAAACTGACCTGACGGTTCATTTAAAAGTTTTGCAACCAGAGGAATACCAAACGCACCTGTTTTTCCAGTACCTGTTTGGGCAGAACCTAAAATATCCTTACCAGCAAGTGCCAGAGGGATTGTTTTAGCCTGAATTGGTGTGGGTTCATTGAAATTCATACTCTCTAAGGTATTCATTAAAGGCATAGGGAGGTCAAAGTTTTTAAAGTCGTTCATTTATAATCTCGTTTTAATTTATCCATAGAGAGTGCAAGAGTGCTTTATTAAAGTACCATACTTTGATAATTTAAGAAAGCTATTTATTTTAATCAGTACTATTTTTGCTTGACAACCAGTCCTGATTTATTAAATTGGGAAGTGATGTTAGTAAGTCTTAATTCATTTTTCAATCATCATTGTTGCTATAAACTGACACATATTAAGCTAATCGTAGAAAGCTACTACCAACAAATTATGTATGTGTTCACAACATTTGGGAATGAAGAAAAATCTAAACTATTACTTGAGTTCATGCTTAACTGCCCTACTTTTAATCAAATTTTAAAAGAAAACATCAACGAACAGCTAAATAAAAAACAACGTTCAATACATATTGACGAGCGACATTTTCTTGCGTTGGTTGGAATTAGTCTTGCTAATCTATTTGTATTATCTCTACTCGGATATTCATCACAAGAAATTGAAAAAACATATATTGATTATGATCCTGAATGTGAAGACATGTCCAAGGGATTTATACAATATTGGCTTGGTGAGTGCCCTATTCTAAAGCCAAAATTATGTAAATCTGCTTTTCAAAAACTAATAGTCGATAAGTTCATTGAATTAAAGGAAAATGAGTCTTTTAATCTAGAACATCATTTTGGTAATATCATTAAAATGTGCTACTCCTATAATCGGCTTCAAAACTTAGACAACGATGAAGATATTCCCGATTGTGATGGTTGGATTTAATACAATAGAATACATTGACTACTATATATGAAAAGTAATATATTAGAGCTTTTGGAGAGGTGCCCGAGCGGTCGAAGGGGCACGCCTGGAAAGCGTGTGTGCGCTAAAACGTACCGAGGGTTCGAATCCCTCTCTCTCCGCCATTGACTACAAACGAACTTGTCTATGCCTTCGATGGCATAGCCTCAAAAGCCCAGCATTTGCGGGCTTTTTCGCTATTTGCAATTGACTTCCACTCTATAAAAATACCCCGTTTTTCTCTAATTTTCCTCCTATATATGCTCCTTTCCTGAAAAACACCGTACTTGGAAAAGCGAAGTACGGAGCTTTTAGTCATGGGAAATCAAGGGCTTGGCAATTAACCAGTTCGCACCAGTCTATGCCTATCATTGTCAACCAGTGAGCTGGCGCAGCACGTTATCATCTGCACGAATGGTGAATCTGGCTTTATAGCAATTTTCCTTACGCGACCATGGAAGCGGGTCTTCGGAAAGGCCAAAGGATTGTTTGAGCTTGTTTGCTAATTCCTGCTTCTGCTTTTTTAGCTTATCGTCTGCATCGCTATCTTGCCACGAGAGGCTTCCTCCGGTTTTTGCAAGAACCAATAGAAGCGTCCACTGGTTCGTTCTTTTCCCAGATCTCTGATCTTTCATCTTCAGATGCTCAGGTTCCAAACGTTGTTGAGTTTGACCGCATGTCACTGACAACATCTCTGTTGCGGTAAATTCGAACACAAACTGCTCCCACGTTGCGCCTGCTGGTGTCGGGAATTGATACTCCGATCCCGGCTTCGCTGATTTTGGCAACACTGTTTCCAGCCAATTGGAGACGATTGTTTGAGCACTGTCTTTCGCCGTGACCTTGCCTGCGCCATCAACGGCAAGCACATCATTTATGCCGATGAGTTTGGATTTATGCCTGCTACTCGCATCAGAGCTGGCAGTGCTGATAAGACTGCTGGTGGCGGCAATCAATAGAAACGTCTGCTCGCCCATACAAAGCTGATTGACGATCTTATCCAGCTGCGAGGATGTCTGGCCCAAAAAGCAATACACAGGAAAGCTATGCTCGGCTTGCGGATTCAGCACACCAAATTTCCAAAGGGCCGTATAGCCTGTGATTTTTTCGTGTTGCTCGGTAAAACCAATGGCGGCGGCAACCTTGGTAGACAGTTTTTTGTGATCGATGCGATACAGCGCAAGTTCTGATTTTTCAATTGTGCGGCGGTCGCACTGCTTAGTATCTGACGTACAGATGCCGACAATATCGTTTGGCCCATGCCGCACGACATTCATGTAGCAGCCAGCTCTGCCATTACAGGGAATGGCGGATGCTTGCTCATTGGTGATGGCAAGCAGCTCTGCTGGAAAGTTTTGCCATTCAGCTTTTACACCCTTGCCACCAGAAAGCTCTGTGAGTTTACGCCATTGCGGCGATTGATACGGCGTCATGGCTCTCCTGATGCGTTACGGGTTGTGTGCTGTCTTCTTCCTCTTTCTGCTCATTCACAAAGCCACGCTTCCGCAACCATGTTTCAATCAGGTGAGAATCTTCTTTACGGTCAAAATTGGCAACATTTGGTGTTCGTACCTTGATCATGCGCGGGCGCTTGGCATTTTCAAATTTCACCGAAAAACTAGCGGATACCAATCTGCCAAAGTTTGGAAATTCACGATCTCTTGATTCTAAGGACGCAAACACATCATTTGAGCGCAACGTCTGTTTGTCATTATAAGGCCCCAGAAACTGATGTTGGATTTCGACTAATTTAATATCTTCCAGCCCATCAATATCAGCACAGGCCAAAGCATCAACGCCATTATCGATAAGTGGCTGCAATGTGTATTTTTCTGCGCCCGGGAAATATTCAGCCTGACCGAAGAGATGCTGGCTGAACAAATCCTATTGAAAAATTGAACTATTTTAATGATTCGAATTGAGTAATTGCTGATAGAGATCATAGTACGACTTAGCTTGTTGATCTGCAGTAAATAATTCTAAGGATCGTTTCTTTGCATTTTTTCCCATAGCGGCAGCAACCTCTGGATTATCTAAAAGATACTGCATCGCCTCACGTAACTCACTAGGTGATCCTGGGTTAACGACAAGTCCTGTTTCATTTGCAGAATTAACAAAGGTCGTTCCTGTGCCGATCTCGCATGAAATCATCGGTTTTCCAACTATTGCAGCCTCTAAAAGAGAGATGCCAAACGCCTCAGAGCGAAGATAAGAAGGAAAAATAAAGCCATGGCAAAGATGAAGCAGCGCGATTTTATCCTTATCGTTAACAAAGCCAAGAAAATCAATGTTTTTCAATTGAAGTGCCGCCGCTTGGGCTTTCAGGTCTTTTTCAATTCCGTTAATGCCAGCTATCGCTATTTGAATTTCTGTTCCTGCAACAGCCTCAAGGGCAATATGAAGCCCCTTGTAATACCTCATGGCGCCAATAAATAAAAAGAAAGGCTTTGATAAACGGCTTCGCCAAAAATCTAAGCGTTCAGAATCAACCGTTTCATAAGCTTTCGGGTCTATGCCAATAGGAATGACAGATACTTTATCAGCGTATTGTTGCAAAACACCGCTTGAGATAAAGTAATTGGGGGAAGTCGCAACGATCTGGTCAACAGAGTTTAAAAACCGTTGTTTCAGCGGCCTATAAATATGAAGTAAGTGTTTTTGTTTTATGATATCTGAGTGATAGGTAACTATAGATGGCTTTTTGGGCCGATATGCCACATGAAGCATATCTGCAAAAGGATTAGGAAAGTGATAATGGATAATATCCGCATCATTCGACAATCGCTTAAATTTGCAAAAGGCAGATACTGAAAAACCTGTTGAAGCTAAAAAGAGATTTTGTTTTGCTTGATGAACGGAATAACCGTCCATTTCAATTGGTTGTTTCTGGGGCTCAGGATGCAATGTCAGAACGGTATTTTTGACACCTAATTTACTGTCCTGCTTGCACAGCGTATCAATAAAGCTCTCAACACCACCATAACTGGCTGGCATGGACGTTTTGTATACGTGGAGGACATTCATTGTTTGTGCACATCGCTCAAATATATATCTATGGCCTCTTCTACGTCACCATAAAATTGGACAGACCCTTTGTTCATAAGTAGGCATTTGGTTGTATACTTACGTACAGCAGCCAAATCATGAGTACTCAAAACGCATATTTTTGAATTATCAATAAGATTATCTATTTTATTTTGCGCAATAGACCGAAATGCTTCATCTCCAGCTCCTAATATCTCGTCCATAATTAGAATTTCTGGCTGCTCGTAAGTTGCGAGAGCGAATGCAACTCGCAGAGCCATACCTGTGCTGTAAGTATAAATCGGTCGATGTATGGCATCTCCAATAAGCGCTTCATGTGCAATTATTGGTGCCAGTTCTTTTGCCTGTGAAAATGTTTTACCCGCAAATACCAAGCCGAGTTCGATATTCTTTATTCCCGATAGCTCGTCTTCAAAACCAAAAGAAATGTCAATAATACTACTGATGCTACCCTCTACACTAATCCTACCTTTTGTGGATGTGGAAGGGTAAATACCGCTCATTGCTCGCAACAGTGTTGTCTTACCCGCGCCATTGTGACCGATTACAGACACTCGGTCTCCAGGGTTTATGCTTAAAGTCACATCGTTCAAACCCACAACCTTTGGGGATATTTCTTTATAATCACTACCTTTTCTAAGCCTTAGAAAATATTCAATACGAGCACGCAAACTATGTGAATTGAATTGCATAAGCGGGTATTCAATGATTACGTTGTTCAAATTTATCATAGATCATATCCAGTATATTATATTTCTAATTTTAAACTTCCAAAAAGTGTAGCTTAGAATGAAAGCTATCATTATCCAGCTAAGTAGTGAAATAACTGCCCAATCGGAGATAGGATCACTTAAGACAGGATTTCTAATCACTTCAATCGCACTTGCAAATGGATTTAGATATACATATTTAATATATGGCTCCGGAATACGATCAACATGCCAAATAACAGGAGTGAGCAAAAAGCTGATTTGTAAAATTGAACCCACTAGCTGGATCATGTCTCTATAATAAACACACAATATTGCCAAAAAAACGCATGTAAAAAACATAAATAAAATAACCAGCAGAAAGTACAAAATAAGTTCTACATTTAAAGAGCACGATACATAACTAGACCAAGCAATAACTAGGACAATAATTGGGATATTATGTATGAAAGTTATGCAGTTTCTCAAAACAAGAATATGAATAGCTATGAGAGGCGACACATTACATTTATAAAAAAGCCGCTTTTCGCCTATTATCGCCGTTGTGCTTTCATTTATTGTTCCTGATATAAACAAATATAATATATGCCCGCAGGCAACATAGGGCAGGTATTGCTCCGCATCGATGTTCCAAATAAATGACCAAATCAGCCCAGTTGATATGATTAGAAATGCGATTGAAAGAACAGACCAAAACTCGCCTAGTGTTGACCGAGCGTATCGACTTCTAATCCCCTGACTTGACCGAAGATAAATGATGCGCCATGGCTTTGCAGAAATGATAACGTCAGAGAGATATGACAACTTTGATGAATGCATTTACGTAGCCTCCGCTCGCTGCAGTACAGACAAATATTGAGAAATCGACTCTTTCTCATTGTTTGCAATTGAAACCGCATTCGACAACATCATGTGACGATGTGACTGATCTGAAATACAACGATTCAATTCGGTTTCAAATTCATCATAGTTTGAAAAGTCTAATATATTAGCGCGAAGTTCTGGGGAATCCATTAAAATTTCATCGGTATGTCGACCAACATTCATTAAGCATGGTGTGCCCACTGACGCTGCTTCGAAGAGAGGATAAACTCCGTGTCCTCCTTCTGCATAACTTGGGTGCATTACTAAGTCAGACAACGTATATAGAAGCGCGTGGTTGAAATTGTTAACGCGACTAATTTGATAACAATGTGTGTACACCCAATCTAATGTATCAAGATCCAGTGTCCTTTCCTTGAAAAAGGCTTTTAAATCGCCTGTAAGGATCAAACGTATATCGAATTTCGAATTTCTTCTGCTGAACCTGCTTAGATTAGAAATCAATACATCAAAACCTTTATATGGGCGTCTTTGCGTTGAGCAAAATATAGTAAAAGTATTCTCTGTCATTTCATGGGTAAATCGCCTCAACATAGATAAATTGCATATATCTTTGACTTTGCCTAAAGGTAAAGTGGTAGAGGTTTTTTTCCAGTGTTTGAATGCCATATTTCGATCATTTTTGATGCTATTAAACACCGCGTCAGGTAATATATGTCTGACTTGCGGATTTGGGTTCGGAACCACTAAGACCTTTTCTTCAGGAATATCGAACACATCTATCAAATACGATTTATTGTGCCTAGATTGAGTCACAATCACACCCGCTGATCGTAGATAACGTTCAATTCTAATAAAAATTGGTAGCTGAACATGGGAAAAACCATAGTATTCAAATACAAATGCATCCCAAAAATTTACAACTTTTTGCTTTGAAAAATTTGACGAAGCAAACAATACCGCAAAAGAGGGGCACCATACCGTTTGGACTTTCCTGTTCATTTTTAAAGTGAAAAAATAAATAGATACAAACAATACATACAAAATGATATTTAAGGTACGCTCGGGAATCCGCAGAAAACTGACTAGACGCGGAGACAAAACGCCTTCATAACTTTGAAACGTATCTTGCGCTTGAGGAACCGAATAGAATTTAACACGGTCGCCGTGGGTGCTCTTCATAAGCTCCACATGCTGTGATAGCGCCACCACACTTAGTTCAGTGTGATCTAAATATTTTAAGATTCTATCGAGGGTGCCAGCTATACCCTCTCCTGTCCACTTACTACCTGGTCGTAGGGGAATCCATACTAATACTGAGGATCTTTTCATGGTTTAAATTCGCCCCAGCTTTTAAATTGTCTTGCCCTGTCATCAATAAAAAAATCCATTATTGGCTTACCCATAATTAATTGATCATATTCGAAATCGTTATCATTAAGCCATTTAGTAGTCACTTTATATTGCTCCCATCCTCTTGCAGTCCATAAAATAACTGTGTTGTTATTTCGCTTCAAGAGTCTTAAAGCTTCGACGGCCCCCTCCAAAGGAACCGCCAATGGTCGATCGAACGTGCGCTCCTCCGAACATATAGTTCCATCAATGTCAACTGCGATTGTTTTATTTTTAACTTGTTTAAAGGACTCGGTAAAAGTCACGGTAACACCTCTTCATTTCTAAGGGAGTAAATGTTTTTCTTGGTAACTCAATCCCCAAACTATCTTTTGCCCAAGCCTGTAAAACGGGAAAACCTGCTTCTATTGATCCAGTTACGCCCCCACCAAGCCGAGCATTAATCTCAATAACAAAGCACTCATCGCTACGTTTCATTGTTTGCACGGTAATAGGGCCTTGAAATAGGTTAGTTTGCGCAATCTGAGAGAAAATATACTTCTCCTGATCTGTGCTATGCCTCACGATGCAATGATCTACTTCACCGCCTGTGACTGACAACCTGTCTCGGGAAGACGAGATAATGTTTAACGCATGATCTATATATAGATCATGCGTCGTTTCCAAACCATCTATACATTCCTGAAGAATGTGTGTGTCTTTGAGAAGTTCGAATTTTTCTTCAAATTCATCAGCATTAAAATAGGTTATCCCTTTACTCCCAAATCCTTCGATGGGCTTTGCGATAAGGCGTTCACCATTTAGAGGAAGGACTTCTTGGCTAAAGATTTTAGGATGCAGAATATTGTGTTTAGCACAAAAATCCGCTGTTTTAGTCTTACTAAGGGCAATATTAGCACCCTCAATTGTACTTGCAATTATTTTACCACCACCAAAGTCTCGCCCCGCTAAACTCGACAAACTCGGTATAGCAGCATCCATAAAAGCTAAACCATTCGACTTTCTTTTGGTGAGTTCTTGTTCTAGATAGATATCAAAATTCTGTGACGAAAACTTAGGGCCATCTACAATATCCCCAACACTGCAAATGGGATAAAAACCCGCATTCAATTCCATTGAAGCCAAATGTAATTTAAGCTCACCTTCTTCAAACAAGGACGTCATTTGCTCAAAAAGGGTAACCCGCTTGGCGGCTCCTAATGCGAGTAAGTTAACAATTCTCATCGCTTGATAACCATTGCTTGACCTTGGAACATGTGAAAGACA
Organism: Coxiellaceae bacterium; assembly: GCA_902603055.1. GTDB lineage: Bacteria > Pseudomonadota > Gammaproteobacteria > Comchoanobacterales > Comchoanobacteraceae. The sequence goes on along the minus strand of CACKTD010000003.1, from coordinate 5,509 downwards.
TTTACATCAAAATTATTTTTGATATGCCGTACTGCTCTTGTGACTCCCTCTATGCCTTGCGTAGCAAAATCATCAAATATTGCAACAGCACCAGAATCCATTAGTGGATACAAATATGAATAAGATTCCACCGATCCAGAATACACATCAACATCAATATGACAGAATTTGACCTTCCTATTTTTAAATTCCTCGGGTGCGGAATCGGGAAAGATGCCTTTAATTATTGAGAAACTGTCTTTTGCACAGAACTTGTTTAATAGGCGGGTTACATCTTCAACGCTAGTATCGGCATGTTCTCCGCCTTGATAAACAGGGTCATAGTCTGGGCTTGCATTTACAACCCCTTCATAAGTATCCGCGACAAATAAGTGAGATTTTATTTGTTCGGTTTTCAGAACATTACCAATAAAAGCCGCGGTGCCGCCTTTATATGCGCCAATCTCGATTACATCACCTGTTAAATGCTTACAAGCCATTAAACCTTGGTAAAGCCCATATATTCTGTATATATCAACTAAAGTAAAGCTTACTTTTTCTTGCCAATTTGGTAGATAGTAAGGAGGATTAATTTCCTGCAGCACGTCATTATAAAAATCTTTAATCTTCCACGGCGCATATGTACCATGCTTTGGAATTGATATGGCGTGTGGAATATCATCCACACCGTAAGGCAATGGCATTTGGTTTAGTATTGTTAGCGCCGCTAATATATCGTGCCCTTCGGATGTAGGGTAGTCTTCCTTGATAAGCATCAATAGATCTTTTACAACATTGATTAAATCATCCTTTGGTATAACTAGCTTTTCATTCTGACCATAAATGTCCTGAATTATTGCTTTAATCTCATTAATACCGAGAACTCGATTACGGATATCCTTTAATATTTTTTTCATTTATTTCTTCCAACATAGTTTTTAATTGCATTGCATATTTTCAGCAACTGATCTGGTTCAAGCATTGGATAGCTGGGGAGGTTTATACCACATTTAGAAACCCTTTCTGACACAACAAATCTTTCTTCTGATTTACAGTGGTCAAACTGATGAGCTGGATAAAAGAATGGCCGTGTTTCAATACCTGCCTCTTTTAAGTGCTTACGTAACGCATCCCTATGCATCTCATCGTCGAGAATAATGGAGTTCATCCAATAAGAATGTGTTGTATCAACTGACTCACTGTGATGCCGCAGCGGCAACTCTGTTAACTCAGTCTGATAAAAACTTGCTACAGATCTCTTCATCTTTAAGATTTTATCCACAGCCTCAAGTTGCGCCAAGCCGATAGCAGCGCAAATATTTGTCATCCTATAATTATAACCAAGCCCGCTATGCCAATATTCAATTTCTTTTGAAACAGCTTGACTCTTAAGCAAATTGACCTTTTCAATAATCTTCTTATGGGGGGAAACAACCATACCCCCTTCGCCTGTCGTAATCGTCTTGTTGCCAAAAAAGCTAAAAGTTGCCACATCACCATAAGTTCCGACATGGCGAGTGCCAATCCTGCTGCCAAGCGCTTCGGCACAATCTTCAACTAATAACAGATCTCTCGTTTTGCAAAGCTCTAATATTTTTTGCATTTCACAAGGATGACCATAAAGATGGACTGCCATTATAGCTTTTGTTTTGGAGGTGATTTTCTTCTCTATACTGTTAACATCTACCTGAAGCGTCTCGGCATCACATTCAACAAAGATTGGGGTTGCCCCTGTTTGCATGATCGTGTTGACCGAAGCAACATAGGTGAATGTGGGAACGATGACTTCATCGCCGTCAGTGATCCCAAGCGCTTCTAATGCAACATGGAGTGCAACAGTGCCATTGGAAACAGTCGATGCGTAAGGACAGCCAATATAATTGGAGAACGCTTTTTCGAATCTATCAACAAATGATCCTCGTGAAGATATCCAGTTTGAATCGAGACACTCATTAACATATATTTTCTCGTTACCACCTAAATAAGGCTGGTACACAGGAATTTGAACAACTTCCCCCATATTAACCATTCCTCCCGATGGTAGCATCAAGCTTCGCATGCTTTAAATCGCTTACCATCATGTCTTCCACTAGATTTTCAAGTGTGATCTTGGGAGTCCATCCTAGTTCTTTTTGGGCCTTTGTCGCATCACCAAGCAAAGTTTCTACTTCAGTCGGACGATAATATTTAGGGTCAACCATAATTATCGTTTTACCGGTATTTCTCTCTATTCCTACTTCCGCTTCAGCTTTTCCTCTCCACTCAATATCCATTCCTGCATGTTGAGCAGATAATTCTATAAATCTTCGTACAGATACTTGCTTTCCTGTAGCGATAACGTAATCACTAGGAGTTTCCTGTTGCAGCATCATCCACTGGAATTCTACATAGTCCTGAGCATGCCCCCAATCACGCAATGCGTCCAAGTTTCCCATCTTTAAATGCTCTTGCAAACCATGCTTTATTCGGGAAAGCCCTCGGGTAATCTTACGAGTGACGAATGTTTCACCTCGGATGGGTGACTCGTGATTAAACAGAATGCCATTGCAAGCATACATATTGTAGGCTTCTCGATAGTTCACAGTAATCCAATATGCGTAAAGCTTTGCGACGGCATAGGGTGAACGAGGATAGAAAGGCGTAGTTTCTTTTTGAGGGACTTCTTGCACAAGCCCATATAGCTCTGATGTTGACGCTTGATAAAATTTACAAGTATTCTCCAGTCCAGAAATGCGGATTGCTTCCAGAAGTCTCAGCGCTCCAAGGCCATCTGTGTTTGCTGTGAACTCAGGTTCATGAAACGACACAGCAACATGGCTTTGTGCAGCAAGATTATATACCTCGTCTGGCTTCACTTTTTGCACAATACTTATAAGGCTAGAAGAGTCCGTCATATCCGCATAGTGAAGCGTTATCTGTCCAGATTCAATTAAATCGTCAATGCGCTCAGTATTAAAAATAGAAATGCGTCTGCGCGCGCCATGAACCTCATAACCTTTACTCAAAAGAAATCGCGCAAGATAAGCGCCATCTTGCCCTGTGATGCCAGTAATTAAAGCTTTCTTAGTCATTATCTTGCCCTGCCATAAAAATCTTCGTATCTTTGAATATCATCCTCGCCTAGATAATTTCCACACTGAACTTCTATTAGAATTAATTGTTCAGTTCCAGGGTTTTCAAGACGATGTTTGTTACCTAAAGGGATGTAGGTTGATTGATTGGGCTGCAGCTCGATCTGTTCTTCTCCATTGGTGACAAGCGCTTTACCGCTCACCACGACCCAGTGCTCACTCCTGTGTTTATGGGACTGAAGACTGAGCCGAGCGCCAGGTTTTACCTCAATACGTTTTAACTTAAAACCAACACCTTCCTGAAGAACGGTATAAGTTCCCCAAGGGCGATGCATAGTAGGAAATTCTTTATGAACAGAATCATTACAAGCCTTTAACTCATCCACAATAGTGCGGACGCCTTGCGCACGATCTTTGTGGGCAACAAGGAGAGCATCGACTGTATCAGAAATAATGAGATCTTTGACACCAATCGTAGCGATTAGTCTGTTACCACCATGAATAACGCAATCGTTGGTTTCTTTGCATATCACATTGCCCAAATTATTATTTTTATGCTCGTCAGCGGGGTACAACGCGCCGAGCTCATTCCACGAGCCAATATCAGACCAGCCTATATCACACGGCACAATGCCTACATTTTGAGATTTTTCAAACACGGCATAATCAACCGAAATGCTTCGAATATGCTCAAAGTCAGCACGCTGTATTTCAAGTTGCCGCCAATTATCTGCAGACGATTGTTTTGCTCCAGCTACAGCTTTGGCTGCTTGCCCTGCAATATCTGGCGCAAGAAGGTCAAGATCCTCCAAAAAACTGTCTGCACGCATACAGAACATGCCAGAATTCCAGAAATAATTGCCATCGGAAATATATTTTTCTGCAGTTTCTTTATCTGGCTTCTCAACAAATTTTTCTACTTTATTTCCATCAGCCAATATATACCCATACCCAGTTTCAGGGGCCGAAGGCTTTATGCCAAACGTTACAAGCTTACCCTGAGCGGCTAATTTTTCCGCCTGCTTTACGGCTTGAGTGAATGCTTCCATATCGTGAACAAGATGATCAGCGGGCATGATCAACATAGTGCAATCAGGACCATATGCTCCGAGGGCATAATGTGCAGCAATGGCAATGGCAGCAGCTGAGTTCCTTCCAACTGGCTCTAGTAGAAATGTATTTTTTGATGCCGAAACACCAATTTCTTCGAATTCATCTTTTGAGTAAAAAAACAAATCACGATTTGTTACTGTTATAACTTCGTCAGAGTCCGAAATATTGCGGGCTCGAATATAGCTCTTCTGGAGCAGGCTTTGCCCGTCACCAAGCTTGATAAAGGGCTTGGGATGCGCTTCACGCGACAATGGCCAGAGGCGAGAACCAACACCCCCTGACAAAATTATTGGCAAAACCATCAAGATTATCCTAAATTTAATACAACAACTGTCTCATCATATAACTTTCGGGGGGGGGGAGCAAGAAAAATTTCTTTCCATTCAACATTTTGATATGCGTTCTTGCAACGTTTATGTTGCGTAGATCATACAGCTTATATTGACACAGATGATTGATTATTAGGTGCAATATCGGTTGTCAATGACCCCCCGCACAGGGATTCGAACCCACGATTGGTACGGTACTTTTGCCACTATGATTCAATCCATGCCAAGAACGGAAATCAAAGCAGCACAAGGTGTTGCAACATAAAACTTGCTTTTCTTTGTTTTCAGGGCGATTATTTGTTGCATCACAATGGTGAGTGTAGAGGATTCGAACTCAAAGGGGTTCAATACACCGCCAGTTTTTAATTCTCGATAAAATTTTGCTGGATTTTCTACTTAAATATTAGTACCTCTAAACCCCAATTTTCATATGATTTAACGAGTTTTAGGTGTTGCTATGCGCAACCAGAGAATGGAAAAATCGTTAAGGATTCAGCATATTCTCTTTTTTTATGCTCCGATTTCCATTTTTCACACATTGGATGCCCGGCTCTTGGTAGTACAGAACAAGAGAAACATTGGGGCGATCAACGTTTCTATTTACTACGCTAATTTAGTAACTATTTGTTATTTCTTATCTTCACCTTATAGAACATCTGTTCTTTCTCACATGAAGCCTTATCTTTGTATTTGACAAATGCATCCTAATTTATCAGTAAATACTATTAATTTATTTCCACCAATGCTAAGACTTAAACTCAGATAATAAAGCAGCAAAATGGCTAATACCACCAGCTCTTTTGCTCTATTAAGTATCGTGAATTGTAATTGATTTAGATTAAAGCACGTTTTGAAAATTTTATTGATAAAATTTGTAAAAAAGGTAAACTTAAATTAGATACTTTAGTCATGGTTTTACACCTTGACTGCGGTAGCCGTTAAATATCATTTCATGCAAACCCCTTCCATTTTTTCAGCCATTCAAAAACTCCGTGAATTGTTAACACGAGAAGAAAA